>DATFFO010000228.1:0-17083 GCA_035250025.1 Acidimicrobiia bacterium
GACTCGCCTTGGGCCGGGCAATTCTCAAACCGGGGCGGCGGACACGGAAGGAGTCATTGAGCTCCGAGGCGGTCCCGGCCCTGCTCATCGCGGGCGGCACCGTGCCCTGGCTGGTGGTGGCGGGGCTTGTCGAGGGCTACGCCAGCCGGGTCGGGATGTCGCTCCTGCCGACCGCCGTCATCGGCGTGGTGATCGGAGGGCTGTTCTGGGGCCTGTTCGCCTGGCGCGGCCCGGGGGCGGCCGCCGCTGGAGCTCAGGGTTCGTGACTGCGGTTTCCGCGGTCGGTGGCCCGGAGAACGGGGGCACCTACAGTCGTGCCCGGCGCTTGGCCCGCAGGTACGCCTCCACACAGCGGCCGGGAAGCAGGCGAGGCGCCACGTCGATGACGGTGGTCCCGTAACCGCCGAGCCGGATGGCCGCCCGCCGCCGAGACGTCTCCACGTCCACGGCGACAGCGGTCAGGAAGGCATCCTCCACTGCTCGGGCGGGGGTGCGGAGGGCGGCGACGACCGCCGGATCGGTCACCCCGGCCACGGCGACGGCGTGGTGGCGGGCCAGGATCGGCATCGCCTCGATCAACGGCCGGGCCGCGGTCTCCTCCATCAGGTCGGTGAGGATGAGCACGAAGGCTCGCTTCTGATGGGCGACGGTGCGGAACGCCAGCTCGTAGTCGCTCTCGGCGCCCGTCGGCTCCAGGTCGTGGATCGCCGTCACCACGACGTCGCCTCCGTCACGGCGGGAGCGGACGCGCCGACGGATGGCCGAATCGAAGGCGACCAGGCCGATGCGGTCACCGACCACGTTGGCCACTGCCGCCAGGGCGGCGGCAGCATCAACCGCCACGTCCAGGCGGGTCCGGTCGGTGCCGTCGTCGACTGGTGAAGCCATCAGCCGTCCCGTATCGAGCAGCACGACAACCTCGCGCTCCTGTTCGATGCGGTAGGTGTTGGACATGGGGGTCGCCAGCCGGGCCGTGGCGCGCCAGTTCACCTGGCGGATGTCGTCGTCGGGCAGGTACTCGCGGATCGCCTCGAGTTCGGTCCCCAGCCCGAGAGGACCCCGGCTGCGGCGAGTGGAGTCCCCGAACCGCCCCAGCCGGACCTCCGTAGCCAGACGCCGGGCGGCGGGCATGTCGGGATACACGGTGATCGTCGTCTCGTCGCCCGACCTGTGGTACCACCTCCCCAATCCCAGGGGCCCGTCGGTGACGGTGGCGGGGCGCGGGAGGACGTGGCGGCCGCGACGGATGGCGGTCAGGGCGGCGGAGAGTCCCCCGGCTCCGGTGTCGGGCTCGATGCGGACGTCAGGGGTGCCGACCTGCCTGACCATGACCCCCGGTGCGGGATCGACACTCAGGCGCACCGTGGTCTGCACTCCACGGGAGACGATGGGCGGGACGCGCACGGAGACAGCCGGCACACTTCGTACCAGCCAGGCGTCGGTGAGGCAGACGGCGCAGGCGAGGACGAAGAGGACCACCACCAGCGGCCCGGGCAGGACCAGTGCCAGCAGTGCGACTACGGCAAGGAGGCCGAGCCCGCGCGGCGTGAGGCTCACCGGGGCACGTCGACGTCCGCCAGGGCGGACGCCACCGCGTCGGCCGGGTAGTACCGCTCGAGCTCGGCTTCCGGGCGGATGAGGATGCGGTGGGTGAGGACGTTGGGAGCCAGGCGGACGACGTCGTCGGGCGTGACGAAGTCCCGCCCCGACACCCGCGCCAGGCCCTTGGACGCCGCCAGGAGGTGGACGGCCGCCCGGGGGGAGGCGCCCAGCTCCACCGACGGCATCTCCCGTGTGCGGCGAACCAATGCCACCACGTAGTCGGCCACCTCGTCACTGACGTGGGTGGAATCGACCAGGGACCTCATTTCGAGCAACTCCTCGACCGAAGTCACCGGCTCGATCTCCTCCAGTCCGGCCGGGGCGAGCCCGATCCGGGGCAGGTTGAGCATCTCCTTCTCGGCCTCGGCCGAGGGGTAACCCACCTTCACCTTCATCAGGAAGCGATCGAGCTGCGCCTCCGGAAGCGGGTACGTCCCCTCGTACTCGATGGGATTCTGGGTGGCTACGACCAGGAATGGTTCGGGGAGAGGTCGCGAGACGCCATCGACGGTCACCTGACCCTCAGCCATGGCTTCGAGAAGGGCGGCCTGGGTCTTCGGGGGAGTGCGGTTGATCTCGTCCGCCAGCAGGAGGTTCGTGAAGATCGGTCCGGGACGGAAGGCCAGATCCCCGCCTCGCAAAGTCATGGTACCGGTGAGGTCGGAAGGGAGCATGTCCGGGGTGAATTGGGCACGTCCGAAGTCGACACCGAGGGCGCGGGCCACCGCTCTTGCCAGCAGGGTCTTCGCCGTGCCCGGAACGCCCTCCAGGAGGACGTGCCCGCCCACCAGAGTCGCCACCAGCAGGGCGTCGACGGTCGCCGTCTGCCCGCGGACGACGGCTGCCACCGCGGCGTGGAGTCGCTCTCTGAGTTCGTTCATCTTTTCTCCTGGGTGAGGATGGCCAGCGCCCGATCGGCGGCCATCAGGGTGCCTTCTCCAACGTCGTCGCCCAGAACCGCCCGGGTCGCTTCCTCGTCGAGCCCGGCGCCGGCGGCAACGGCGGCAAGCTCCGCGCCCCCAAACGCCCTGGCGGCCAGGCGGTCCCGGCCCTCGGCGCGAAGAGTGCGCAGGGCTTCCTCCGTCGCCCCCGCCCGGCTCATGAGGCCGGCGACGGCGTCCAGATAGGCCGCCCGGGTCGGCGGAAGCCGACGGCGAACGTCGTGGGGCGGTCCCAACCTGCGGGCGTAGGCGACGAGGGCCAGGACGCCGGTGGCTCCCGCCAGCCACAGCATCCGCCGCCAGTTCGGGGGAATCACCGCCCAGAGCCCGGCATCCTGGCGGAACCCGTGCCGGTACTCGTCGAAGACGACCGGCCCGTCCGGCTGGAGGAGATGGAAGACGGCGACGGCGGTGTCACCCGCCCCAATCTGGCCGTTGTGGAACGGGGCAGAGTCTGCAACCCACGAGAACCACCCGTCCCCGACGGGGCGGGTCACGGCGACCACGGTGCCTTCGGCGGTCGCCCAGATGGGTATATCCCCGTCCGACACCTCCAGGGACCCGAAGCCAGAGAGGCGGGCATCGTCGAAGAGGGCGGGGTCGAGCGGCGGTGTCACGGGAGCGGCGGCGTCGCCGCCTGCAGAGCGCCAGGAGGACGGATCGGTGAAGAGCCGCTCTACCAACTCCGTCTGACCGGCGAGGACCAAGAAGCCGCCTCGTTCCATGAACTCGATGACGGCGTTCACCTCCGCCGGGGTGTACTCGGCTCCGGCGATATCGACCAGCATCAGCGTTCCTCCCGGGGAGAGCTCGACCTCGTCGAGGGGCAGGCGCGAGCGCTCCACCGTCAGGCCGAGTCGCTCGAACATGCCGGCGGCGGCTGCCGATCCCTGGGCTGTTGTGACGAAGGAGGAGCCTTCGGGCCCGGCCACCGCCCCTCCGCTGGTGAGAGAGCTGGCCGCCCACACCACCACGTTGAGGGCGACGATCCCGCCGGCCAGCCAGAGGAGTGTCCTGCGGGTGCGGCGCCCCTCATCGGTGATGGTCGTAGAGGGGGGAATCATCGCCCGGCCCCTGTGAGGAGCTCTGCCAGGACCGACCTGGCCAGCCGGGGGTCGTCGGCGGTGGCGGCGGCATCGCCATAGACAACGACGTCGAACCTTTCAGCCAGGGCGGCGAAACCAGGCACCGTGGCGGTGATCGTGCCCGACGTCGTCCCGGGGCGGAGATCGATGAGGCCACTGCGGTCGAGGCGGATCAACCCGGCCCGGAACAGCAGCCGGAGCGCGGTCTCGTAGTCCGACCGCTCTTCGGCCTCCAGGGCCTGTCGTTCCAGGTCGGCTGGGTCGAGGCCGCGGGCGGCCTCGTACTCCCGGCGGATTCGCTCATCGACCAGCCGGGCGCGGCGTCTTCCCAGGTTGGCGGTGACAACCACTGCCAGCGCCAGCAAGGCTCCCCCGACGATCAAACCGAGGACCAGGGGTCCCCCGACGACCTCGGAGATGTCGGTCGCCCATTCCAGGAACCGCGTCCACATCTCCTGCAGCCAGTCCACGACCCTGGTCCACCACGACTCCCCGAGCCGGTACTTGGGTTCGGCCAACTCGTCGGCGATCGCCTGGAGGATTTCGTCGTTCGTCATTGCCGTTCCAGCTCAGGCGATGAGGGTGGGCTCACCGGCGTCCGGGATCGTCCAACCCGAAGGGGTTGTCGTCGGACGCCGGCGGGGGGACGCCTGGTTGGCTCTGGCCCTCCATCCTTGTCAGGTCGGCTGCCATCAACTCGAGGTCGTACCCCTCCTTGCGCACCCGAAGATCGAAATAGACGATCGTGACGATGGCCGCCAGGAACGGGGCGGAGATGATCGACACGAGCACAGTGCCGATGACGCTCGGAATGAACGAGAAGGACTCGGTGGCCATCGCCCCGGCCACGGTGATGACACCGGTGACCGTGCTGATGATCTGGCTGGCGACGTAGTACAACAGGTAGCCGAGCACGACCGCTCCCAGGGTGGGCCAGAACCGGCCCCGCACCAGTTCCCAGGAACGCGACAGCGCCGAGACCGGGCCCTTCTGCTCGGTGACCAGCGCGGCCGGGGACACCGACCACATCGTCCACAGGAAGACACCGGGAGCGAGGCAGAACACGAGACCGATGCCCGCCACGATGTAGACGATCACCGTCGACACGGTCAGGGGCAGCAGACGGCGCAGGCCCGCTCGAAGGGAGCTCCGCCAGTCGGGTTCGATGCCCTGATAGACCTGGGCGAGGGCCGTTATCGACGCCCCCTGCACCAGGACCGAGCCCAGACCGATGAAGATCGAAGTCACCCCGAGGACGAGGTAGACCGGCCCCATCTGGTCGAAGAACTCCTCCGGTGTCGGCGTCGCCCCGACATCGAGGAAGGCGGCGAAGTCGACCGGGCCGACGGCGACCGTGGCGATGATCTGGAGTAGCCCCAACGGTCCCAGGACCGCTGCCGAGATCTTGATCAGGGTGAGGAAGTTGTTTCGAAAGAGTCGGATGGCGGCGTCGATCATCTCGCCGACGGCGAGCGGCCTCAGGTCGGGTCGGGGGCGATCCATTTGCCGGGGTACGGTAGCGGCTCCATGCCCGAGCTCCCTGAAGTAGAGACGACCCGCCGTCACATCGCTCCGGTGCTGGAAGGGGCGACGATCAGGTCGGTGGTGCTGGGCCGGGAGCGGATGGCGCGGCGCAATCGGCGGCCGTCCGACATCGCCGACCGACTGGTGGGAAGGCGCGTCGGACGGGTAGGGCGGAAGGGGAAATTCCTCCTCATCGAAGTCGAAGGAGATCTCACCTGGGTGATCCACCTCGGCATGTCGGGGAGGATGAGGATCGCTGAGCCCGGTGACCCGTTGGAGCCGCACGCCCACCTCGTGGTCCGCACGGAAACGGGTGACGAAGTGCGATTCATCGACCCCCGCACGTTCGGTTTCGTGGCCGTGTTCACCCCCGAGGAGCTGGCGGCTGACTCACTCGCCGGCCTGGGCCGGGACGCCTTCGAGGATCTGCCGACCCCGGCAGACCTGGCGACGGTGCTCGCCGGGCGCCGGGCGCCGATCAAGGCGCTGCTCCTGGACCAGCGTCTCATGGCCGGACTCGGCAACATCTATGCCGACGAGGTGCTCTTTCGGGCTGGCGTCCGCCCTGGCCGACCGGGCGGCGAGGTGACAGCCGCGGAGATCGACCGCCTGCTGGCTGCGATCCCGGAGGTCCTGTCCGCCGGGGTGGAGATGGGCGGCACCTCTCTCGATGATCTGGCCTATCTGCTGCCAGACGGGCGGGCGGGGGAGTATCTCGAGCGGCTCATGGTCTACGGGCGGACCGATGAGGCCTGCCTGGTATGCGGAACGCCTATCGAGCGGATCGTCATCGGCCAGCGGTCCAGCCACTTCTGCCCTCATTGTCAGAGATGAGACACTGTCCTGGTGAAAGCGGTCCATGCCTTCGTCAGCGGTCGCGTCCAGGGGGTCGCCTTCCGTCAGAGCTGTCGCCAGGTCGCCCGCTCCCTGAGCCTGGTCGGGTGGGTGCGCAATCTTGCCGATGGCAGGGTCGAGGTGTGGGCGCAAGGTTCCGTCGAGGCGTGCGACAAGCTCACCGAGTGGTTGTGGGCGGGGCCCTCGCCTGCGGCCGTGACGTCGGTGGAGGCCGATTCGGTGGCTCCCGACGTCACCTTGCGTGACTTCTTCATCCACCCCAATCCTCGCTGACGGGTCTAACCTCCTCGCAACTACTCACACGTGTGTAATTCATGTACCTGAAATCGCTGAAACTGACCGGGTTCAAGTCGTTCGCTGATCGCACGCGTCTCGAACTGCGTCCCGGTGTGACGGTGGTCGTGGGACCGAACGGTTCAGGCAAGTCCAACCTGGTCGATGCGGTGTCCTGGGTGATGGGAACGCAATCGACCAAGAGCCTCCGTACCGACAAGATGGAGGACGTCGTCTTCGCCGGCACCGCCACCCGTCCCGCTCTCAACCGGGCGGAGGTGACGCTGGTCTTCGACAACGAGAGTCGCACCCTGCCGCTCGACCTCGACGAGGTCAGTGTCACCCGCCGCCTCTATCGGGACGGCACCTCCGATTACGAGCTGAACGGAGTCGGCTGCCGTCTCCTGGACATCCAGGAACTGCTCTCCGACTCCGGCGTGGGACGTCACCAGCACGTCATCGTCGGGCAGGGTCAGATCGACTCCGTTCTCAACTCGGGGCCGACAGAGCACCGAGCGATCATCGAGGAGGCAGCCGGGATCCTCAAGCATCGCCAGCGCAAGGAGCGGGCGATCCGTCGACTCGAGCGCACCGACGCCGACCTCCTTCGCCTCCACGACGTGGTCGGGGAGCTGACGCGTCAGATGCGACCTCTGAAGCGCCAAGCCTCGGCGGCCGAGCGCCAAGCCGAGCTGATCGGGGAGGTCCGGGCCCTTCGTCTGTATCTCGGCGGGGAACGCCTCCGCCAGCTCGACGAGGTCACCGGGCGACTGGCTACGGAGAAGGCGGGTCTCGTCCAGACCATCGCCGACTCCGAGGCCGAACAGGGTGAGCTGGCGGCAGCTCTCAACATCCTCACGGCCCAGGCGGGAGAGGTGGGAGAGGCGCTGGACAGGGACACATCGGCGGCGGCTCGGCTCGAGACGATCCTCGAGAAGCTGCGCCGGCTGGCATCGGTGGCCCAGGAGCGGCACCGCGCCGGCGTAGCCAGGCGGGACGGGGCCGAGGAACGCCGCCGCGACCTGGAGGAGGAGCTGACCTCACTCCGACGAGAGCTCTCCATCGTCGCCGATACCCGGGCGGCGGCAGGAGTGGCGGCAGAGCGGGAAGAGCGTCGGTTCCGGGCGGTGGAGGACGAAGCCCGGTCGCTGGCCGACCAGGAGACGCTGACACCCGAAGGAGCTCTGGCCGTCCTTCGAGGGGAGGTCCGCTCGCTGGAGGCCGCCGACCAGCGCGACAGGCGTGAGATGGAGCAGGTCGACCGTCGTCTGGCCGTCATCGCCTCGCAAGTCTCCGACGAGGCCACGGAAGAAGACGGCCTCAAGGACGAGATCAGGGCGTTGGACGACGAGACCTCCGTCCACCAGACCTCATACGAGAAGGACGTAGCCACCCGTACGACCGAACAGGAGCGGTGGGACCACGCCCGGGCCGACCACGACGATGCCCGGCTCGAGCTGGCCGCCGCCCGCGCCCGGCTGGAGGCGGTGCTCGGTGCCGCCGAAGGCCTGGCCGATCCCGAGTCACGGACGCTGGTGGAAGCGGCCTCCGGTCATCGCGGGTCGATCGCCGCCCTCCTCGACATCCCTGTCGCGCTGACCGCCGCTGTCGATGCCGCCCTCGGACCATGGGCGGCGGCGGCCGTGTTCGGCGACGGCGAACGCCTGGAGCAGGCTGTTACCCGCCTCAAGTCGGATGGCAGGGGAGGTGTCCCGCTGGTACGGGTAAGGACGGGAGCGGCCCACCCGGCCCGAACGGTTGCCGCCCAGGCAGGGGTGGAGGCGCTGGTGGACCGCCTCGGTCCCAACCGCGACCACGCCCTGGCCGACGCTCTGCTGGGTGATGTCGTGGTGGTCGAGGGATGGACGAGCGCCTGGCAGATCGTCGGCCGTCACCCCGAGATCAGGGCGGTTACTCCTGAGGGCGACCTCATCGCCGTGGACGGGATCCGGGTGGCCCACCCCGACGGCGCCTCGCCCGCCATGGTGGAGAGCGCCGAGGTCGAGGTGGAGCGGGCCGAGACATCCGCCGCCCGGGCCGCCTCTCTCCTCACCTCGGCACGGCGGGACTTCGAACGGTCCCGCGCCGCGGAGCGAGCGGCTTTGGAGTTGCTCGAGGCGGCAGAGGCCCGGCTGTCAGGCGCCACCGAGGCGCTGGGACGCCTCGACCGCTCCCGCAGCAACCTGATCGCCGAACAGGGACGCCTCCACGACCGGCGCCGCGCCCTGGTCGAGACGGCCGAGGAGCGGCAAGGTGCGCTGGGCCGCCTCCGGGAGCAGGTGGCGGCTCTCGAAGGCGAGGAAGCGGAGCGCCAGAAGGCGTGGGAGGAGATCGAAGGCCGCCGGGTCGCCCTGGAAGCCGAGCAGGAACTCGCCAGGGCTTCGTGGCACCAGGCCACGGCCGATTTGCGGGCCGCCGGCGAGCGCCTCGCCATGCTGGAGGGAAGGGAACAGACGGTCGCGACCACCCTCGAGGCCGACTTGACCCAGCCGGTTGACGAAGCCGACCTGGGTCGGCTCGCCCTCGTCCAGACCGTCGCTCGTCGGGCCATCGACGCTCTCGGGGCCCGGCTGGAGGAGCTCAGGGCTCGTCAGGCCGAGTTGCGGGCCCGGGCGGGCTCCACCGGGCAGCAGCGCGACGGCGTCCGGTCCCGGCACGAGGCGACTCGGGCCGCGGTCGAGAATGCCCGACGCCGGGTTTCCGAGATCGAGGTCGAGGCAACCGAGGCGCGAATGCGTCGCGAAAACGTGGCCGAGAGCCTACGCCGTGATGCCGATGCCGACGAGGCCACCGCCCTGGCGGCGGATCGGCCGGCTATCGACAATGCCGCCGAGGACGCCGACCTGGCGGCCGTACTCGAAGATCGCCAAGCCCGTCTTCGGCGGATGGGGCCTGTCAACCCGCTGGCGGCTCAGGAGTACGCCGAGCTAGAGCAACGTCACACCTTTCTGTCTGACCAGCTCGCCGACCTCGAAGCGTCGCGCAACGAGGTCCGTCACGTCATCTCTGCGCTGGACGATGAGATCCAGACCCGGTTCGCGACCGCCTTCGCCGAAGTGTCCGCCGCCTACGAGGAGCACTTTTCGATCCTCTTCCCGGGGGGCACGGGGCGCCTGAGCCTCACCGATCCCGACGAACCGCTCACCAGCGGCCTCGAGATCGGCGCCCAGCCGCTGGGCAAGAAGGTGAACCAGCTCAGCCTTCTCTCCGGCGGCGAGCGTTCGCTGGCAGCCCTGGCGTTCTTGTTTGCCGTCTTCAAGGCCCGCCCCAGCCCCTTCTACATCCTCGATGAGGTCGAGGCGGCGCTCGACGATGCCAATCTGCGCCGGTTCCTTCGCCTCGTGGATGCGTTTCGGGGCAGTGCTCAACTCGTCGTGGTGACGCACCAGCAGCAGACGATGGAGACGGCCAACGTTCTCTACGGCGTCACGATGGAGCCGGGAGGCTCCTCCACCGTCGTGCGGAAGGAACTGGACCGGCTGCCGGTGCCGTCCGGGCGCCAACCGGCTCATTCCTGAGCGGTCGTGTTCTCCCGCCTCGCGTAGCTGCAGCGGGACAACTTAGAATCGCCGGGTGGAGACCCTGCAGATCATCCTGGTCATCGCAGCGCTGGTGGTCGTCGCCGGTCTTGGTTGGTACCTCGCTCGTCGCCGGGGAACGGCCGGCGAGGTCGTCGACAGGCCGGTCCCCGAGGCACGCAGGCCGGGCGCTCGCCCGGGGACGAAGCTGGCCGATCGCCTATCGCGGACGTCCGAATCTCTCGGCGGTGCCCTCCGGGGCGTCTTTGCTCGCGGCACCCTCGACACCGAGTTCTGGGAGGGGATGGAAGAGGCGCTGGTCGGGGCCGACGTCGGCGTGGCCGCGGCGGGAGAGATCATGGCGGGAGTGCGGGAGGCCCGACCTGAGGACGCGACTTCCGCCCGCATGCTGCTTCGCCGCCAGCTCCTCGATGAGATGGGCGATCGGCCGCGCCAGCTCATGCTCGGCAACACGAAGCCGGCGGTGGTGATGGTGGTGGGGGTGAACGGAGCCGGCAAGACCACCTCCATCGCCAAACTCGCCCGCCTCATGCAGGTCGAGGGACGCGTTCCGCTCCTCGGCGCGGCTGACACGTTCCGGGCGGCGGCGGAAGCGCAATTGCGGACGTGGGGTGATCGTCTAGGCGTCGATGTGGTCGGCGGTCAGGAGGGGGCCGACCCGGCCGCAGTCGCCTTCGACGCCGTCGCGGCCGCCCGTTCCCGCGGTCGTGACGTCGTGTTCGTCGACACCGCCGGCCGGCTGCAATCGAAGCACAATCTCATGGCGGAGCTGACCAAGATCCGCCGGGTCCTGGAGCGTGACGCCGACCCGGTAGACGAAGTCCTCCTGGCTCTGGATGCCACCGCCGGTCAGAACGGCATCGCCCAGGTGGAGGAGTTCGCCCGGGCGGTGGGCGTGACCGGCATCGTCCTCACCAAGCTCGACGGCACCGCCCGGGGGGGAGTCGTAGTGGCCGTCGAGCGTTCTCTGGGAGTGCCCGTCAAGTACATCGGAGTGGGAGAAGGGATGGACGATTTGCTGCCATTCGAACCTGCCGATTTCGTCGAAGCGCTCCTCGCCGATGCGTGATCGCAACGACCTCATCGCCCTCGCCCGGGAGGCGGCGTCCAATGCCTACGCCCCGTATTCGAAGTTCCGGGTGGGAGCGGCCGTGCTGTCTTCCGATGGGCTGACCTACACGGGGGCCAATGTCGAGAACGCCGCCTACCCGGCCACGTCATGCGCCGAGGCCACAGCCATCGCCCACGCGGTGTCGTCGGGTGTGCGGAAGATCGAGGCGGTGGCGGTGGCCTGCATCGACGCCAGCTCGGTGGCGGGCGCCTACCCGTGCGGCCGTTGTCGCCAGATCATGGCCGAGTTCGGGGTGGACGAGGTCCATGTCACCGCCGGCTCGGGGTCCAAGGTCATGACCCACACCCTCGACGAGCTGCTCCCGTTCCGCTTCAAGTTCTGACGCGACACACCACTAGCGCGACTCCAGCGCCTCGATGAGCTTGGGGAGCACGTTGTGGACATCGCCCACCACCCCGAGATCGGCGATGCCGAATATCGGGGCGTCGGCGTCCTTGTTGATGGCGATGATCGTCTTGGAGTCCTTCATGCCCACCAGGTGCTGCATGGCGCCGGAGATGCCGGCGGCGATGTAGACGTCGGGCTTGACGGTCTTGCCGGTCTGACCCACCTGCTTGGCGTAGGGGACCCAGCCGGCGTCGACGATCGCCCGGGTGGCGCCGGTGGCCGCCCGCAGCTTCTTCGCCAGCGTCTCGACCAGCTCGTAGGACTCGGCGGCGCCGAGGCCTCGGCCACCCGACACGATCACGGCTGCTTCGCCAAGCTGGGGACCCTCCCGCTCCTCGGCATGACGGGCCGTAATGGTGGCCGCGGCGGCGCCGGCGTCGGGAAGCTCGACGACCGACACCTCGGGGGCGCCGCCACCTGAGGCTTCGACGGGAAACGACTTGGGCCGCACGATGACAAGATGGGGCCCGGGACCCGCGACGCTGGCCTTGGCTAGTTGAGTCCCCCCGAAGATCTCGTGGGTCGTCACCACCCCGTCGCCGTCCAGGGCGACGTCTGAGGCGTTGGAGAGAAGGGAACGACCGAGTCTCACGGCCAGGCGGCCGGCCACGTCGCGGTCGGTATACGCCTGCCCGAACATGATCAGTTCCGGGCCAGACTCACCTGCCAGATCGGCCAGCGCCGCCGCCACCGGGGCAGCAGGGAGAGCATCGCCGGAGTCGAGATGGACCACCCGCGAAGCCCCGTGCTCGCCGAGGCGGGCGAATGCGGCGTCGCCACCCTCGCCGAGATAGACGACAGTCACATCGCCCATCTCCCTCGCCTTCGTCAGCAGTTCCAGCCCGATGGTCGACGGGGCGCCGTTGTCCTCTTCGACAAAGACCCATACAGAGGCCATGTCAGATCACCTTCCTCTGCTCGAGTAGCTCGATGATCCTGAGGTGGGCCTCGCCGTCGTCCTCGATCTTGGCCCCGGCTTCCCGGGGCGGGGCCGCCTCGACGGAATCGACCCTCTGGTCGAGCGCCGTGTCGATCCCCAGGTCGGAGGCGCTGAGCGTCTCCACATCCTTCTTTTTGGCGTCCATGATCCCCTTGAAGGTCGGGTATCGCGGTTCGACGACCCCGGCCGTGACCGCGACCACTGCCGGCAGGCTCGCCTCGACCACGTCGTAGCCGGCCGCCGTCTGGCGGTGGATGGTGATGGCGCCGTCGCCCGCCTCGACCGACGTGGCATAGGTGAGGGCGGGGGCGTCGAGCAACTCGGCCAGCATCTGGGGGAGCACCCCGGAGTACCCGTCGGTGGATTCGGTTCCGGCGATGACCAGATCGAAGGCCTGTCGGGAGATGGCCGCCGCCAGGACACGGGCGGTGGTGAGAGCGTCCGAGCCCTTGAGATCACCGTCGTCGATTATCACGGCCTTGTCGGCGCCCATCGCCAGGGCCTGGCGAATGCCCTGCATCGAGCCGGCCGGGCCCATCGAAACGAGCGTGACGGACCCGCCGTGCTTCTGGGCGATCTGCAATCCCATCTCCACTCCGTAGCGGTCGGTGTCGTCGAGCACTTGCTCGGTCGGCCTGACCAGGAAATGGGTTTCGGGATCCAGGGCCTGGGGGCCGGCGGGGTCGGGGATCTGCTTGACACAGACGACGACCTGCATAGCGGCTGTCTCCTTCGCTTTATCGGAACAGGGGCCGATGCTAACCCGCCGCCAGAAGTTGACTAAACACTCAAAATCCTAACCGTTGATGCGCTCATGGATCAGCGGCGACGGGGAGGGCGGTTCGTCTCCGATGGTCCAGGCCGACTCCGCCAGAGCTACGGCTTCGGACACATCCCCCGGCTGATGGGTGACCACCGCCACCATGTCGCCCTCCGCCACCTCGGCTCCTACCTTGGCGACGAGCTCGATGCCTACCCCCGGGTCGATGGAGTCCTCCTTGCGGGTCCTTCCCGACCCCAGCCGCATGGCTGCCACCCCGATCCTGCGGGCGTCGCAGGCGACGACGAATCCGGAACGAGGAGCGAGGAGCTCAAGGCGCTCCGGCGCCTGGGGCAGGAGGGATGGGTCGTCGATCACGGCCGCATCCCCGCCGTGGGCGGTCACCATCTCCCCGAACCGCTCCAAGGCGCGGCCGGAGGTCACCGCTTCGTCGATCAGGGTCTCGCCGTCTTCGATCCCGGCGACGCCGAGCATCTCCAGCGCCAGGGCCCGGGTGACCTCGGTGAGATCCGAGGGTCCCTCGCCCCGGAGGACGTCTATCGACTCGACGATCTCATTGGAGTTGCCCACCATCCTGCCCAGGGGCTGGTTCATGTCGGTGATCAGGGCGCGAACGTCGACGTCGTAGGAGGCGCCGATGGCCACCATCGTCGCGGCCAGCTCACGCGCCCTCCCGATGTCGGTCATGAAGGCGCCCGACCCGACTTTGACGTCGAGGACGAGCCCGTCGAGGTCCTCTGCCAGCTTCTTCGACATGATGGACGAGGCGATGAGCGGGATCGAGGGAACGGTGCCGGTGGCGTCGCGCAGCGCATACAGCTTGCGGTCGGCCGGCACCAGGCTCTCGGACTGGCCCGCCATCACGAACCCGCAGGCTGCGAGGATCTGGCGAAAGCGCTCGGGGTCGAGCTGGGTGGTGAACCCGGGGATCGACTCCAGCTTGTCGAGGGTGCCACCCGTGTGGCCGAGACCCCTTCCAGACATCATCGGGACGGCGACGCCACACACGGCCACGATCGGGGCGAGCGGGATCGACACCTTGTCACCGACTCCGCCGGTCGAGTGCTTGTCGACCTTGGGACGCTCCACACCCGACAGGTCGAGGACCTCGCCGGAGTTGAGCATGGCCCCGGTCCAGGCCGCCAGCTCCTCGTCGTCGAGGCCGTTGAGGAAGACCGCCATGGCCATGGCCGCCATCTGGTAGTCGGCGACGTCACCGTTGGTGTAGCCCGCCATGAGCCAGCCGATCTCCTCGGCACCGAGAGTTCCGCCGTCCCGTTTGCGCTCTATCAACTCGACGACGTTGAAGGTCTTCATGTCAGGGCGAAGGTGACGCGGACTTCGACGGTCACCGATTTCGTACCGGGCTGAACCGGCATGTCGGCCGCTTCAGCGGCCATGGCCTTGAAACGGAGCGGGCCGGGAGCGTGGTGGGTGGCTTGTTCGATGGTGAGGACTTCGCCGACTGCGACTCCGGCGGCTTCGGCCATCACTTCTGCCCGGCGGCGGGCGTCGGCGATGGCGGTGCGAGCCGCTTCCTCTTCGACGGCGGTCGGGTCGGCGTGAGTGAAGTCGACGGCGTCAAGGGCGAGGGAGTCGCCCCCGGCGTCCACGGCGGCGCCCAGGAGGCCGGAGACGGCATCGCCCGAACCCTCTTCGAGTGTGACCACGGCCCGGACGGCCGTCTCAGCCTGGAAGCCGGCAGGTCGCCCCTGGTGGTCGTGATGGGTGCGAATGGAGAAGCGGGCCGTCGACACCCGATCGGCACCACCCGAGGTGAGGGCAGCGATGACGTCACGGGAGGCAGAAGACATGCGGGCAGTCGCCTCTGCGACGGTCGGCGCCGCCGCCCAGACCCGAAAGTCGATGTGGCACGTATCGGGAGGGGCGGCGTTCTCGCCCTTGCCCTGCACCGTGATGAGGCGTTCCATGGCAAGTCAGCCTATCGCCGGGGTAGGGCGGCGAGAGCCCCGTCAGGCGACGATGCGGCGGCCGGCCACCATGACGCCCTCGGCTCTGAGCAGCTCGGCCTGGCGATGCGGTTCGGGTGAGCGAATGTGGCCTCCGGCGCCAACGACCCGCCACCAGGGGACATCAGCCCCGGTCCGACGCAGCAGGCTTCCTACTGCCCGGGCGGCGCCGGGGAAACCCGCCTGCTCCGCTACCTCGCCGTACGTGACGACCTCCCCGTGCCCGAGCGACTCGAGCACCGCCAGGACGGCCTCTTCGAAATCGGCCATCTGACTCAGGTCAGGCGGTAGAACCGCCACAGGTCCGACTCGATGGGAAGGACATCAACACCCGAAAAGCCCGCATCACGGGCATATGCGGCCAGTTGGCCCTCACGCATCACGGTCCCCGTGGCGGCGGATTCGGGGTGCGCCATCCCGTCGGGGAGACAGATGAGATTTGAGAAGCCGTACATGACTCGCTCGATGTCGTCACCGATGGCGCCGAAGGCGTCGGCCACCTTCTCGTCCATGACAACCACGATGCCGTCGCCTCCCGCCAGAGTTCGCATCGAGCTGAGGACCGCCACAGGGTGGGGCAGGTCGTGGATGCACTCGAAGGCCGTCACCACGTCGTATCTCTCGGACGGGGCCACGCCGGCAGCATCGACGGCGTGGAATTTCACCCGGTCGGCCACGCCCTCGGCCTTCGCGTTCTGGTTGGCGGTCTCCACGGAGGGCTCGTCGACGTCGAAGCCATCAACGGTGATGCCCGGGTAGGCCGTCGCCAGGGCGATGGCCGACCATCCATGGCCGAACCCGATGTCCGCCACTCTCGCCCCATCACTGAGGCGCTCGTGCAAGTCGGGGACAGACGGGAACCACTCCTGGCCGAGAAGACCGGCGAAGAACGGCCGGTTCATGTCGCCTTGCGCCTCCCGCATGTCGAGGCCGTACTGGGCCCAAGAGACGCCGTTTCCTTGGCGATGGGCCTCGACGATGTGGGGCACCTGGAAGCCCGCCGCCGCCACCATGCGAACGAAGGGGGTGATGTAGGCAAGGGAGAGCCCGTCGGTCAGCGCCTCGGCATGGCCCGGCGAGATCGAGTAGCGGCGTTGCTCGGACGGAGCGGACACGTCGTCTACTTCGACAATGCCGGTGATGGTTTGCTGCTCGAGCCACTCGCGCGTGTACCGCTCCGTGGTCCCCGCTCGCTCTGCCAGTTCAGAGGAGGACTGGGGGCCGAGCTCGGCCAGGGCGCGGTAATAGCCGAGGCGGTCGCCGACGTACACGGTGAGCATGTCCATGGCGTCGACCGTGGCTGCGAACAACCTCTGGCTGAGCGCGTCGGCGGTCTTCGTTTCGATCGTCATTCTGTCTCCATTCCGGCCCATGCGTTGATTGTGCCGCTTTCTGCTTAACGATGGGCGCTTATGCGGATCTACGAGATTTCTCAGAAGATTCCTGGCGCGGCGACAGAATTTGTCACACCTCAGCGATATGTTGCGGTCATGGAGTACCAGGGGTGGACACCAGATCGGATCGAAGGCGAACTGGTTCGCCTCGAGGCCGTGGTGTCACGGATCCGGGCGGTCCAGGCCCGGTTGGTGGACGAGGCGGGACGCCAGCGACTTCCGTTCCAGGACGGTGCCCGTTCTCTGGTCGACTGGACCGCCGGTCGGCTCGACATCACCCGGGAGACCGCCTCGGATCTGGTGAGGCTGTCCCGGGACGATGCCCTTTCGGTTCTGGATCATCTCGACAATGGGGCGATCACGGTGGATCGGGCGGTGCTCCGCTGCAGGTTGGCGGCGACAGGGGCTTCGGATGAGGCGATGGAGGCGTCGGACCGGTTCGACCTGGTCGGCATGCGCCGGTTCGTGGCTCAGCACCGGCGGGTGGGGAGAGCCGACGAACGCCGCGCCCGGGACGAGCGGCGACTGGTATTCGAAGAGAGCGCCGACGGGGAGACCACCCGATTTTGGGGGCGCCTGGCCGGCACCGACGGCGCCGTCGTCCGAGACGCCCTGTCGCGGCTGGGTGACACGGTTCCCCGTGACACCGCCCCTACCCGG
>DATFFO010000229.1:0-3267 GCA_035250025.1 Acidimicrobiia bacterium
CTCGTCCTCGGGAAGCATGTCGCGGTGTCCGTAGGAGTAGCGGGTCCGGACCATCGCCTCCTGGTGGGCGCGCAGCTCGGCGTCGGCATGGGCGGGCGTGCGCGTGTTGTGCGACCAGTTGTGGATGGTGGTGATGCCGGCATTGAGTGCCTCCACCGAACCCAGCAGCACGCTGCGGTAGAAGTCCTCCGGCTCGTAATGGGCCGACGTGGCCCACTTGGCGGGGAAATACTCGTAGCCCTCGGAGATGAAGTTACGGCCCAGAGAGCTCCACATGTGGAAATGGGACTCGATCAGCCCGGGCATGATCAGCATCCCACTGGCGTCGATCCGCTCGGCGCCGTCGGCGACCAGGTCGGTTCCCACTTCGAGGATCTCGCCGTCGCGGACCCGGATCTGTCCTCGGTCGAGGATGCCGATGTCGGGATCGACGCTCACGATGACGCCGCCGTCGATCAGATAGTCACCACGTTCAGGCCGCTCGGGCATTTGGGATCCTCCAGTTTGGGAAATGTCGGCCTACAGGCCGACGAGTTCGTTCATGAGGGCGGGGTCGGCCCGCAGCTCGGCGGGGTCGCCCTGCCACTCGATGGTGCCGCTCTCGCCGATCACCGCCACCCGGTCGGCCACCTCGATGGCCAGGTCGACGTTCTGTTCGGCCAACAGGACCGTCTGGCCCTCCTGCTTGAGGAGGAGGAGGCAGTCGAGCACCAGGTCCCGCACCGCCGGGGCCAGGCCCTCGGAGGGCTCGTCCATCAGCACCAGCACGGGATTGGTCATCAGGGCGCGGCCGATGGCCAGCATCTGCTGCTCGCCCCCCGACAGCACGCCGCCGAGCTGGTTGCGGCGCTCGGCCAGGCGGGGGAACAGCTCGTAGACCCGGTCGAGGTCCCAGCCGTCGCCCCGGCCGCCGATCGTGAGGTTCTCGGCGACGGTGAGGCTGCCGAACACACGCCGGCCCTGGGGGACGAGGGCCAGGCCGCGGCGGGCGATGGCGTGATTGGGCAGTCCGCCGATCTCCTCGCCGAGGAGACGGACGGATCCTTCGGTAACCGTGGGCGGGTGGAGGCCGCTGATGGCGCGCATGAGGGTGGTCTTTCCCATCCCGTTGCGTCCCAGCAGCACCACCGCCTGGCGTTCGGGGACCTCGAGGTCGATGCCCCGGAGGATGATGGCCTTGCCGTAGGCGGCATACAGACCCGAGACCTGGAGCGTCATCCCGCCCGCCCCAGGTATACGGCCTTGACCGCCGGGTCGCCGCGCACCTCGGCGGGCCGCCCGAGAGCGATGGGACGGCCGTTGTCAAGGCACAGCACCCGGTCGGACAGGGTCATGGCGAACGACATGTCGTGCTCGATGAGCAGGAAGGGCAGCTCCCGGGGCAGGTTTTCGAGGGCGGTGCGCAACTGGTTCCGTTCCGCCGCCGACAGCCCGGCGGCCGGCTCGTCGAGAAGCAGGAACCGGGGGGCGGTGGCCAGGGCGACGGCGATCTCCAGTTGCCGCTGCTCGCCGTGGGACAGGTCGCCGGCGTGGTCGGCGGCCCGGTCGGCGAGACCGACCTGGTCGAGCATTTCTCGGGCCTGCTCCTCGGCGGCGTCCTGGGCGCGCATCGGCTTCCAGAACCGCCAGCGCTCGGAGCCCCCAGCCTGGACGGCGACCCGGACGTTCTCGACCGTCGACAGGCTGAGGAAGAGGTTGGACACCTGGAAGGTGCGGGACAGGCCCATGCGGGCCCGGCGATGGACGGGCAGGCGGGTGACATCGCGCCCGAACAGGGAGATGCGTCCTTCGGTGGGGCGGAACTCCCCGGCGATGAGCCGGAACAGGGTGGTCTTGCCCGCCCCGTTGGGGCCGATCACGGCCACCCGCTCCCGCATCCCCACCTCGAGGTTGACGCCGTCTACGGCGGTCACGCCGCCGAAGCGGTGGACGACTCCCTCCACAACCAGGGCGGTGCCTCCTCCCGGTCCCGCAGGATCGGGAGGAGGGACGTCAGACGTAGCCGCCGAGCTCAATTCCCCTGGAAGTCCCGGGTAAACACGGGGTTCTCCATGTACTCCTCGGGGGTCTTGTCCCAGAACTGGCTGACCTCTTCGAAGGTTTCGGTGTCGACGGCCCACAGGGTGCCGTCCTCCCGCTCGACGATCTCGGTGACGTACACGGGGCCGACGACGTTGTTGAAGTCGTCGAACACCAGCGGACCGTAGAGGCTGTTGTCGAGGGACACGCCCCGGGCGGCGTCGATGAACTCCGACCCGTTGACCTCTCCCCCGGTGGTGGCCAGGGCCTCGGCCACGACCTGGGCCATCATGTAGCTGCCGGCAGCGTACAGCGAGGGGATCTCGCCGTGGGCCTCCTCGTAGGCGGCGACGAACTCCTGCACCGCCGGATCGTCGCGGCCCTCCACCCAGTAGGTGAAGCTGTTGACCGCCCCGATGGCCTCGGTGCCCACCTCGCGCAGGAAGACCTGGTCGGCGAAGCAGCAGTTGCCCACGATGGGCGTGGTCCCGGCCAGGCCGAAGTCGGACCAGGCCCCGAACAGCAGGATGGCGTCGGATCCGCCCGCCGAGCCGACGAAGACCACATCGGGGGCGGTGGCCTGGACCTGGGTGACGTAGGAGCTGAAGTCCTGGGTGCCGAGCGGATGCCAGATCTGCTCGACCACCTCGCCGCCGGCCGCGGTGAAGGCGCTGACGAAGCCGCCGCAGCTCTCCCACCCGAAGGCGTAGTCCGGACAGATCGTCACCGCTGTCTGGTGCCCCTGGTCGAAGGCCCACTGGCCGGCCGGGAAGTTGGTCTGGCTGGAGCTGTAGCCCACCCGCAGCACGTGGGGGTCGGCCTCGCGCTGGGTCAGGTCGTCCGCCGCCGTGATGTGGAGGGTGGGGATCTCCTGTTCGGCTACGTATTCGGCAACGGCGTAGGCGGTATTGGCCAGGATGGGGCCGGCGACGATGTCGACCTGCTCCTCCTCGACCAGGCGCCGGGCCTTGGTGAGGGCGATCTCGGGGTCGCCGGCGTCGTCCTCGAACACGGTCTCGACGGTCACGTTGCCGACGGTGTTGCCGTTCTGCTCCCAGTACATCTCCCAGCCCCGCTGCATGTCCGTGCCGAGAGCGGCGACGAAGCCGGTGGTCGGGGAGATGAAGCCGACCGTGACGGTGCCCTCGGCGCCTCCGCCGGTGGTGTCGGTAGCCGGTTCGGTGGTATCGGTGGTCGGCTGGGTGGTGTCGGCTCCCGTGTCGGGGGTCGTCGCCGCCGTGGTCGTGG
>DATFFO010000230.1:0-11711 GCA_035250025.1 Acidimicrobiia bacterium
CATCATGACGCTCGTGTCGCTGGTGCTGGTGCTGGCCGCCATTCCCTGGCAGCGGTGACCCAAGACGGAAGTCGGAAGTCGGAAGACGGAAGTCGGAAGTCGTTCAGCGTGCCTTCGTCAACAAACAGTGTTGGTCGATGCACGCTGAACGAGCGGCGGCTAGCCCTCGGCGTCGGTGCGCACCGCCTCCAGAGCGATTCCCACCATGTCGTCGAACGTGGTCTGGCGCTCGTCGGATGTGGTCTCCTCGCCCTTGAGGATGTGGTCGGAAACGGTGAGGATGGTGAGGGCACGGGCGCCCTTCTCGGCGGCGACTCCGTAGAGCCCGGCCGCCTCCATCTCGACAGCCAGGACCCCCATGTCCCGCATCCGCTCGAAGACCCCCTCCTCGGGGTTGTAGAACAGGTCGGCCGAATGGACGTTCCCCACCCGAACCTCGACATCGGCACCTTCGGCGGCGTCCACCGCCGCCCGGAGAAGGGCGAAGTCGGCGGTGGCGGCGAAGTCGTAGCCCCCGTAGCGAACGCGGTTGACGCCCGAGTCGGTGCAGGCGCCGATGGCGAGCACCACATCCCTCAGGGCAAGATCTGGCTGGAGGGCGCCGCACGATCCGACGCGGATCAGGCTCTCGACTTCGAACTGGGTGACGAGCTCGGTGGCGTAGATCGAAGCCGAAGGGATTCCCATTCCCGTGCCCATCACCGACACCGGGACGCCCTGGTAGGTGCCGGTGAAGCCGAGCATGTTGCGCACAGCCGTCACCTCACGGGCGTCGTCGAGGAAGTTCTCGGCGATGTGCTGGGCGCGCAGCGGGTCGCCCGGGAGGAGCACCGCAGGGGCGAAGTCGCCCTTCTCGGCGGCGATATGGGGAGTGGCCATTCAGATCCTTGTCGACGGGTGGGGGTCAGTATCGCATCACGCGCCGAGCGGGGGCAGGCCGCCCAATGCCCGCACGGTGTCGAGCGTGTCGGCCTCGTTGGGCTCCTTGTCCGCCCGGTAGGCGCGCACCCGGGCGAATCGCAGGGCGACCCCGCCCGGGTATCGGGTCGACACCTGGACGCCGTCGAGGGCGATCTCGACGACAAGTTCCGGCCTGACGAAGACGGTGCTCTGGGTCCTCCGGACCTCGATGGCTTGGAGCCGTTCGGTCTGCCACCTGAGCAACTCGTCGGTCAGACCCTTGAAGGTCTTGCCGAGCATCACGAACTCGTCGCCATGACGCGCTCCGAGGTGGAGGTTGGACAGCCATCCCTGACGCCGGCCGTGCCCCCACTCGGCGGCCAGCACCACCAGGTCCAGGGTGAGGACCGGCTTCACCTTCACCCAGGCGGCGCCGCGTCTGCCGGCTTCGTAGAGCGAGTCGAGTCCCTTCACCACAACCCCTTCGTGACCGTGGCGGAGGGCATCGGCCAACACCCGGGCCCCGGTCTCTCCGTCGGTGGCTTCGAACCCGGGGACCGCGAACTCGCCGGCGATCGCCTCCAGGCGGTCACGGCGGTGGCTGAGGGGGAGGTCGATGAGGTCCTCGCCGTCGAGATGGAGGATGTCGAAGAGGTAAGGGCGAAGTCCTCGCTCGGGGAGGTCTCCGGTTCCGAACCGGCCGGCCGTCTCCTGGAAACGGGCGGGGCGGCCGTCTCCTGCCAGCCACAGGGCCTCGCCGTCCACGACGAACGAGTCGGCCGGGAATCGGCGCACGAGATCGGCCACCTCGTCGAGTCGATCGGTGACGCGGTTGAGGTTGCGGGTGTAGATCTCGACGCGGTCGCCCGCCCGGTGCACCTGGATCCGGATGCCGTCGATCTTCCACTCGACGTGGGCGGGACCGGTGGTGGCGAGCGCCCCGTCCACGTCGTCGGCGGTTTGGGCAAGCATCGGCTTCACCGGACGGAACACTGTCAGGGCCAAAGAGGCCAACGCCTGCTCGCCTCCAGCCTGAGCGATCTGCGCCACGTCCCAGATGCGACCGTTGAGCATCACGGCTCGCCGGATCGCCGCCACCGGCACGTCGGCTGCCGCCGCCAGGGCTTCCGCCATGACTCCCTCGAGCGCTCCCTGGCGAATCTCGCCTCCGATCAGCCCGAAGAGAAATCTCTGCTCGGCCTCCGTGGCGGCGGCGAAGACCTCACCGGCAATGCGGCGGCGGACAGCGTTCGAGCCGGCGCCAGCCGTCGCCGACAGCCGATCGAAGGCGCCGCTCACGTCCTCCAACTGGAGTGATGGCGTGGGCGCGGGCTGCGGTGTGTCCGAAAGCGTGGCCCACCCCACACCCAAGGCGCCCTGGGGAATCACTCCCGAGAGGAATGCCACCGCCGGGGCGATCGCCTCCGGGGGAAGCGGACGCAGGTAATCGGCCAGCAGCGCCGTCTTGGCCTTGCGCGAAGACGTCGAACCGACGGCGTGAGAGACGGCTACCAGCGCCGCGAAATCCGGCATGCGACCAGGGTACGGGGTGTCAGCCGCCCCGTGTCACCCTCCCAGTGCCCGGTGGAGGAACGCCGCCATGGCACCCCGGGTCACCGGGGCCCCGGGACAGAACTGGGTGTTGGCGGGCGGGTTGCAGCCCTTGGTCACACCCGTCGCCGCCAGCCACTCGATGTCCGTCTCGAACACCAGGCCGTTGTCGTCGGAGAAGTCCGTGGGAGGGCCGACGGAGAGGTTGGGCAAGGCGCGGTGCAAGAACGCCGCCATTTGTGCCCGCGTCACCACGTCACCAGGGCAGAACCGATCGTTGGTGGGCGGGTTGCAGCCCTTGGTCACCCCCGTGGCCGACAGCCATTCGATGTCCGCCTCGAACACAAGGCCGTTGTCATCGGTGAAGAAGGTGGGCTGGCCCACCGTCAATGCCGGGACCGCCCGGTGCAGGAAGGCAGCCATCTGGCCACGAGTGACGACTTCGTCAGGACAGAAGCGGTCGTTGGCCGGCGGGTTGCACCCCTTGGTGATCTCGGATTCGGCCAGCCACTCGACGTCTGCTTCGAAAACGTGGCCGGGAGTGTCGATGAACGACGCCCCGCTCCCCCCAGAGATCGTGACGGTGTACGCCCCGTTGGCGGCGGCCGCTACCGACACCGTGCGTCCGCCAACGGACTTGCTCTGACCGGCTGAGATCACATGCGGCAGCGGCTGCGAGTAGGCGTCGAAGTCGAGATAGTCGAATGGAACCCGGCCCAGCGGGATGTGCTCACGGAACCCCATGTCGAAACGCGGGTCACTCCAGCAGTAGAAGACCTCGCTCTGGGCGCACGGGGTGACCTCGTACACCTCGACGCCTTCCCAGACCTCCGGGATCGGGTCGTACTGGGAAGACGTCCGGGCACCGAGCGTGTAGTACTTGCTCCCCGCCCTGATCACGGCCATCTGGACCCCGTTGCCGGACGACGGCTGCAGCGTGACCGCCGCTTCCGCTCCACCGACGACCCGCACCTGCTCGGGATCGATCCAGCCGGCGGCGTAACGATTGATCACCGCCGTGTCGTAGGGCTGGTCCCAGGTGCCATAGCCATTGCCCTCGGCGCCGTAGTTGCCTGACATGAGGTCGAGGGCGTTGTCATAGTCGCTGCCGCTGACCGTCGTGAATGAGTGCGGCCACGACTGGGTGTGGCCGAGCTCGTGCGCGGTGACCATCGAGAAGACGTCTGGATACCCGACCACCGCCCATCGGGCATTGTCCGGGAAGGACTCGCCGCTCCCTGGCCCGGCCAAGCCTCCGAACCAGTTGGCATCCGCAAGGAGGACGCCGTTGGCATCAGGGCTCGGGTTGGCGGCGGCCGCCTGGTAGCAGGCCGAGTCCTCGGGCCACTGATTGCCCCCGATGGCCGGGGCCGATCCCCTGGGCACGAAATCGATCGTCAGTCGGCCACGGGAATGGGTCTGGAAATAAGGCACGACATCGGTGTCGAGTTGGGCGACGACGGTCTGGGCCGAGACGCTCAGACCACAGGCCCAGACGTCGATGACGTCGGTGCCGAGGCTGTGCATGCGCACGATGTCGACACCCGGAACGAGACCGAGGGGGTCGGTCGCCTGGAGTGACAACCCGTCGAACCCCGAGGGGTCGGGGATGACCTCGTCCTGCCCGAAGTCGACAACCGACGGCGTCGGCGCCGACCCTGCCCCGGCTCCTGCCGGGACGAGCAGGGCGGCGACCATTCCCACGACGACAAGGACTCTCACGAACTTCCCCCGGTTGCTTGCGCTTGCCACGATGCTCCTCGGCTCCCAAACGAGGGCACCGCCCGGCACCCACTGACGAGGCGCGAATCTACCAGCGGCATACCCCGCGTTCTAGTCCCGGAAGTAGGTCGGAAGGGCATACTGAGACGATGGATAAGTACGACTTCATACTGGGACTGAGGGCAATCCGCTCCTACAGATCCGAGCCTCTCGCCGACCATGATCTGACCGCCATCCTCGAGGCGGCGAGGTGGACCGGGAGCTCGAAGAATCGCCAGGGCTGGTCGTTCATCGCCATCACCGACCCCGACCAGATCGAGGCGCTGGCCGGATGCGGCGACTTCACGGACCCGGTGCGGGCGTCGGTCGCCACGATCGTGATCATCCAGGAGCCGGGCGGGCACGATTTCGACATCGGCCGGGTGGCACAGAACATCATGCTGGCGGCCAAGGCCATCGGAGTGGCGTCGTGTCCCATCACCCTCCACCGTGACGATGACGCTCGCAGTGTCCTGGGCGTGCCCGACGATCGGCGGTGCCGCTACGCCGTCGCCCTCGGGTACCCGTCCGAGGAAGCGGCCCCGGCCCGGAGAGGAGGCCGCAAGCCCATCGACGAGCTCGTCCACCGCGACCGTTACTCATGACCGCCCCTCCCCTGACCTGGCAGGAGGTGGCCGACGCCGCCGAAGCGATCTCGTGGGTGACGCACGTGGCGACCGTCGGCCGCGACGGGCGACCCCATGTGGCCGTGGTGGCGCCCGGCCTCGCCGAGCATGGCAAGGTCTGGTTTGCCACCCGGCGCCGAACCCAGAAGCACCACAACCTGATCGCCAACGGTGAGATCTCCTTCCACTGGCCCGTGACGACCGGGACCGGTCCGGGTGAGCTCTTCATCCGAGGCGTCGCCCGGGTGCATGACCGCGCCGCCGACCGCCGCCGGCTCTGGAACGTCGTGGTCCCCTACGACCAGACCGCATTCTGGGGGTCGCCCGACAACCGCGACCTGGTGTTCGTGGAGACGCGGGTGACCCGGGCGTCGCTTGTCGGCCCCGAGTTCGTGCGCCGGATCTGGACTCCAGACGACTGAACCACCCGGTCGCCAACCGGCATGGGCCGGCGGCCGAAAACCAGGGGTTAGTTGTCATACGACCCCATTAGCGTGACCGCGTATGTCGAATGCCTCTCTCGTCAGTGCCAAAGGCCTCACCAAGCGCTTCGGTGACTTCGTAGCTGTCGACGGGATCGACTTCGAGATCCATCCCGGCGAGGCATTCGGCTTCCTCGGGCCCAACGGCGCCGGCAAGACATCGACGATGAAGATGATCACGACCGTCAGCCCGATCAGCGACGGCGACCTGACCGTCTTCGGGCTCGATCCCGCCGCCGAAGGCCCCTCGATCCGAAGTCGGCTCGGGGTCGTGCCCCAGGAGAACAACCTCGACGAAGAGCTCACTGTGGCCGAGAACCTCTACGTCTACGGGCGCTACCACGACATTCCCAAGCCGACGATCCGGGGCCGCATCGACGAACTGCTGAACTTTGCTCAGCTGGAAGAGAAGCGGAACGCCACCGTCGAGTCCCTCTCGGGAGGCATGAAGCGGCGGCTCATCATCGCCCGGGCGTTGATCAACGAACCCGACCTGGTCATCCTCGACGAGCCGACGACAGGTCTCGACCCCCAGGCCCGCCACGTCCTCTGGGACCGGCTGTACCGGCTCAAGCAGCAGGGAGCCACGCTCATCATCACGACCCACTACATGGACGAGGCCGAGCAGCTCTGCGACCGGTTGGTCGTCATGGACAAGGGCGTGATCGCCGACGAGGGGTCGCCGGCCGAGTTGATCGAGCGCCACTCGACCCGGGACGTGGTCGAGTTGCGCTTCGCCAGTGGCACCGAGGAGGCTGGGCTCGACCGCCTCGACGGAGTCGTCGAGCGTATGGAGCCGCTGGCTGATCGCGTGCTCCTCTACACCAACGACGCCGCCGCCCTGGTCGACCTCATCAACGACCGTGAGATCGAACATGTCCAGCGTCTGAGCCGCCGCTCGACCCTGGAGGACGTCTTCCTCCACCTCACCGGCAGAAGGTTGGTCGACTGATGGGCCTCGCCACCAATGCCGGGCACTTCGTCGAGGCCAACTTCATCGGCTACCGCCGGACATGGAGAGGGCGGGTGATCTCGACATTCGTCAACCCGGTTCTGTTTCTCGCCGGGCTGGGCATCGCCCTGGGGAGCATGGTCGACGCCGGGTCAGGTGAGGCCCAGCTCCCCATCCCCTACATCACCTTCGCCGCCACCGGGCTCCTCGCCGCCACTGCCATGCAGACGGGGTACGGCGAAGGGGCGTGGCCGATCATGGCGGGCATCAAGTGGCGCAAGAGCTTCGATGCCGTGCTGGCCACGCCGCTCGGGGTCGGCGACCTCGTGTCCGGATACCTGGTGTGGGGCGCCATCCACCTCGCTTTTACCCTCGGCGTCTACGCCGCCATCGCCGTCCTGTTCGGGGCGATCGAGCCCCTGCCGGCGCTGGTGGCGTTGGTTCCGGCCGTGCTGTGCGGGGTGGCGTTCCAGGCTGCCTCGGTGGCGTTCACCTCGCGCCTCGAGAACGAGACGGGCCTCACCTCCATGATGCGGTTCGGGATCATGCCGATGTTTCTCTTCTCGGGCACCTTCTTCCCGGTCAGCCAGCTCCCGGACTGGATGGAGCCGGTAGCGGCGCTGACCCCGCTGTTCCACGGTGTCGAACTTGTCCGCAAGCTGGCGTTGCCCGAGGCCGGGCCACCAGTGGTGTCCACGATGCCGCTCTGGATCCACGGCGCCTACCTCATCGCCATCACCCTGATCGCCTGGCTCCTCGCCATCCGCTGGCTGAGCAAGAGGTTGAAGTCGTGACCAGCCGGCACGTGGACGTCAGTACCGTCGCCCCGCCCCTGGCCCATTCCGGGCTCCGCGCCCACCGACTGCTCGAACGCAACTTTCTCGTGTACCGGCGGATCTGGAAGGTGATCTTCTCGGGCTTCTTCGAGCCGGTGTTCTATCTGTTCTCGATCGGGATCGGACTGGGGGCGCTGGTAGGCACCGTCACCGGCCCGGGGGGCGAGCAGATCTCCTACACCGCCTTCGTGGCGCCTGCCCTCCTGGGAGCCTCGGCCATGAACGGGGCCGTGTTCGAGTCGACGATGAACATCTTCTTCAAGCTCAAGTTCGCCAAGGTCTACGACGGCATGCTCACCACCCCGATGCAGCCGATGGACATCGCCGTGGGCGAGATCACGTGGTGCCTCATCCGCGGGCTCATCTACGCCGTCGGCTTCCTCGTGGTCCTGCTGGCGATGGGCCTCACCGAGGGGTCCCTGTGGCCCCTGGCACTGCCGGCGGCCGTCCTCATCGGCTTCGCCTTCGCCGCCTGCGGGATGGCCGCCACCACCTGGATGAAGAGCTGGCAGGACTTCGACCTCGTCGCTCTCGTCACCCTGCCCCTATTCCTCTTCTCGGCGACCTTCTACCCGCTCGACATCTACCCGCCCTTCCTCCAGGCGGTCACCAAGATCTCGCCCCTGTACCACGGGGTGGAACTCATCAGGGGTTTCATCCTCGGGATCCCCGACTGGTCGATGGTGGGCCATGCCGCGTTCCTGGTGGTCATGGGCCTGATCGGCGTCGCCATCACCCGCCGGCGCCTGGCCACGCTGCTGCTCACATAGGAGACGGGAGACGGGAGACGGAAGACGGAAGTCAGAAGACGGAAGACGGGGGACCAGGTCGACGGCTGTCGGCCGTCAGATGCGAGGGCTGTCGCCCAACGTCAGGGCGCCGGTCACCAACTGATCTCAGAACACCCTTCGTGCGTGGACGGTTCGACCTGAAGGGTGGCGTGAGCCAGGCGATAACGCTCCTGGAGCAGGTTGCGAGCCTCGTCGAGAACCGGGTGGGGATCGATGCCGTCGTCCGTCATGAGATGGACGGTGGCTACGTCCATCTCGGACGTGAGCGTCCACACGTGAAGATCGTGGACATCGATCACTCCGGGCACCTCCGCCAGGTCTTGACGAATTCGCTCGAGGTCCAGGCGGTGGGGGGCGGCCTGGACGAGTATTCGCACAGCCCGGAGGCCCAATCGCCAGGCACGCGGGAAGATGAACAGTCCGATCAGACCGGCGAAGAGCGGGTCGGCATAGGGCCAGCCGGTGAAAGCCGTGACAAGACCGGCGACGATGACACCCACCGAGCCGACCAGATCCGCCAGCACCTCCAGATGGGCTCCCTCGACGTTGAGGGACTCACGGGCGCCGGCGCGGAGAAGTCGCCAGCAGACCACATTGACGACCAGGCCGCCCACCGCCACCGCCAGCATCGGCCCCACCTGGACCTCACCGGGATCGTCGAGCCGGACGATGGACTCGGCGATCACAAAACCCGCCACGCCCACGAGGAGGATCGAGTTGGCGAGGGCCGCCAGGACTTCGAGGCGGTAGAGGCCGAACGTGCGTCGCCCCAGGGCGTCGCCGGTCCGGGCGGCAGCCGTCATCGCCGCCAGGGCCATCCCCAGGCCCAGGGCGTCTGTGGCCATGTGGCCGGCGTCGGAGACCAGCGCCAGTGACCCGGTGAGGAAGCCGGCGGCGGCTTCGACGACCATGAAGCCGGCAACCATGACGAAGGCGATCGTCAGTGGACGCCGATGCCGCAGGGCACCGGGTAGGGAGTGGGTGTGGCTCACTGATCCGCCCCGTGGCCGAGGTAGTGCTCGACGGCCAGGTCCAGGAGGAGGCGCACGTGGGTGTCGGCCACGCGGTAGAAGACCTCGCGCCCTTGCTTGCGAGCCCGCACCAGACCGGCCAGGCGCAGCTGGCGCAGCTGGTGGCTGGTGGCGGACTCGCTGGCCCCAACGAGTCCCGCCAAATCACTGACACAGACCTCGCCCGCCTCGACGAGGGCATAGATCATCCGTAGCCGGCTGGGATCGGCCAGTAGCTGGAAGCGGGCCGCCAGCAGGGCGGCATCGTCGGCATCCAGCAACCCCGCTTCGGAGGGGCCGTGGGCATGAGGTTGGCGGGCGACGGGCACGAACCCCATGATAGAGGAACATCTGAAGATATGTTCATACATGTTGGCCGTCGGGAAGGGCTGGCGGTCGGTACGCTCGGGGCGATGATCGACCTGACCTTCCCTCTCCGGGCCCCGCGAGGTCAGACGCTGAACACGGCGGGGTGGCTCCAGGAGGCGGCGCTGCGCTGCCTCCTCAACAACCTCGACCCCGAAGTCGCCGAGGATCCCGAACGGCTGGTGGTCTACGGCGGCCGGGGCAAGGCGGCACGGTCCATAGAGGCGCTCACGGCCATCGTCCGCACGCTGGAGCGCCTCAAGAACGACGAGACGCTGCTCGTCCAGTCGGGCAAGCCGGTCGGTGTCTTCCCCACCCACTCCATGGCTCCGCGGGTGCTCATCGCCAACTCGCTGCTGGTTCCCCGCTGGGCGACGCTCGAGCACTTCTGGGAGCTCGAGGACGCCGGGCTGATGATGTACGGCCAGATGACGGCCGGTTCCTGGATCTACATCGGAACCCAGGGCATCCTCCAGGGGACCTACCAGACCTTCGCCGCCATCGCCGACCAGCGTTTCGAGGGCAGTCTGGCGGGAACGCTGACACTGACGGGAGGCCTGGGGGGCATGGGCGGCGCCCAGCCACTGGCGGTGACGATGAACGGCGGGGCGGTCATCTGCGTCGAGGTCGATCCCGAACGCATCCGTCGTCGGCTGGAGACCGGGTACCTGGACGAGGAGGCTTCCGACCTCGACGATGCCCTCGCCCGGGGATTGGCCGCCAAGGCCGGCAGACGGGCACTCTCGATCGGGCTGCTGGGCAACGCCGCCGACGTCTTCGGCGAGTTGCTGGATCGCGGAGCCGACATCGATATCGTGACCGATCAGACCTCGGCCCACGATCCGCTCTACGGCTACGTCCCCCAAGGTCACGACCCGGCCAGCGCCGCCGAGCTGCGCGTCTCCGACCCGGATGCCTACATCAAGGCGGCCCGGGAGTCGATGGCCGTCCAATGCGAGGCCATGGTTGGTTTCCACGACGCCGGCCGCGAGGTGTTCGACTACGGCAACAACCTGCGCGGAGAGGCTCAGACCGCAGGGTTCGCCGACGCCTTTTCCTATCCCGGCTTCGTTCCCGCCTACATCCGCGACCTCTTCTGCGAAGGGATGGGCCCCTTCAGGTGGGTGGCTCTCTCGGGAGACCCGGCCGACATCGCTGCCACCGACCGGGCCCTCGTCCAACTGTTTCCCGACAATCAGCCGCTGCTGCGCTGGCTGGCAATGGCAGAGCAGAGGGTCCATTTCCAGGGCCTGCCCGCCCGCATCTGCTGGCTGGGATACAAGGAGCGGCATCTGGCCGGCCTGGCCTTCAACGAGCTGGTTCGGTCCGGGCAGGTGTCGGCTCCGATCGTCATCGGCCGCGACCACCTCGACGCCGGCTCGGTGGCTTCGCCCTATCGGGAGACCGAGGCCATGGCAGATGGCTCCGATGCCGTCGCCGACTGGCCGATCCTCAACGCCCTGCTCAACACCGCCTCGGGGGCGGCCTGGGTCGCAGTCCACCACGGCGGGGGCGTCGGGATCGGCAACTCGATCCACGCCGGCGCCCAGGTCGTGGCCGACGGGACCGAGGAGGCCGACCGCCGCCTCCAACTGGTGCTCACCAACGACCCTGGCACGGGTGTCATGCGCCACGCCGACGCCGGCTACGACATCGCTCGCCGCGTGGCCGCCGAACGGGGCCTGGACATACCCGGCGCGTCCGGCCCGCCGTCCTAGAAGTGATAGGTGAGCTGGTTCGGTGGCACTGCCCCGTGGCGTGGACCGGGGCCGGATTCGAGGACGACGTGGTCGTCGAGGTCGAGGAGGGGCTGATCAGGGCGGTGGCCTCGGGGATGGCGCCCGCCGACGACATGCGGCGTCTGGGCGGAGTCGTGTTCCCCGGGTTCGCCAACACCCACTCGCACGTGTTCCACCGGCTGTTGCGCGGGCACACCTCGAGCGGACCCGGCGACTTCTGGTCGTGGCGGGACGCCATGTACGACGTTGCGGTCGAGCTCGACCCGGACTCGTACCGGGCTGTGGCGGCCGCCACCTTCCGGGAAATGGTCGCCGCCGGCTTCACGTCGGTGGACGAGTTCCACTACCTGCACCACCAGGCCGGCGGGCGGCCTTATGACGACCCGAACGTGATGGGCGACGCCCTGGTCGACGCCGCCGCCGAGGCGGGCATCCGCCTGACCGTGCTCGACACCTGTTACCTCTCGGCGGGCTTCGGCGAGCCACCCGCCGGCGCCCAGCTGCGTTTCGCCGATGCCTCGGTCGAAGCCTGGGCCGAGCGCGTGGAGGCCTGGCACCCGCCGGGCCACGTCACCAAGGGAGCCGCCATCCACTCGGTGCGGGCCGTCGACCCGGCGTCCTGCGCCCTCGTGGCCGAATGGGCCGGGACGAGGCCGCTCCATGTGCACCTCTCCGAGCAGAAGGTCGAGAACGAGAG
>DATFFO010000231.1:0-2908 GCA_035250025.1 Acidimicrobiia bacterium
GACACCTATCCGAGCATGGCACACCCACGTTCACGGGGTCGTGAACGTGGGTGTGCCTGTCACGACACGATGGCCGGGTCAGGGTGCCGTTTCGTCCAGCTGTGGCTGGTATTCGGCTGCCAGCTCCTCGGCGGTCTTCTCTGTCCCGACGACGATTTCGCCGAACATCTGCTCGAGGATGGCCTCGACCTCCCCGGCGTTCTCGCCGACGGGGGTGGGGGTGCTGTTCAGATAGGCCTCTTTGACCTCTTCGGTGAAGAAGGGCCAGATTTCTTGGAGCCGGGGGTCGTCGATCGCCTCGGTCTGACGCATGGGCACCGAACCGTTGCCGGCCGCCGCGACCAGGTTCTCGGTTTCGGCGATGTAGCGGAGGATCAATGCAGCCGCATCCGGGTTCTCCGACCCTGCCAGAACGGCCCAGGTGCGGGCCGCGTTCAGGGCGACGCCGCCTTCCGAGACCGGGACGGGGGTCAGGTTCCAGACGTCCGGGTAGGTGAAATCGCCGACGTCGTTGAAGTCGCCGGCGGTTGTGAATCCGTCGAGGATCAACCCGGCATCACCCGAGATGAACGCGCCACGGGCCTCGTCCTCGCCCCAGGCGATGGCCTCGGGGGGAAGCAACTCTTCCGCTGCGGCCTGGAGGAACCAGTTGATCGTGTAGATGCCGCCCTCGGAGGTGAGATCGGGGATCGGTCCTTCGAACGGTGCGCCGGAGGCGGCGAGCACTGTCTTCAGTGTGGTCACCCCGTCACCGGCGCGCGCTTGCACCGTGAGCGGAATCCCGTCCGGGCGTACCTCTTTCATGGCCCGCATGCCGTCCAGCACCGCGTCGAGGGAGTCGAAAGGAACCGTGACGCCGGCTTCCTCGAACCATTCGGAGTTGTAATAGAGGATGTCGAAGTTGGCCGTGACCGACATGCCGGTCTTGGTCCCGTCTTCGAGGGCCGTCTCCTCCCAGACCAGGGGGGTCAGCAGTCCGTAGGTGTCGGGTTCCTCTTCTTCCCATTGGGCGGCGATTTCGTCGTGAGACTCGATCAGTCCGGCGTCGTAGAACGTCTCGATGAGGAACGCGTCCTCGGCGCCGAGGATGTCGGGCAGCGGCTGGCCGGCGTCGCGCATCCGGAGCATCTGCTGGAGCATGTCGTCGTTGGCCTGGATGTCGAAGGTGACGTTGACACCTGTCTCCTCTGTGAAGCTGGCGAACTGATCGGGCGGTATGTAGTAGTCACGCGAGGCCCAGACCAGGAGGTCGCCGTCTCCGGAGGGCTCCTCACCTCCGGCAGCGGTGGTGTCGGTGCCGCCAGCGGCTGTCGTGTCGGTGCCACCTGCCGCCGTCGTGGTCGTGTCCCCGCCTTCGCTGGCGCATGCGGCCAACACGAGTCCGAGGACCAATAGAAGGGCGAGCGTTCGTTGACGTCTTGGTTTGAAGATCATTGCCTCACTCCTCAGTGTCAAAAGGCTTGGTCCCCGAACCAAGCAGCAGGCACCAGGGGACCTGTCCTGCACAATGCAAAATACTTATTATTGAGAAGGCGGTCAACAGTGCCCTTCGGCCAAAGCTTCGCCGCCATGGATCTCCCGGGCCAAGCCGAATCCTCCCGACCGATAAACTCGGCGAGTGCGCGCCATCCTCGGCCTCTCGCTCGTGGCGGTCACAGCCTGCTCGTCCGGGTTGACCACGGTTCCATCGACAACTGTGCCGGCCACTCAGGTCGCCCAGACCATTCCCGCGATTTCGCCGGAGGTCGCTGCCGACCTTCGCGCCCGAGCCTTCGTGATTGGTTGCAAGGACATCGCCTGTGAGGGGCAGCCGATATTCGCCTCGGACATCATCCCGCAGGAGGTGCGCGTTCGCATCCAGAACCTACTGGCGTCGGAGGTGAGTTACCTGACCGACGAAGAAGCCAGCGAAATCAGCGGCCCCCCCAACGCAGGGATTCAGCCGGGTCTGGGAGCTTGGATCGGTGTTGAAGAGGTCGAGGGGACGGAGCGACCCGACGTCGTAAGCGTCATGACCTACGTCAATGGCCCGGGACGCAACATGGGAACCCAGACCCTGTTCCAATGGAACGGTGAGGAGTGGGTCCAGGTCGCGGCCGATGACGTCGGACTCACCGTCATCACAGCCGTGCCCTAAGTCCTGCCGGTGCGGGTTGCATTTGCCGTCACCGTTAGTCTTCCTGAATCCCCTTGGGGGTGGTGTAACGGGGTAGCACCGTCAGGTACGGGGTCCTATAAGAGCGGTCACCGTTAACCTATCGACGGTCATCAACCACCTATTGGGGGGTGGTGTAACGGATAGCACCGTCAGGTACGGGGTCCTGCAAGAGCGGTCAGCGTTAACCTGCCTCCAAGCCCTTTTGGGGGGTGGTGTAACCGGTAGCACGGCAGGTTTTGGTCCTGTAAGAGCGGGTTCGAGTCCTGCCCCCCCAGCGTCAATTCGTACAGAGAGGTGCCGTTGCCGATCCATGTCGTCATCCTCGCCGCCGGGCAGGGGAAGCGGATGATGTCCGACCTCCCAAAGGTGGCTCACGTGGCAGCTGGGCGAACTCTCATTGGTTGGGTCCTCGAAGCCGTCCGCCCACTCCGGCCGGCGAGCACGGTTGTCGTCGTTGGCCATGGCGCCGAACAGGTGGTCTCCCACCTTCCTCCTGACGTAGTCCCTGCATTGCAGGAAGAGCAACTGGGCACAGGCCATGCGACAAGTGTCGGACTCGATGCCCTGGGTGATGTCGCGCCCGAGGACACGATCGTCGTGCTCTACGGGGACATGCCGCTGCTCACCAACGAGCTGCTCGCTCGTCTCGCCGATCGCTCCGACGACGTCGCCGCCCGGATGGTCACCTCCGTCTTCGAGGACCCAACCGGCTACGGGCGGGTGATACGCGACGGCGGCGTGGTGGTCGAG
>DATFFO010000232.1:0-4050 GCA_035250025.1 Acidimicrobiia bacterium
GCGAGTCGTCAGCGCCGCTCGAGCATCCCGCGTACGTAGCGGGCCTGGCCCCCGTGCTGGATGTTGTCGCTGATGACGCTCACCAGACGAACTCCCACCGACACCGGCGGGTCGTAGGACTCGTCGATGATCCGGTCGAGATCGTTCGGCCCCATCGCCCCGAGATACGCCGTTGTGTTGGACCAGACCGCCTCGTGATACCCGATCAAGAGTTCGGGGTTCTGAGGGCGCACGGCCGCCACGTCCTCTGAGGAATGGCCAAAGCCGGTGGCAGCGACGTCGAAGGGAAGCCCGAACCTGTCGGCCCACCCGGCCGCCGTCCATGCCTGCTCGTTGGCGGCGATCTCGGCGACGTGGTCGTCCTGGATACGGGTGAGGTGCCACGTCAGCCATGCGATCGAGTTGGCGGCGGGGTCGGGCCGGTAGGCGAGGTCCTCGGGCGAAAGCCCCTCCACGGACTTCTCAACGAGTTGTCGGATGCGCCCGAAGGCGTCGATAAGTACTTCGGCGGTATTCATGGCTCCGATGCTAAGTGCCCCCCACCGGAAATACGATGGCATTTCAGCGGACATCGACGCCGCTTGCTTCGTCCTCGTCCTCGACGCACCACCCCGGGTGCGCCTTCGTCCTGCGTCCTTGCCATCGAAGCCGCTGCCTCGCCGAAATACGCGACCGTACTTCCGCTGGAGAGCACTAAGCCGGTGGGGTGCCGCCGCGATGGCCCCGGGGTCCATCCCGAGAAAGTCACAATCGCGGAACCGGGTGGGTGAGCGGCACGTATAGCCCCATGCACGGCGCCCACGGGAGGAAAGATGGCAGGCGGCAGATCGCACCGGAAGACGGCGGCGTTCGTGGTGGTGGCAGTGATGGCGGTCGCCCTGCCGCTCCTGGCGGCGCCGTTGCCGCCCGGCGGCACCTTCGTCGATGACGACCTCAACGTCCATGAGGGCTTCATCGAGGCGATCGCGGCCGAGGGCATCACCAAGGGCTGCGACCCACCCGTCAACGACCTCTACTGTCCGGGCGATCCAGTCACCCGCGGCCAGATGGCTGCCTTCCTGGTCAGGGCGCTCGACCTCCCGGCTGGCGGGCCCAGCCCGTTCACGGACGACGACGGCTCCGTGTTCGAGGCCGACATCTCGGCTCTGGCGGCGGCCGACGTCACCCGGGGATGCAACCCGCCCACCAATGACAACTTCTGCCCCGACGACCCTGTGACCCGTGAGCAAATGGCTGCCTTCCTGGTACGGGCGTTCGACTATGACGACCCCGGGCCGGGCGACCTGTTCGTCGACGACGACGGCAGTGTCTTCGAGGGTGACATCGACCGGCTCGGCACTGCGGGGATCACCCAGGGCTGCAACCCGCCGACCAACGACCGTTTCTGCCCCGGCGACCCGGTGCTGCGCGACCAGATGGCGTCGTTCCTGGGCCGGGCCCTGGGTCTGAGCCCCAACCCGCCCCCGCCGAGACCCACCACGACCACGTCCTCGACGACATCGTCAACGACGTCGAGCACCACGACCTCGTCAACGACAACGACCACATCGGTGCCGGGAGATTCCGATCGATTCGAGATGGGCTCCCAGACCTTCGTGCCCGACAGTCACACCATCAGCTCACCGGGGACCATCAGCTGGCGCAACGAGTCCGGTGTCTTCCACAACGTGACCTCCGACGGTGGTCCGTGGCCGAGTGACGTGGATGTGGATCTCCCCAGCGGCGCCGACGATCTCGAGGTCGATCTCGTCACACCCGGCGTGTACACGTTCTTCTGCAATATCCACGAAGCATTCGGGATGACGGGAACGATCACGGTCACAGGATGAAGTGATGGCTTTTGGACAGCCGGCGGGCAGGCAGTCCCCGGTCTATCGGGGCGAGTATCCCCGGGCCGGTCGGCGCCCCAAGGTGAACGAGAGGTTCCGCCGTTGCCGGGCCGAGGGCTGCGCCACGGTGCTGTCCCGCTACAACCTGGGCGACACCTGCCGCATCCACACCGCCATCCGCTTCCCCCGGGTCCGCGGCCAGAGCTGAGCCCGCCCCGCGGCTATGACAGGCTGGCCAGGAACACGGCCGCCAACGACTGCATGCCCTCGGCGTCGGCGTCGTCGAAGCGGCCCGGGACCGGGGAGTCGACGTCCAGGACACCCACCAGGCTGCCGTCATCACGGAACAGGGGGACGACGATCTCCGAACGTGAATGAGGATCGCAGGCGATGTGGCCCGGGAACTTGTCGACGTCGGGGACGACCTGGGTGGTTCGGGTGACGGCGGCCGTGCCGCACACACCTTTGCCGAGGGCGATGCGGACACATGCCGGCCTCCCCTGGAACGGACCCACCACCAGTTCCTCCCCGTCGAAGAGGTAGAAGCCGACCCAGTTCAGGTCGGGCAGCGAGTGATAGACGAGCGACGCCAGGTTGGCGGCGTTGGCGACGAGGTCGCGCTCGCCGGTCAGAAGGGCGCCCGCCTGGTCGGCGAGAGTGGCGTAGGCGTCGGACTTGGGACCGGCCAGCAGGGCCACGTCGTGCATCACCGAGACCCTAACTGAACCGTTTGCGCTCAGGTAACGATGCCGGGGCGCCGATACGGAGAGACGGAATGAGACGCTCCCCCGATCCCTCCATCCTGGCTGTGGGCAACCTCGCCTTCAACCTCAGAAGCGCCGTCGAGACCCTGCAGGCGGTGGCGGCGCGGATCGACGACACCGTTCCCCTGGCCGCCGAGGTGGAGCGGGAGGCCGGCGAGCTCACCGACTACCTCCACGAACTCGAGTCGCGTGGCGACGAGGGGAGATCCGCACCGCTCACCTGGGCACTCGACGGCGGCTGGCGGGCGACCGCCATGGCCGTGGCCGCGACCAGGCCCCGGGTCCTGATGACCGTCGCCTCGAACGCCGTCGCGGCTCTCGTCTCCGCCTTCGATCACGCCCTGGAGGAGCGGTGGGATGGCGACCTGGAGGCCTTGCTCGAGGAGCAGCGTTCCGGGCTGAGCCTCATGCAGTCACGTCTCATCGACGCCCGGTACCGCCACCTGGCGCCCTCCCCGTCCTGACGGCCCGGCCCGTCAAGCGATGAAGGCCATCATCCGGTTCCATGCGTCGAGGGACTCGGAGGTGAAGTCCCCCTGGGAGCGGTCGAAGAAGGAATGGGGAGCGTCGGGGTAGGTGACGACGTCGTAGTCGACCCCCGAACGATCCATCGCCTCGGCGAAGCGGTTGACGTTCTCGGCGGGGATCGCCGGGTCGGCACCACCGATGATGGCCAGCACCGAGCAGCCGATCAGGGCGCAGCGGTCCCAGATCGGCCCATCGCCCGCAGGACGGTCCGCCTCGGGCTTGCCATAGAACCCGATCACCCCCGCCAGCCCGTGGTCGTGGGTCGCGGCCGCCCACGACATGTTCCCACCGAAGCAGAACCCCACCGTGAACAGCCGGGCTCCGGGGTGGCTGCTCTCCAGGTGCGCCACGGCGGCGGCGATATCGGCGTTGATTCCTGCGCTGGTGGTCTGGGCGATGTGGTCCATGAAAGGGAAGTCCGCCTCTCGCGGTTCCGTGCCGGCGGTGCGGCCGAAATAGTCGATGGCGATCGACGGGTAGCCGTGCTCGGCGAAGCGGCACGCCAGGTCCTCGTAGAAGCGGAACAGCCCGCGGATGTCGGGGAGGACGATCACGGCGGCGTCCTTCGCCGTGCTGTCGGGCGTGGCGAGAAAGGCGTTCAGGCTGTTGCCGTCGGCGGCGGTCAGCACCGTCCTTTCAGAAGTGGCGGCGTGGGGCCCGTCGGGGAGGGCGGGTAGATCAGCGTCGTGGTCAACACACATGGACCAATCCTGGCACGGGACGGTTCGTTTGTCGCCGGTCAGGCGGTGCCGGGAAGGGCCTGTAGAGCTGTCAGGAAGGCCTCGGCGTCGGCGTCGGAGAGCACCGAGAAGGTCTCGGCGTTGCGCCGGTTGGTCTCATCCTCGATCTCCTGTCGCATCGTCAACCCTTCGCCCGAGAGCCGGATTGGATCCAGGTCGACGAGTCCTCGGCCACGGAGCTCGTCGATG
>DATFFO010000233.1:0-5273 GCA_035250025.1 Acidimicrobiia bacterium
ATCGGCCAGCGCCGCCGGCTGGGGGTGGCAGTTGGTGAGCCGCGCTACGTGGCTTCGATCGACGCCGCCACGGCGACGGTGACTCTGGGCAGGAGGTCCGACCTCTCAGTGTCGTCTCTCACGGTGGCAGGGCTGAGCAGCGTGTCGGGCCAGCCCGTGGAGGGAGCTCTTTCTGCCCAGTACCGGGCCCATGGCGACACCGTCGAGGTCCATCTCCGGGGTGAGGATGTGAGGTTCGCCGATCCCCAGGAGGCGGTGGCGGCGGGTCAGACTATCTCCTTCTACGCCGGTGACGAGGTCGTGGGGGGAGCCACGATCGTCGAGGCGCATCGTTGAGCGGGCGGGCCGAGCTCTCCCGCAGTTTCGGCCAGGTGGCGGAGGAGTACGACCGCTGGCGCCCCTCGTATCCCGGCGAGGCCGTGGCCTGGGTGGCCGACAACGTGGAAGGGCGCCGGGCCGCCGAGATCGGCGCCGGCACTGGCAAGGCTACGGTGCAGTTCCTTCGGTTCGGCTTCAGCGTCACGGCCGTCGAGCCGGATCGGGCAATGGTCGAGGTGGGAAAGGCCCGTGTTCCGGCCGCCGAATGGCTCGTGGCCACGGCGGAGTCATGGCGCCCCCAGCCCGAGACCTTCGACCTCCTGTACGGAGCGCAGTCGTGGCACTGGGTGGACGAACGGAGTGATTCGGAGCTTGCCCAGGCCATCATCCCGGGCGGGATGATGGCCTGGTTGTGGAACCACCCCTCGCTCCATATCGAGACGGAGGTGTTGGGCGACGTCTACGCCCGCTACATGCCGGAGAGCGACGAGAGCCTGCGCAACGCCAACCACCGCCGCCAGTCCGCCTATTGGCAGGAGCGCATGGAGCGGGTCATGGCGGACGTCGAGGTGCTGGAAGTGCCCTGGGAGCGAACGCTGTCCGCCGCCGACTACGTCTCGCTGACTGGGACCTACAGCGACCACATCACACTTGCCCCCGACGATCGCAGGGCCCTCCAGGAGGCGGTCCGGCAACGGCTGGAGCTGCAGGGGGGTTCGATAACCCTGGAGTACCTGACCCGGGTCTATCTGGGTGAACGCCGCTGAGCCGGCGGCTCAGTTCTCGACGATCTCGGCTTCGACCTCGTCGGACTGCTCGGCGACCTGGCGGCGGACGTCATCCATGTCGAGGCCCTTGACCTGATCGATGAGGTCGGCGAAAGCCGGGGCGGGGAGGGCGCCAGGATTGTTGTAGAGCAGGATCTGGTCGCGAAACACCATCAGCGTGGGGATCGAGCGGATGCCGAATGCCTCCGCCAGCTCCTGCTGATCCTCGGTGTCGACTTTGGCGAAGACGATGTCTTCGTGGTCCTCAGAGGCCTTCTCGAAGGTGGGAGCGAAGGCCCGGCAGGGCGGGCACCAATCGGCCCAGAAGTCGACGATCACCGTGTCGTTGTCGGAAATCGTCTCAGTGAAAGTCTCTTTGGTGAGGGCAACTGTGGCCATGGGTGAAGAACCTCGGTGTTCGAATCGGTCCCTGTGTCCAACGTCCTACCCACCGGCGGCATTCCCAACCGACCTTGTCGGTGACGTTGGGTAACGTCACGGCGGTGATGGAGACCGCCGAGACCCGTCCCGAGACGCGGATCGCCCAGATACGCGAGCAGATCCACGAGGCCAACCACCGTTACTACGTCCTCGACGACGCCACTTTGGCCGATGCCGAGTACGACGATCTCATGTGGGAGCTGCGCTCACTGGAGGAGCAGCATCCTGACCTCATCGTGCCCGACTCGCCCACGCAGATCGTCGGGACCTCGATGGCCCCGTCGACCTTCGCCGCCGTCGAGCACCTGCGTCCCCTGTTCTCCCTCGACAACGCGGATTCGATGGCCGACCTTGAGACCTGGGCCGCCCGCATGGAGCGTCAACTGGGATCGATGCCCACGGACTATGCCACCGAGCTGAAGATCGACGGGCTGGCGGTGGTGCTGGTCTACGAGAACGGTCGCTTCGTGCGCGGAGCCACCCGTGGCGACGGCACTACGGGCGAGGACATCACCGCCAACCTGCGCACGGTCGAGGACATCCCTAAACGACTGGCCGGGGACCAGGTGCCCTCCCTCCTCGAGGTGCGGGGCGAGGTGTTCATGTCGTTCGACGCCTTCGAGGAGTTGAACAAGATCCAGGCCGAGGCCGGCCAGAGGCTCTTCACCAATCCCCGCAACGCCGCCGCCGGCTCGGTCCGGATGAAGGACGCCAGCATCACCGCCCGGCGCCGCCTGGGCATCTGGGTTTACCAGGCGGGGATAATCGACGGTGGGCCCGAGCTCTCCACCCACACCGAGACGATGGATTACCTCGGCTCCCTCGGTTTCGTGGTCAACCCGGCGTCGCAGTCGGTGCCCGACCTGGCGGGAATCGAAGCCTACGTCAGGAAGGCGGAGAAGGACAGGCACGACCACCCGTACCAGACGGATGGCGTCGTCATCAAGGTCGACTCCCTGGATCTCCAGGCGACGCTCGGGTTCACGGCCCGGGCGCCGCGCTGGGCCATCGCCTACAAGTTCCCGCCGGAGGAGCGCACCACTACGTTGCGCGACATCCAGGTCAACGTCGGCCGCACCGGTGCCGTCACACCATTCGCCGTCCTCGACCCGGTCTTCGTCGGCGGGGCCAACGTGGGCATGGCGACATTGCACAACCAGGACCAGGTGGCGCAGAAGGACGTGCGGATCGGCGACCAGGTGATCGTGCGGCGCGCCGGCGACGTCATCCCCGAGGTAGTGGGCCCGGTCGTGTCCGCCCGCACCGGGGAGGAGAAGGTCTGGTCGATGCCGACCAAATGCCCGTTCTGCGGCAACCCGATCGTGCGAAACCCCGGGGAGGCGGTGGCCCGTTGCACGGGCGGCTTCGACTGCCCCTCACGGCTGCGGGAGTGGTTATTCCACTTCGCCAGCCGGGGCGGCATGGACATCGAGCACGTGGGCTACAAGACGATCGACCTCCTCCTGCGCCAAGATCTCATCTCGGACCCCGCCGATATCTTCACCTTCGACCCGGCCGTTCTCCTGGAGGAGGAGGGTTGGGGCGAGATCTCGGTGGCCAACCTCGCCGGAGCCATCGCCGGGGCCAAGGATCGGCCCGCCGCCCGGCTTCTCACCGCCCTCGGAATCCGCCACGTCGGCTCCACCGTGGCCCGGCGCATCATCCGGGGTGTCGGGTCGATCGTGGGCCTGCTCGATGCCGATGCCGGCTCGATCGCCGAGATCGAGGGGGTGGGGCCGGTGATCGCGGCGGAAGTGGCCAGGTGGTTCGAAGACCCCGTCAACCGGGAGCTCGTCGAGCGGCTGGCGGCAGCCGGGGTGCGGATGGCCGACGACGTGGCGGACACCGGGACGCCGTCGTCGTCTGCCCTCGACGGTGTGTCGCTGGTCGTTTCGGGCACCCTCGGCGGCTACAGCCGGGATGGCGCCAAGGAGGCCATCGAGGCGGCTGGTGGCAAGGCGAGCGGTTCGGTGTCGTCCAAGACCACGGCCCTCGTGGTGGGCGAATCGCCCGGGGCGGCGAAGATATCGAAGGCGCAGGAACTGGGCGTCCCGATCATCGATGAGGAGACCTTCAGCCGGCTGCTGGCCGAGGGCCCATCGGCGTTGGGGCTGTAGCGACCGTGCTGAGCAACAGCAGAGGCACATCCTGGGCTGCTGCGATCTGCCTTGACGGAGGCCTGTCCTCAGCGGCCGGAGCGAATTGCTCGGCACTGTCGTAGGGCTGATCAGCCCACCCGAAACGCCCACTCGAACTCGCCCACCGCCGGTGTTCCGACGATGCGGCGCCACTCGACACGCACCGTGTGCTCACCAGGGGTCCACTCGTTGAGGACGGGAGAGCCGGGATGCGGTGCCCAGGTGTAGACGCCGGTCGCCTCCACGAAGGCGGGGTCGGGGATCGGCAAGCCATCGATGTAGATGGTGGCCACGTGACCGACTTCCAGGTCCACCTCGACCACTGCCTGGGGGATGACTCTCGACCCCGGCTCGGGGGCGATGGCTTCGAGGGGGGCGGGGACCTCGACGGCATCGCCTTCCTGCGCGAAGACCGCGGCGAGGGCGACGATCGCCAGGGCCAGCAGTCCCAGACCGATGTAGACGAACCGATAGGACATCTGGTGACGGTAACTGGAGAGGTGAGGGGGAAGAAAAGGGTTAGCCTGCTTGGCAGATGCGCGTGAATCCGGCCCTCGATGCGGTTGGGGCCCACCCGATCGCTGCCATCCAGCAACACGTCCGGGACCTGAGGGAACGGGGGCGCGGCGTGATCGACTTCTCCATCGGCGACCCGCTCGAACCCACGTGGGAGGCGATCCCCGAGGCGGTGCGAGGAGCGGTCCCGGCCGTATCGCAATACCCGACCACCCGGGGTCTCGGCGAGCTCCGCCGGGCGATAGCCGGCTACGTCGGCCGCCGCTTCAAGGTGGACGTCGATCCCGACACCCAGGTCCTGCCCACGTCCGGCTCCAAGGAGGCGATCTTCTCGACCGCCCTGGCGTTCGTCGACCGCAGCCGGGGAGATGCGGTGGCCTTCCCCGACCCCGCCTATCCGGTCTACGAGCGGGGAGCGGTCCTGGCGGGAGCCCGCCCGGTGGCGGTCGCGACCGACGACGAGTTCCTCCTCACCGCAAACCTGATCGACAGGGCACTGTGGCGCCAGCTCGCCCTGCTGTGGGTGTGCACGCCATCGAACCCGACCGGAGTCGTTACCGGCCGGGAGCACCTGGGCGACCTGGTCGACACGGCCCGGGCCAATGATGTCCTGCTGTGCAGCGACGAGTGCTACATCGACCTGGGCGAGGAAGGGGCAGAGCCTGCGCCGTCGGTTCTCGAAGTGGCCGGGGAGGGCAGCGATGGCGTGCTGAGTTATCTTTCGCTTTCCAAGCGTTCGGGCATGACGGCATATCGCTCGGGTGCCATCGTCGGCGACCCGGCCGCCATCGACCAGTTGTACCGGCTCCGGACCTCGACCGGCACCGCCTCGCCCGAGTTCGTCCAGGCGGGGGCGGTGGTCGCCTGGTCAGACGACGAGCACGTGGCGCCGAGGAGAAGCGCCTTCTCCGCCAAGCGGGCGATCCTGCGCCGGGTTTTCGAAGACCGGGGGATGCGGGTGTGGGCCGAGGCCGGCCTCTATCTCTGGATCGAGGTGGGCGACGACCTGGCCGTGACCGAACGTCTCGCCGAGGCGGGCGTCGTGGTCAGTCCGGGTCGCGTCTTTGGCGAGCGGGGAGTGGGACATATCCGG
>DATFFO010000234.1:0-3133 GCA_035250025.1 Acidimicrobiia bacterium
GCTCCGGTGCGGACGCGGCTTGCGCCCCGACCGGGCTTCATTGGGACGTCGGCCCTCGCTTCAGCTGTCGGCGTGGTCGTGGCCGCCTTCTTCAACAACCTCGGGCTGGCGATCGCCGGTGTCATCGGCGGGCGCGACCCGATCCTCTATCACAACGAGGTCGTCTACCAGAGCCCCGGGTCCGATGTGGCCCTGGCCGGCGGGCTCATCGCCTGCCTTGTCGTCGGCGCCTTCTTTCTCGTGCTCTACCCCGGCTCCACACGCTACGACGCCGCCCGAATCACCACCCTGTGGTTGGTCCTGCACTGCTTCTGCCAGGGTTTTGTGCAGCTCGCCCTGATTCCGGTGTCCGGATCCTCGAACGCCGCCCTCGCCTACGCCGCTCTCGAACTTCCCGCCGGGTTCGACCTGGTGGTGGCGATGGCCGGGGTGGTCGGCCTCCTCTCCGTCGCCCTCGCCTCCGCCCCGGCCTTCCTCGCCTACTCCCACCGACAGGCCGCCATTTCCACGCCCGGCAGCCGGGCGGTCTTCACGTCCAAGTTGGCGCTCGTCCCCGGGGTCGCCGGCCCGCTGCTCGCCGTCCCCTTCTTCCTGCCCGACAATGGCACGGGCTTCATCCAGACTCTGCCCCTGCTGGGACTCTTCACGGCCGCCACCGTGCTCGCCGCCATCGGCACGCGGAATGTGCGGGTTCCATCGGGTGGTGAAGCGCAGGGTTTCTCCTGGCTGCCACTAGCCTGGCTCGTGTTCCTGTTGCTGCTCTTCCAGTTCGTCCTCGGGCGGGGCGTCCACATCCCGCCCAGTCTCGACACGCCATTCGTGGAGTGACCAGGCACCCATGAGCAACTGGGCGGCTCATGTGATCACGGTCTCGGACGGCGTCCACCACGGCACCCGGGACGACGAGTCGGGTCGTGGGCTGGTCAACCTCCTCCGGGAGGCCGGCTACGAGACGGTAGGCCACACCGTGGTGCCTGACGAGCATGATCAGATCCGGGTTGCCATCCTGTCCGCAGTCGACACGGCTTCGCTGGTCGTCACTACCGGCGGGACCGGGTTCGGTCCCCGCGATGTCACTCCGGAGGCGACCACCTCACTCTTGAGCCGGCCTGCGCCGGGTATCGTCCACCTCATGCTGGCGGCGGGCCTCGAATCGACGCCGATGGCTGCGCTCTCGCGGCCGGTGGCTGGCGAGGTTGGGCGCTCTCTGGTCGTCAATCTCCCGGGGTCACCGACGGGCGCCCGCGAGAACCTGGCCGCCATTCTCCCGGTGGTTCCACACGCTCTCGCTCTGCTCGCCGGCGACACCGAGCATGGTCCCCGGTGAACGAGCTCGACCGCGTTCTCACCACTGCCGAGGACTGGCACTCGCGCGGCATTCGCTTCGCGCTGGCGACCGTCGTAGGAGTCCGTGGGTCCACATACCGGGGTCTGGGGGCCCGTCAGCTCATCGCCACTGACGGGACGTCAGTAGGCACGGTGTCGGGGGGATGCCTGGATGCGGACCTCCAGGTCGTCGCCGCCGAGGTGTTGGAGGCCGATGCGCCCCGTCGGGTCGAATTCGACCTGACTGCCGACGACGAGGCGGTGTGGGGGTGGGGGATCGGCTGCAACGGCGCCACCGAGTTGGTCGTCGAGTCCGACTCCACGGTGATGGAGCTGGTGGCGGGTCTGCGTGGGGCCGAGCGTCCGCTCGTAGTCGTCCACCACCTCGGCGATCGGGTCGGCGAGCGAACGTTGGCGACTGAGTCGGGCCCGCTTTCGGATCTTGTCGGTTCCGTCCTGGAGGAGGGATGGAACCGGGTCGCCCAGGTGGACGGTGAGCGGGTGATGGTCGAGGTGCTGGGCGCTCCCCGCCGTCTCATAGTTTGCGGGGCGGGCCACGACGCCGCTCCGCTCGTCCGCCACGGTGCCGAACTCGGTTTCGAGCCCATCCTGGTGGACGACCGCCGTCCCTTCCTTTCGACCGAGCGCTTTCCGGGAGCAGCCCAGCTCGTCCACGTGAACCCATCGGAGCTGGCGCTGGCAGTCGATCTTGCTCCTGCCGACGTCGTGGTGATCATGTCGCACAACTACCTCCGCGACCTCGCCTACCTCGAAGCGGCGCTCGGCCGGGGGGTGACGTACATAGGCGTGCTTGGGCCGGGCGAGCGCCTGAACCGGCTCTTAGACGACCTGGCCGAGAGGGGCGTCAAACCCGACGAGGACGACCTGGCCGCCCTCCACGGGCCCGCCGGGCTCGATATCGGGGCGGAGGGACCCACCGAGATCGCCTGGGCGGTGCTGGCCGAGATCATGGCAGTCCGGCGTCATGCCGGCGGAGGCTTCCTGCGGGACCGAAAAGGCCCGCCCCTGCTGCGCGGTTACGATCCCGACCTCCATTGATCGGAGGCGTCATTGAAGATCCAGCATGATTTCACCGTCGAGCGCAACATCTCGCAGGTGTGGGAGTTCTTCCAGGACATCCCCTCCGTGGCGGATTGCCTGCCGGGGGCAGAGCTGACCGAGGACAAGGGAGACAACGTCTACGCCGGGTCGGTGGCGGTGAAGCTGGGGCCGATGACGGCCTCGTTCGAGGGCGAGGCCACGATCACCCCCGAACCGGAATCGCATACCGCCACCATCGCCGGCAAGGGAGTCGACAGACGAGGGGGCAGTCGGGGTCAGGTGAGCGTGGTCTATCGTCTCGCCGAGGCCGGGACAGGCTCGACGAAAGTCGACATCGACGCCGACGTGATGCTGTCGGGCCCGGCGGCCCAGTTCGGGCGCACCGGTCTGGTCAACGAGATCTCGAAGCGCCTGATCGGCGATTTCGTGGCCTGCCTCGAAGCCAAACTCGCCGCCACGACCAAGGAAGCCGCCGCCGAGGTCAGGGCGGGCGAAGTAAGCGGCATCGCCCTCTTCTTCACAGGCCTGTGGTCATGGCTCAGGAAGCTATTCACCCGCTCGTCGCATTGAGACTGAAGTCGGAAGTCGGAAGTCGGAAGTCGGAAGACGGAGACGCGGGTTTGTCCCCCTGAGCGAAGCGAAGGGGGAAGGGGGCCCCCGCGCCGGAGCGAAGCGGAGGCGTGGGGTAGGGGGGATCTCGTTCCCACCAGGGGAGACTCACCTACAACGTCCGCTCCGGCTTCGC
>DATFFO010000235.1:0-14873 GCA_035250025.1 Acidimicrobiia bacterium
CTGGCGGGGGACGGGGACGCGTTCGCCACCGAACACCACCTGGATGGACCCCCGGACAGGGTCCGCTCCCGGGCGGCGGAGCTGGCGATCAGCAAGATCATCGAAGCTCGCAGCTGAGCTACACAGTGGTGCGTCGCCCAAATGATGATGGCGTCTCTCCGGCCTTCGACGCCCCTGGCGGCGTCGAAGTGCTCGCCGCATCTCCCCGGATGCGACTGCGCCCCTTCTCCTTGCCAGCGACGCCGCTGACTCGGAGACACGCGCTCCCTAATTGAGCGACACACCACTAGCTGTTCACGATGACCACAGGGCAGGGAGCGTGTCGGGCCAGGTACTCGACTCGCGGGCCGAGATACAGCCTTGCCGTCCCGGCCCGTACGCTGGTGCCGAGTACCAGCAGGTCGGCCCTGAATTCCTCGACGGCTTCCAGCACCCCCGTTTCCGGGTCGACTGCCCGGCGGACCTTGGTGTCGGCGGCGTGGCCCAGGGCCAGACCGACCCGCTCCAATTCGGCGGTGACGTCGACGGCCAGGTCGCCCCGGGAAGGACGCCCGGGATTGGTGCTCACGATGTGGATGCCGGTGACCTCGGCCTCGTCGCCGGCCACCGCGAAGGCCAGCTCGGTGGCCCGCCGCGACGACTGGGTGCCGTTCGTCGGAACCAGGATCCGTCTCGGTGCCCACGCTTCGTCCGTGGCCACGCCCCGCACCAGCATCGTCGGGCACGGGGACAGCTTGACGAGGTCGTCGATGGTGCGCCCGAAGATGCTTTCCTGGGTGCTGTCGGCGGCGGCGGTCCCGAGCACCATGAGGTCGTAGTCCTTCTCGGCCTCGGCCAAGATCGCCTGGACCGGGTCGTCGGCTACCACCACCCGGGTGCTGACACGGTCGAGATCGAAGAGAGCTTCCATTCGGCCCAGGTAGTGGCCGGCGACCTGCCGCTGGTCGGCGGTCGTGACGGTGAAAAGGGTGACCGACATGTCCCGGATCTTGGCCAGTTGCTGGATCAGCGTGGCCTGCATCTCCCTGGTGTAGCCGAGCGGCACCGGCATGGCCCGGACGGGAATCAGCATGCGTCGTATGTGTCCGACGAACGAGTCGGCCAGGGCCTCCTCCTTCTGCAACCGGCTCTTCTCCTCGGCGCCCATCTCTATCCGGCTGATCGCAAACCGCAGGCCGAACGGGGCCATCAACGATGTGACGATGGCCATGACGACGACCATGGAGAAAACCTCCTGGGAGAGGATCCCGGCCGAGAGCCCGATGGTGGCGATGATGATCTCGACAGCTCCGCGGGCGTTGAGCCCGGCCCCGAAGGCCAGCGCCGACCAGTGGTCCTGACCTGACAGGAGCCGGGCGCCGGCGTATGCCCCCGCCACCTTTCCGAACGTGGCCACGGCGATGACGAGAAGCGTGATCCCCAGGAGGCGCGGCTCAAGGATCGCCGAGACGTCGACCTTGAGGCCCGCCACGGCGAAGAAGATCGGGGCGAACACCCCCAGTGCCATGCTCTCGAGCTTGTGAACGGTTTCGGCGGGGAGCCGGGGCGAGCGGCCGAAGAGGATGCCGACGGCGAATGCTCCGAGCACCGGCTCCAGGCGGAGCGTCTGGGTGAATGCGCCCCAGGCGAAGGCCATCACCACGACGAACGTGAGGATGTGGTCGCGGCCCCTGAAATGGTCCTGGACGAGGGCGAGGCCGCGGTTGACCAGGAAGGCGCCGACGGTCGCCGTGCCGACGAGAAACACCAACACCATGGCGGCGGTCGAGAGGACGCTGGCGGCGGTGAGGACGCCCGCCGCGGCCAGAGCCGTGACGAGGCCCAGCAGCGTCCAGCCGGTGATGTCGTCGATCATCCCGGCGGCGAGAAGCGCCTGGCCGATGTCGCGGCGCATGAGGTCGAGGTCCATCAGCACCTTGGCGAGCACAGGAATGGCCGAGATAGAGAGGGCGGTCGCCAGGAACAGGGCGAAGACCGTTCTCTGGGCACTGGCGGCGATCAGGTCCTCGGGCATCAGCCAGCCGAGCGCGAGGCCGGTGGCAAAAGGGAGGACCAGGCCGCCGATCGCCACACCGACCGCGGTCGTGGCCTTGCGACGGATGAGACCCAGATCGGTCTCGAGCCCGGTGATGATCAGGAGCAGCATCACCCCGATGAGGGCGACCACCTCGAGCATGTAGCCCTGCACGGCGGTCTGGGGGAGGATCCATCTTCCGACGAACGGTGAGAGCGATGAGAGCAGCGATGGCCCGAGAGTCACCCCGGCCAGGATCTCTCCGACCACGGATGGCTGACCAAGCCGGGTGGCGATTCCGCCCAGAAGCCGGGCGGCGAACAGCAGAACTGCAATCTGAACGACCAGTTGAAGCACCTCGTCGTGTGACGCGGCGCCGAACGTTTCCAGCACGTTCCCCTCTCGGGGTTTTGGGTCCCCCACCCGGGTCTTCCCGGGTTCGGCGGTGAGCCGGTGATGATACCGCCCACCGGCCGTGTCCTGGTGTTGGGGCGGGCGCGGCAGGCTCCGTTAGGGTGCTCCGATGGTTCTCGTCGGTCTCGCGTCGTTTGCCGCTGCAGAAACGCCCGGCGGCGTGGCCGCTCCGCTGGACGAACACGAGGTCCTCGTGTTCCTCATCCAGATCTTGTTGCTGGTCGGAGTGGCACGCCTTCTCGGCGCCCTGGCCAGACGTCTCGGACAGCCCCCGGTGGTAGGGGAGCTGCTGGCCGGGGTGGTTCTGGGGCCGTCGCTATTCGGAGTGCTGTTGCCCGACGCCCATCGTTGGGTGTTCGCAGCCGAACCGGTGGTCAACTCGGCCATCTTCGGGTTGGCCTGGCTCGGTGTTGTCTTCCTGCTGGTCGTGATGGGCTACGAGACCGACCTCGGCATCATCGCCCGCTTCCGCAAGGTCGCCCTGGCGGTGGCGGCTGGGTCGCTCCTGCTCCCGATGGCGGCCACCGGTGCGCTTGGCTTCGCCCTTGCCGACCGGTTCTCGGGATTGGCGGATCCGCCCCCTTGGGTATTTGCCATGTTCTTCGCCCTGGCCCTATCGGTGTCGGCGCTTCCAGTGGTCGGGAAGATCCTGAGCGACCTGGGTCTGCTCCGGCGCAACTTCGGGCAGATCACCCTGGCGGCCGCCATGGCCAAGGACGCCGTCGGCTGGCTCATCCTCGCCGTTCTCTCGGGGGTGGCGGCGGGCGGGATCGAACTCGATCGGGTAATCGTGTCCTTCGGTGGCCTGGCCCTCTTCGTCGTCCTCATCTTCACGCTGGGCCGTCGCTTCATGGACTCCATGTTCAAATACGTCCTCTCTCGCGGTTCGAACGTGACGGCCGGGGTGTCGATCGCGGTGGTGGCGGCGCTGGCGGGTGGCGTCGTTACCCAGGCGTTGCACGTCGAGGCCATCCTGGGTGCCTATCTGGTGGGGCTCACATTGGCCCGCACCCGCCATCAGCTTCCGCCGGTCAGGGACCGCCTGGAGATGATCACCGGTGCGTTCTTCGCTCCGGTCTTCTTCGCAGTCAGCGGATTGCGAGTCGACATCACCGCCCTGGCCGATGCCGAGACGGCCTTGTGGACCCTGGCCGCCATCGTCCTGGCAGTCACCGCAAAGGTCGTCGGGTCGGTCATCTCGGGGCGCATGGCGGGAGTGGGGAGCGGGGAGGCTGTCGCTCTCGGCACCGGTCTCAGCCCGCTCGGTGTCATGGGAGTTGTCGTCGCCATCATCGGGCTCAACAGCGGCATCATCGACGAGGCCGCCTACACGATTCTGCTCCTGGCGGCGGTCATCACCTCCCTGATGGCCCCGGTGATGCTGACGTGGGCCGTGGGTCGTTGGGACCCGCCGCCCGAGGAGGCCGATCGGCTCGAGCGCGAGTCCCTCCGCGAGACCGCCGAGATCCTGGGCGCCTCTCGGATACTGCTTCCCACCCGGGGCGGTCTCAACAGCGTGTACGCCGCCCAACTGGTAGCGGCTGTCTTCCCCGATGCCGAGGTGACCGTGTTCACTGTGGAAGTCCCGGAACAGAGGGGCTGGCGTCGTTGGGCCAGGCCCCGTAATGGCACCAAGTCGGCCGACCCGGACTCGATCGTGGAGGCACTCGGGGACACGCCATCGCGCGTGGTCGAGAAGGTGAATCCGGACCCGGCAGAAGCCATCATGGCCGAGAGCCGCCTGGGCTATGACCTGCTCGTCGTGGGTGCCACCAGAACCGACGAACGGATGCCGATCCTGGCCACAGTCGTCGAACGGGTACTGCGCGTCACGAGGATCAGCACCATGATCGTCCAGTTTCCCGACGACGACGTCGTGCCGACCGCCTTGCCTCAACGAGTCCTGGTCCCGGTGACCGCTTCCCGCTCGAGTCGGGCCGCCGAGGAGTTCGGATACTCGCTCTCTCTCGTGACCGGCGGCAGCGCCGTTGCCCTCCACGTCGTGGATCGGCCCGATGGCGAAGGGGTCTTCTTCCCCGGCGACGGCGTGGATCAGGGCTTGCGGGCGGCCGACGACCTGCTGGTGGCGGCAACCGAGTTCGGCGACCGCCTCGGGGCGCGGGTGGACTCCGAGGCGCGGGTAGCACCCAACGCGGAGAAGGAGATCCTCGACTTCGCCCGCCGCGGGGAGATAGATCTCATCGTGCTCGGCACCTCGAGCCGTCCCGTCACCGACCGGCCCTTCTTCGGGCACCGGGTCAGCTACATGGTCGAGAACTCGAGCGTGCCCGTCGTGGTGGTGGCTCTGCCCTCGTTCCGGGCAAAGTCCTGAACCGGCCATAATTTTCAGACGCGATGAGGGACACTTGTTGACCACGCTTCAGATCACCCGCCGCTCCGACGTCCTCCCCGAGGCGGAAATGGCCGCCATCGCCCCGACGCTCGACGACATCGCACGGCTCAAGGCGGAGCGCAACGCCGTCGTCGCAGCCCACAACTACATGACCCCCGACATCTTCACCACCGCCGATCTGCGCGGTGACTCCCTCTACTTGGCGCAGGTCGCCCGTGACACCGAGGCCGAGGTCATCGTGCTCGCCGGGGTCCACTTCATGGCCGAGACCGCCAAGATCATCAATCCCGAGAAGACGGTTCTGGTGCCCGACCTGCGCGCCGGGTGTTCGCTGTCGGAGGGCATCACCGGAGCCGACGTTCGCCGGTTGCGCCAGCAGCATCCCGGTGCCCCGGTCGTCACCTATGTCAATACCTCGGCCGAGGTGAAGGCGGAGTCCGACATCTGCTGCACCTCGGGCAATGCCAAGGCCGTCGTCGAATCGCTGGGAGTCGACGAGGTCATCTTCATCCCTGACCAGTACCTGGCCTCGTGGGTGGCCACCCAGACCAAGGTGAAGGTCCACACCTGGCCGGGGTCTTGCATGGTCCACGAGAGGTTCACGGGCGCCGAGATCGCCACTCACCGCGCCGGACTGGGCGAGGTCAAGGTGATCGCCCATCCCGAGTGCCCGCCCGACGTCCTCGCCGAGGCCGACTACGTCGGCTCTACCAACGGGATGATCAACTGGGTCAAGACGGAGCGGCCGCCGCGGGTGATGATGATCACCGAGTGCTCGATGGCCGACAACGTGGCCCTCGAGGCGCCTGCCACCGAGTTCGTCCGCCCCTGCAACCTCTGCCCACACATGAAGCGGATCACCCTCGAGGGGATCCGTCGCTCGCTCGAGACGATGACGCATCAGGTGGAGATCGACCCCGAGGTCTCCGCCCGCGCCCGGCGGGCGGTCGAGCGGATGCTCGATGTGGGCAGGAATGAGTGAACGTCGGTGACCCCCGAGGTCACCCTGCTCGATGAGCCTCTGGTAGTCGGGGCAGGGGTGGCCGGTCTCACGGTCGCTCTGGCTCTGCCGAGGGCGACCGTGCTGGTGCCCGACCAAAAAGGGTCCACGTGGTGGGCGCAGGGTGGCATCGCCGTGGCCATGGGGGAGGGGGACGATCCCGTCATCCATGCCGCCGACACCGTGGAGGTGTCAGGAGGTCTGGCGGTGAGCGAGGCCGTGAAGATACTCACAGGCGGCGGCCCCGAGGCCGTGGAGCGGCTCATCGAGTTGGGGGCCGACTTCGACACGGACGAGGAAGGCGAGCTCGTCTATGGCCAGGAGGCGGGCCACAGTCGCCGTCGTATTCTCCATGCCGACGGCGACGCGACCGGCGCCGAGGTGATGCGCACACTGACCGAGGCGGCCGCTGCCTCGGAGACCGTCACCCAGCTCCCCGGCCGACGCGCCCTCGACCTGGTCCGGGATGGGGACGGCCGGATCGTCGGCGCCGTCGTCTCCGACGAGCGGGGGAAGCGCCAGGTCATGCTGGCTCCAGCCGTCGTCCTGGCCACCGGCGGCATCGGGCGCCTCTACGCACGCACCACCAACCCCGAAGGCGTCACCGGCGACGGCATCGCCATGGCCGCCCGCCACGGCGCCCGGCTGGCCGACATGGAGTTCGTCCAGTTCCACCCCACCGCCCTCGCCGGCGGCAAGGACCCGATGCCGCTCCTCACCGAGGCGCTGCGGGGCGAGGGAGCGCTGCTCATCGACGCCCACGGCCGCCGCTTCATGCTCAACCAGCACCCCGACGCCGAGCTCGCCCCCCGCGACATCGTCGCCCGGGCGATCTGGTGGCAGCTCGACAAAGGCGCCGGCGCCTATCTCGATGCCCGCTCGATCATCAATTTCTCGGAGCGCTTCCCAACCGTCCACGCCCACGCCCTGTCCGTCGGGTTCGACCCCACCGCTCAGCCGCTGCCGGTCTCGCCCGCCGCCCACTACTTCATGGGAGGCATCGACGCCGACGCCACGGGCCGCACTTCCCTACCCGGACTGTGGGCAGTGGGCGAATGCGCCTCGACCGGAGTCCACGGAGCCAACCGCCTCGCCTCCAACTCGCTCCTCGAGGGCCTCGTGTTCGGGGCGATCACCGCCACAGATGTCGCCGCTGGGCTGGCTCCACCTGCGGGCGGTCCGCTCCAGGCACCCGAAGGTGCCCTCGACCTTCCGCTCCGTGCCGGTCCTGCCCTTCAAGATCTGCGCCAGCTCATGTGGGAACGGGCCGGCCTGGTCAGGATCGGGAATGGTCTCTGGGATGCCCGGACCCAACTGCTCGAGATCGACGCCATCCTGCGCCGGTCGATCGCGGGGCGGGTGGCGGCCGACGTTGCCCGCTTCATCATCCCGGCCGCCCTGCGCCGTTCCGAGTCCCGCGGGGGCCACTACCGAGCCGACTACCCCGAGCCGGACCCGCTGCAGGCGGAGCGGATGATGGTGGAGGCCACCCCGGCCGAGATGCAGGGTCTGTAGAGGCGGCCGGTGGGCTCAGCTTTCGTCGAAGATTGCCCGGCTGCAACCCGCGACGGGTCCGACCCAGCGAACTGCCCTAGCCTGACCGCGGCATGACTCTCCATCCCTCGATCTACGCCGACCTGATCCGCCGGGCCCTGGACGAGGACCTGGCGGAGGCGGGCGACCTGACCTCGGAGGCGTGCATCCCCGCCGAATCGGTGTCCCGCGCCGACGTCGTGGCCCGGGCGCCGGGAGTGATCGCAGGCGGGGAGGTGGCCAGCCAGGTCTTTCTCGCCGTCGACCCGGCCCTCGCCGTCGAGACACGGTTGGAGGACGGGGCCGAGGTGGCGGCCGCCACCGTGGTCATGGTGGTGGAGGGGTCGTCGCGATCCATCCTCACCGCCGAGCGGACCGCCCTGAACCTGATGGGACGCATGTCCGGAGTCGCTACCGCCACCCGTCGGCTGGTGGCCGCCATCGAAGGCACCGGCGCCGTCGTCGCCGACACCCGCAAGACCATGCCCGGGCTGCGCGCTCTCGACAAATACTCGGTTCGCATGGGCGGAGGTGTGAACCACCGCTTCGGCCTCCACGACGCGGTGATGATCAAGGACAATCACATCGTGGCAGCAGGCGGCCTCCGCCCCGCCGTCGAGGCGGCCCGGCGCCACGTCGGGCACATGGTGAAGATCGAAGTCGAGGTCACCTCCCTCGACCAGCTCGAGGAACTGCTCGAGATCGGAGCCGATGTGGTGCTGCTGGACAACATGGACCCGGCCACGCTGCGTCAGGCGGTGGCGATGGTCGGTGGCCGAATGGTGTGCGAGGCGTCGGGGGGCGTCACAGCCGAAACGGTGCGGGCGGTGGCCGAATCGGGAGTCGACGTGATCTCGGCGGGCTCGATCACCCACTCCGCCCCTCAGTTGGACATCGCCCTGGACTTCAGGAACTGACCAGCCGCTGACGTGAGTAGAGGCCGATGGCGGCGGCCGGGACGTTCCAGACCAGAAGCTGGGGGATGCCCAACCCGACGGCGGTAGCGGTGGTGACAACCATCAACACGGCCGACATCGCCAACGCGGCTCTGACTGAGACTCGATATGCACGATCCACTCAACACTCCTTGTCATGTTGGCTATCGACCGGGCCAAGGCCGGGCTTGAGTCCCGCCCCACTACCCTCGGGTCAATGACAGAAGCCAAACGAGTCGCCGTCACCGGCGCCGCCGGGCAGATCGGCTACAGCCTGTTGTTCAGGATCGCCGCCGGGAACATGCTCGGTCCCGATCAACCAGTCATCCTCCAGATGCTCGAGATCACGCCTGCCATGGGCGCTCTCGAGGGAGTGGCCATGGAGCTCGACGACTGTGCCTTCCCGCTCCTCGAGGACATCGTCATGAGCGACGACGCCCACACCGCATTCGCCGATGCCGACATCGCCCTCCTGGTCGGGGCCATGCCGCGCAAGGCTGACATGGCCCGATCCGACCTACTCGCCGCCAACGGGACGATCTTCCAGCCCCAGGGCGAGGCACTGGCGGCGGTGGCGGCGCAGGACGTCAGGGTCCTGGTGGTTGGCAACCCGGCCAACACCAACGCCTTCATCGCGATGAGCAACGCCAAGGGGCTCGAGCCGCGTCAGTTCACTGCCATGACCCGGCTCGATCACAACCGGGCCCTGAGCCAGCTGGCCAAGAAGACCGGCACTCCCGTCTCAGAGATCCGACGCATGACGATCTGGGGCAACCACTCATCCACCCAGTACCCGGACCTGTTCCACTGCGAGATCGACGGGCGCTCCGCCTACGAGGTCGTCGACGACCACGCCTGGGTCGAGGGGAACTTCCTCCCGACCGTCGCCGAGCGTGGAACCGCCATCATCGAGGCGCGGGGGGCGTCGTCTGCCGCCTCGGCTGCCAACGCCGCCATCGACCACGTGCGCGATTGGATGCTGGGCACCCCGGAAGGCGACTGGGTGTCGATGGCCGTGCCGTCCGACGGCTCCTACGGTGTCCCGGAGGGTTTGATGTCGTCGTTCCCGTGCACCACCGCCGCCGGGGAATGGGAGATCGTCCCGGGCCTGGAGATCGACGAGTGGTCGCGGGAGCGGATCGATGCCTCGGTCGCCGAGCTGGAATCCGAACGCCAGGCGGTGCAAGAACTGGGACTGGTCTGAGCCCGACCGAAGGCGGCGCCATCCACGAGACTGCCGCCGCGCTCAGGACCGTCTTCCGCAATCCCAATTTACGGCGACTCAACCTCGCCTACCCGGTGTCGGCCATCGGGGACTGGGCATACGCCACCGCCATAACCGTCTGGATATACGGGGTGGCGGGGGCATCGGGGGTGGCTGTGTTCGGGGCCGCCCGCCTGGCGATCCTGGCCGTCCTCGCCCCCTTCGCCGCCGCCCTGGCCGACAAGTACGACCGCAGGCGGACCATGGTCATGTCCGACCTGGTCCGGGTGGTCCTGGTGGCGGCGGCCGCGTTCGCCATCTACCTGGAGGCTGCGCCGTGGACGATCTTCGTCCTGATCGGCGTCACTTCGGTCGCCGCCCTTCCCTTCCGCCCGGCCCAGGCAGCCCTGGTCCCCTCGTTGGTGGACGAGCCAATGGAGTTGACCGCCGCCAACGGCACCACCAACACGCTGGAGAGCGTCGCCTTCTTCGTCGGGCCGGCCCTCTCGGGCATCCTCCTCACCGTGGCGTCGGTCCCGGTGGTCCTGGCCCTCAACATCCTCACCTTTCTCTGGTCGATGGCGATGGTGCTCAAGATCGAGGTGGCGGCCAAGGTCGAGGTCCCCACGTCGAATACCGAAGACGAGGAGAAGTCGGAGACGCCGGGGTTCCTATCCGAGTCGGCGGCCGGATTTCGCTTCATATGGGCCCATCGGGATCTGCGGCTGGTCACCGGCCTCTACGCCGCCCAGACGGTCGTCGCCGGGGCGTCACTCGTGTTCGGCATCCTCCTGGCGGTCGAGTTCGGGCTGGGTCCCGAAGGAGTCGGCTACCTGGACTCGGTGCTCGGCGTGGGAGCGGTCCTCGGAGGATTGCTGGCCATCTCGCGGGGATCGAAGCAGCGGCTCGGCCAGGACTTCGCCTGGGGGGTCATCTTCTGGGCGGCTCCCCTGGTGCTGATGGCAGTGCTGCCCCAGATCGGAATCGGGTTTCTGGCGATGGCGATCATCGGCGCCGCCAACCCGGTCGTAGACATCAACGCCTCGACGATCCTGCAGCGACTCACGCCCGATGAGGTGATGGGCCGGGTGTTCGGGGCTCTGGAGTCGCTGCTCATCGCCGGCATGGCCGTCGGGGCTCTGGTGATGCCCGTGCTGGAGAACCTGGTCGGCCTTCGTGGCGCCCTGGGCATCCTTGGCGTTGCCGTCGTCGGCGCCGTGATGCCTGGGATCGGTCGTCTCCGCTCGCTCGACTCGTCGCTGCGCCCTCCCCGGGGTCTCGACCTGCTCGAGCGCACCACCCTGTTCGCACCTCTGCCGCCTCCCACACTGGAGGCTCTCAGTCGCCAGCTCGAGCCGGTCGCGTTCGACACCGGCGAGGTGTTGATGACCCAGGGTGAGCACGGCGATGTGTTCTATCTCATCGAGACCGGTGCGGTCGACGTGAAGATGGACGGCCGGCAACTCGCCACCCTGAGGACCGGTGAGTTCTGCGGTGAGATCGCCCTCCTCCGTGACGTCCCCCGCACGGCGACGGTCACGGCGATGGAGCCGACCACGGCTCTCGTCCTCGACCGGCATGACTTCCTCGCCGCCATGACCGGGTCGGACGAAGCTCTCCTCGCCGCCGACGACGTCGTCTCGCGCCGGCAACCCGGCATGTGAGCGCTTGGCAGATTTTGGCTTGGTTGAGCGGTTTCGCTTGCATGGGACCTCCAAAGTGGTAAGAATTACATTTCTGTGATTCAGAGCCCCAACCAGAAGGAGGAGAGGCTCATGAACAAGTCCGAACTCGTAGAGGCTGTCGCTGCTGCGACTGACTCGGGCAAGTCGGGCGCCGCGGCCAGCGTGGACGCCGTCCTGGACGCCATCACCGGTGCTCTCAGGAACGGCGACAAGGTCGCCCTGACCGGTTTCGGCACCTTCGAGGTCCGCAACCGCGCCGCCCGTACCGCCCGCAACCCCCAGACCGGCGCCACTATCCAGGTGAAGGCCTCCAAGGCTCCCGCCTTCAAGGCGGGCAAGGCCCTCAAGGACGCCGTCAACTGATCTGACCGCCAATCGAATGGACAGAAGGGCCCCGGCATGCCTGCCGGGGCCCTTTCTCTTGCCTATTCCTGCCGGTCGAGGAAGTCGAGCACTGCGGGGGCGAACAACGGCGAGGAGAGGATGTTGTAGTGGGTGACGCCGGGAAGAATGGCCAGGGCGTGGCCGCCCTGGGGCCGGCCCTCGCCCATCCATCCTCCGTCCCGCAGGCCCCCGTCGAGGAGCTTGAACATCTCCGCCATGTGGCTGGGCGGGGCCATGTCGGCGTCGGCCGCCATGAGGAGGGTCGGCACCTGGAGGCCTCGGACGTCTTCGGTGTAGTCGTAGTCCTCGGCCATTTGGGCCCCGATCTTGTCGAGCAGGCGTCCGAAGTCCTCCGGGCGGGGGGCCACTCGCTGGTACACCTCATACATCGGCGTCTCCTTCAGCGACTCGGCGGCGGCGGCATTTACCTGGCCCTGCTGCTGGCGCAGGGCCGGGTCGACGGCGTCGGGCCGCAGGTATGCCGAGGAGACGACCAGCCGCCTCACCTTCTCCGGATGTCTCGAGGCCGTCATGAGGGCGACGCCGCCCCCCAGGGAGTACCCGACGACGTCCGGCTTGTCGAGGTCCAGGTGGTCGATGAGAGCGCCGATGTCGTCGCCCATGAGCCGGACGTCGAGCGGCCGGTCGATGTCGGCCGTGCGCCCATGCCCCTGGAGGTCGACCGTTATCACCTGGTGGTCCTCAATCAGGGTAGGGAGGATGGGTCCGAACATCTCGCCTGATCCCAGGCCGCCGTGGAGGAGAACCATCGGCCGCCCCTCGCCGATGGTCTCGTAGTAGAGCTCGATGCCGTTGACGGCGGCGTATTCGCCCGTGCCGTTGGTGTCGCTGTGCCGATCCGCCATGGTCCTTCTCCTCGTGAGGGGGTGGTATGAAGGGTTTGACGTTAGGGAGTCGTGGAAGTCATCGGCCGAGCCGGCGCTGTCGTTTGGGCCGGCATCGGCCCGGGTAACCTCGCCGGGTGACAGACACCCGCCAGTCGGGCAGTTGGGTCTGGCTGTACAAGGACAGTGGCGAGGATGTCCCTATCGAAGTCGACAGAGACGACCTGCCCGAGTTGGACGACCGCATGCTCTTGTGGGCCGACGTCCACGTGGACTCGCTGGAAGAGCTCGCTGGCCTGTGGAAGCATTTGGGGATCGAGTCGCAAGTCGCCCAGCTCACCGAATGGGGCGACGACCAGCCCTTCTATCTGAATGACATCCTCCAACTCAAAGTGCCGGTGGCCAGAACGGAGCCCGAGCTCTCCATCGTCGACCTGTATTGCCTGGTAGGGACGAATTGGGTCGTCACCGTCCACGACGACGATCTCGATCTCATCGCCGAGTTCAACCAGCCCTTCGAGGGCGACTCCAAGTTAGGAGGACTCAACGGTCCCGCCTTCACGACGATCGTGCTCGACTGGCAGCTATCCGGTTACTTCCGGGCCATAGAGGAGACGCAGACCGAGATAGACCGCCTCGATGAGGAGCTGCTCGGCGAATCGCCTGATGAGACGGGCCTTCTCAGACGGCTGAAGGAATCGCGCGGCAGAGTTCGCCAACTTCGCCAGACCCTGGCGCCCCAGCGAGATCTTTTGGGTCTGCTCAGCCACCCCGAGACGGACAAGCTGATCGCACCAGAGGCGGCCCGAGACTTCGAGCGGCTGGCCAACCAGGTTCAGCGAGCGTTGGAGGCACTCGACACGACGAGGGAGATGATCGTGGGAACCTTCGACATCTTCATGACTCGAACTGCCCAGTCGACGAACGACATCATGAAGCGTCTCACCATCGTCTCCGTCCTGCTGCTGCCGGCCGCGGTGATTGCCGGAATCATGGGGATGAACTTCAAGGTGTGGATTTTCGAAACCACGTGGATGTTCTGGGTGGTCATCGGCTCAATGGTGCTGCTCGCATTGGCCACATTGTCGGTCGCCAAACGAAAGAAGTGGCTCTGATTCCGGAACAGGGCTGAAATCGACGCCCCGGGCGATCTCGATCGTTATCTTTCCACTCGTCTGGCTCGATGGCGAGCTCACTAAGAGGAGGTAATAGGTGAATGGCCTGGAGTCGAGCGCGCGCCTGTTGTTTCGGTCGGCGCTCCTCATCTTCACGGTGACGATCGTCATCGGGATTCTCAACGGCATGGACGTGTGGGAGCCAACCCACAACCTGCTCTTGACTCACGTGCACTCGGGCACCCTGGGCTGGATCACCCTGGCGGTGATCGGGGCGGCGATGCTGATGTTCGGCGACGGTGCCGGCACCGAACAGGCGGCGGACGCCCAGAGAGTGGCGCTCCTTTCGATCGTCGCCGCCGTCCTCTATGTCATCGCCTTCGCCACGACCACTGGGATCATGCGTCCCATCACCGGCACCCTGATGCTGGTGGCCATCGTGTGGGTTCTGGTCTGGGCCTGGCGGCGTTACGCGGCATCGGCCAGGTCCACCGGTCAGCTCGGCGTCTTCCTCGCCCTGGTATCGCTGACCATCGGGGCCGTGCTCGGCGTGCTCCTCGGGTTGTTCATCGCCCAGGGTGAGATTCCCGGGCTGAGCAACGACACTGCCGCCTCCCTGGCCGGCGCCCATCCCCCGGCGATGCTGATCGGGTACCTGATCCTCGCCGGGGCCGCCCTGGCGCACTGGCTGCTCGGTGGTTCTGAGTCCCGGGCCGGCAGAGGGGTGATGTGGGCGCTGTTCGGGGCGGGGATCCTCGCCAACCTGGCTTTCATCCTGGAACTCGACGCCCTCGTCCAGGTGGCGACCGTTCTGGAGGTGGTGGCAATCATCACCCTGGTCGTCCATCTGTGGCCGCGTCTCAAGGCCTGGGGAGAGGGAGGGGCCGAGACCTTCGCCCGCATGGCCATTGTCTTCCTCGCCGTGGGCATCGCCCTGCTGGTGTATGTGGTCCAACTCATCACCTCGGGGGAGCTCAACCCCGAGACCGGCGAGGGTCCGGTCTACGTGCTGCTGGCGTTCGACCACGCCATGTTCATCGGCGTCATGACCAACGCCCTCTTCGCGCTCATCGCCCGCACCGGCGGGGGCGGGGCCGACCCCGTCATCCTCTGGGGCGTCAACGGCGGTCTCCTGCTCTTCCTGGTGGGACTGGTGACAGATACCGCGGTGCTCAAGCGGATCGGCGCCCCGGTGATGGGGCTGATGTTGCTCTACGCCCTGTTCGTGTTCTTCCGCCGGCTCGCCTCGCCGAGTTCGGTGGCGACAACCTGAGGTCGAGATGTAGAGGAGCCCCGGGGGCAGCCGGGGCTCTCTCTGAACGTGCCCAGGAGGGGAAATCTGGGCTCTGTTCCCGATTGGGAGGTCGGGCGGCTGGGAGGCCGATGCGTAT
>DATFFO010000236.1:0-5321 GCA_035250025.1 Acidimicrobiia bacterium
AGGAAGGCACCCAGATCGTCAAGTTCTTCATCCACATCTCGAAAGAGGAGCAGAGGGAGCGCCTCCAGGCTCGTCTCGCCGAACCCGACAAGCACTGGAAGTTCCACAGCAGCGACCTCGCCACCCGGAAGAAGTGGGACGACTACATGGGGGCATATGGCGAGGCGCTGGGGCGCACCTCGACCGAGACAGCTCCCTGGTACGTGATCCCCGGCGACCGCAAGTGGTACCGCAAGCTGGTGATCGGCGAAATCATGGTGGCCCAGATGGAGGGCATGAGCCTCTCATTCCCGGAGCCCGAGGAGGGTCTGGAGGAGGTCGTCATTGAGTGATCGGTGATCCGTTGAACCGACAACTGCCCCTAAAGGCGATTGACTAAGTCGTAGGCCTCGGCTTCGAGGGAGATGTTGCGGTATGCCCTCTTGTGGCCCAGCCGCCGGGCCCTCCCGCGGACGTATTCGGCCAGGTATTGACGCAGGAACCTGACCGGGCCGTGGGTCTTCCATTGACGGGCATGGATCAGCTCGTGGGCGATGATCCGGGCCAGGGCGGCGTCATCGCCATCGAGGACGTCCGGACGAACGTAGATGCCCCAAGGCATCGTCATCGCCGCCGCCCACTTCGGCCAGAGCCGGCGCAGCGGCCGCGGCACCGGTCGCACCGCCACCGCCTCGGGGCGGACGGGGATCAAGGACACTCTGAGCACGGATCGATCGAGATCGCCGAGCAACTCGGCGGCGCGCATCACGAGACGACGACGTTGACCAGCTTCGGCGGCCGGGAGATGACCTTCTCGACCTGCCCCTCGCCGATACGCTCCTTAACGCGGGAGGAAGCCAACGCCAGGCGCTCGGCCTCCTCGGCACCGATCCCGGCGTCGACCTCGAGCCTGTCGCGCACCTTGCCATTCACCTGCATGATCAGCGTCACCCGCTCGTGCCTGACCAGATCCGGGTCCCACTCCGGCCAGGGCTCCCGCGCCAGCATGGTGTCGCGGCCGGTCCTCTCCCAGAGCTCATGGGCGATGTGCGGGGCCATCGGCGAGAGCAGGCGCAGGAGGATCCCGACGGCCTCGTCTAGCGTCTCACGGCGACCGCCGCGGCGGACATAGTCGGTCAGCTCGTTGGTCAGGGTCATCAGCGCCGGGACCGCGGTGTTGAACGAGAAACGCTCGATGTCGTCGGTCACCTTCGCGGCCGCCCTATGAGCTGCCACCAGGGCATCCCGGTCCCGGGGCTCGAGGCCCCGGTCGGCCACTTCCCCGGCCTCGCCCGTGGCCAGCTTCCACACGCGGTCGAGGAAGCGGGCCGTGCCCTCGACCCCGTTGTCGCTCCACACGGCGTCGTCGGTGGGGGGTCCCATGAACAACTCGAACAGGCGGATGGCATCGGCCCCGTAGCGGTCGTAGTACTCGTCGGGGGCGACGACGTTGCCCTTCGACTTCGACATCTTGGCGCCATCCTTGACCAGCATCCCCTGGGTGAAAAGGCGTCGAAACGGCTCGTCGACCTCCACCAGGCCCATGTCGTTGAGCACCTTGGTGATGAACCGGGCGTACAGCAGATGGAGGATGGCATGCTCGACGCCACCGATGTACTGGTCGACCGGCATCCAGTAGGCAACCTTGGCGGGATCGAAGATGCTCTCCTGGTTGTGAGGGTCGCAGTAGCGGAGGAAGTACCAGGAGCTGTCCACGAACGTGTCCATCGTGTCCGTCTCGCGCCGGGCAGGGCCACCGCAGTCCGGGCACACGGTGTTGACCCAGTCCTCGACCGCCGCCAGAGGTGAGGCGCCTTTCGGCGTGTAGTCCTCGACTTCCGGCAGCAGCACCGGCAGGTCAGACTCGGGCACCGGGACGAGCCCGCAGGCGTCGCAGGAGACGAACGGGATCGGAGCGCCCCAGTAGCGCTGCCGGCTCACCAACCAGTCGCGGAGCCGGTAGTTCACGTTGCGGTGGCCGATGCCCTGGTCCTCGAACCAGGCGATGATCCGCTCCTTGGCCTCGTCCAGCCCCAGCCCGTCCAGGAAGCCAGAATTGACTGCAACGCCGTCTCCCGGATACGCCTCGCCCTCGAAGTCGTCGGGCGGTTGGACGGTGCGGATTATCTCCAGGCCGTACTTGACGGCGAAGTCCCAGTCGCGCTGATCCTGGCCCGGGACGGCCATGATGGCGCCCGTGCCGTAGCCGAGGAGGACATACTCGGCCACGAAGATCGGCACCCGCTGGCCGTTGACCGGGTTGACGGCGTGGCGCCCGGTGAAGACTCCGGTCTTGTCGCCCTCGGCCAAACGCTCGATCTCTGAGGCTCGGGCCGCCTTCTGCTGGTACGCCCGCACGTCTTCGGCCCGATCGGTGCCGGCGACCAGCTCGTCGACCAGCGGATGTTCGGGGGCGAGCACGGCGAATGTCATCCCGAAGACCGTGTCCGGTCGGGTGGTATAGACCTCGAAGGCAGCGTCGATCTCGTCGACCTGCATCGTGAAGGTGGCACCCTCGGAGCGTCCGATCCAGTTGCGCTGCATTGTCCGCACGCGGTCGGGCCAGTCGTCGAGGGTGTCGATGTCCGCCAGGAGACGCTCGGCGTAGTCCGTGATCCGGAAGAACCACTGGCTGAGCCGGCGGCGCTCGACCTCGGCACCGCAGCGCTCGCAATGTCCCTCGATCACCTGCTCGTTGGCCAGAACGGTCTGGTCGCGAGGACACCAGTTGACAGGAGCGGCTGCCTTGTACGCCAGCCCGCGGTGGTACAGCTGCAGGAACAGCCATTGGTCCCACCGGTAGTACTCAGGGGTGTGGGACGCCAGCTCGCGGTCCCAGTCATAGACCGCGCCGAGACGCCGGAGCTGCTCTTTCATCTTGACGATCTGGGACGCGGTCGAATCGGCGGGGTGGGTACCGGTCTGGATGGCGTAGTTCTCGGCGGGAAGGCCAAAGCTGTCCCAACCCATGGGGGCCAGCGTGTTGAAGCCGCGCATGGTCCGGTACCGGGTCACCAGGTCCACGTACGTGTAGTTGCGGAGGTGGCCCATGTGCAGCTCGCCCGACGGGTAGGGATACATCTGGACGCTGTAGAACTTCGGGCGGGACGGATCCTCCACGACGTTGAAGGTCCGCTCCGCCGCCCATCGCTCCTGCCACTTGGCCTCGATCTTCTGGTGGTCGTATGACATGAGCCTCCAAGGGTACCCCTGCCGCCCACCATGCCCGCAGGCCTTTCCGGCCCCCTTCCGGCTCGGGTATGTTTCGCCCCCTATGCCGTCAGCCAACCCCTTCGACATCCTCATCGAGCGCGGCTTGGTCCACGACCACACCGACCCGGATGAGCTGCGCCAACACCTGGAGAGCGGCGAACGCACCTTCTATGTGGGCTACGACCCCACCGCGTCTTCGTTGCACGTCGGCAACCTGGTCGGCCTGATGGCCATGGCGTGGCTGCAGCGGTCGGGCCACCATCCGATCGCCCTGGCGGGAGGGGCCACCGGCCGCATCGGTGATCCCTCCTTTCGAGACGAGGAGCGGAGCCTGCTCGACGACCAGACGGTGGCTACCAACCTGGCCGGGATCATGGCCGACTTCGGTCGCGTGCTCGACCTCGAAGACACCGTCGTGGTCGACAACTACTCGTGGACCAAGGACATCAGCGTCCTCGACTTCTTGCGTGACGTCGGCCAGCACTTCTCCGTCAACCAGCTCATATCCCGTGAGTCGGTGCGGCGGCGGCTGGAGGACCGTGAACAGGGCATCTCCTTCACCGAGTTCAGCTACGCCCTGCTCCAGGCGATGGACTTCGACCACCTCTACGCCAGCCACGGGTGCACGGTTCAGGCCGGTGGTTCGGATCAGTGGGGGAACATCGTGGCAGGCGTGGACCTTGTGCGGCGCCGGCGGGGAGCCCGGGTGCACGCCTTCACCTGGCCGCTGGTCGAAGGCTCCGACGGTAAGAAGTTCTCCAAGTCGGCGGGGAACGCCCCCTGGCTGGATCCCCACCAGACGTCCGCCTTCGCCTATTACCAGTGGTGGCTCAACAGTGACGACCACGATGTGGAACGGTTCCTGAGGATGTTCACGTTCTTGCCGTTGGAGGACATTTCCCAGGCCGTGGCCGACCACGAGGCCGACCCGGGAAGGCGTTCGGGCCAACGACTCCTCGCCACCGAGGCCACCCGAATCGTCCACGGGGACACAGGGGTCGCCGCCGCCGAGCAGGCCACGGGCGTCCTGTTCGGAGACACCCCGGTCGGACAGCTCGACGAGGCGGTGCTGGCGATGGCCTTCGAGCAGGCGCCCACGGCCGAGCTGCCGCGGGCTGAGCTCGACGAGGGCATCGGCCTCCTCGATCTGATGACCCGGGTGGGCGCATCCAGGAGCAACGGAGAGGCCCGGCGGCTGGTCGAACAGGGTGGCGTCCGGATCAATGACCAGCCGGTCACGGACTCGACCCGGACCGTGAGCGCCGGCGACCTCGCCACCGCCACGACGCTGGTGTTGCGGGTGGGCAAGAAGCGCCAGTACCTGGCCCGTTTCAGATAGGAGGCGTCCGGGGGTTCTTTGGACGGCGGGGAACGGTCCTCACGTTCATTCGACGGTGGGGAACACATACCGAAAGTCACGGTCCAAAGTTCGGCATGGCCGTTCGCCTCCAACCAAAGAACAGCCGCCGTGCCACCATGGTTCTCCATGGAGGTTTCGAACCCCGACAAGGTCCTCTATCCCGACGACGGGATCACCAAAGGCCAGGTAGTGGCCTACTACGAGTCCGTCGCCGAGGCGATGGTTCCCCACCTGGAGGGACGCCCGCTGACCCTGGAGCGATACCCCGACGGCATCGGGACGAAGGGGTTCATGCAGAAGAACGCCTCCAAGCACTTCCCCGACACCATCGAACGGGTCGAGGTGCCCAAGGAAGGCGGCACCACCAACCATCCCTTATGCGATTCGCCCGAAGACCTGGCGTACCTGGCGAACCAGGGAACGCTCACGTTCCACATCTGGACGGCGCGGCTCCCCGACCTCGTGAACCCCGACCGCATCGTTCTCGACCTCGACCCGGACGAGGAGGCGGAGCCGCCTCGGGCCGCCGCAGAGGCGGCGCGCACAGTCCTCGCCGATGTCGGCCTCGAGTCCGGTCTCATGGCAACGGGATCGCGCGGCTACCACGTGGTGGCGCCGATCTCGCCGGATCACGAGTACGACCTGGTGGCCGATCTCTCGCGCCACCTCGCCGCAATCGTGGCTACCCGTCATCCCGACGACATGACGACCGAGTTCCGCAAGGCTGCCCGGGAGGGGAGGGTCTTTGTCGACTGGCTCCGGAACCGTT
>DATFFO010000237.1:0-3403 GCA_035250025.1 Acidimicrobiia bacterium
TCGAGCGCTTCGACCCCAATCGCGGCCGGCGAAATGGTGCGCAGCCTCGATGCGATTCGTCGTCTCACGGAGGTTGTGGATGTGATTCAGACCGATGTCGTGCTGGCGGGTGGGGTGGGGGGTTGTCGTCAAGTGGCCCGATGGGCCGAGGAGAAGTCCATCTCATGGTCACCGCACACCTGGACGACAGGCTTCGGCCTGATCGCCAACCTCCAGGTCGCCCTCGCGTTCTCCAACGCTCCCTACCTGGAGTATCCCTTCGATCCGCCCGCGTGGACGTCTGAGCGACGCGACTTCATGCTGCCGCAACCAATCTCCTTGGACGCCGAGGGCAACTTGGTCGCCCCCCTCGGCTCCGGTTTGGGGGTCGTTCCGGAATTTGACTCTCTTGAGCAATGGAGGGTCGGGTGAAGGCAGCGGTCTGGTTAATGGCGGGTGAGAAGCCGTCAGTCGAAGAGATCGATTTAACCGCTCCGGGTCCAGGCGAGGTCGAGGTTGAACTACGGGCGGCCGGGGTGTGTCACTCCGATCTCCACCTCGCCCTCGGCCACCTGGGGCGGCGGCGATTCCCCACCGTCCTCGGTCACGAGGGAGCGGGGGTGGTGAGAACGGTGGGCAGCGGTGTGCAGAGCGTGGCGCCGGGAGATCAGGTGGCGTTTTGTTTTCTTCCTGCCTGTGGCGAGTGCCGCCAGTGCCGCCGCGATCAGGCCAATCTCTGCGAGCCCGGGTCGGTGGCTGCCTTCGGTGGCACGATGCTGGACGGCGGTTTCCGGATGTTTCGGGGCAATGGCTCGCCGCTCCAGCAGTTCCTGACCGTGGGTGCCTTCGCCGAACGGACGGTCGTTCCCGAGCAATCGGTAGTGAAGATGCCTCCCGCAATCGGATTTGCCGATGCCGCCCTCCTCGGCTGTGCGGTCGTCACAGGATTTGGCGCGGTTCGCAACAAAGCCAAGGTACGTGCTGGCGATCGGGTGGCGGTAATCGGGACCGGCGGCGTGGGTCTGCAGGTGATAGCCGCCGCCGCGGCGGCGGGAGCTGAGGTAGTGGTCGCCATCGATCCCATCGAGGCCAAGGCCGAGTTGGCCCTGGCGCAAGGAGCGACCGCCTTCGTGCCTCCGGACGGGGTCGAGGGCACCTTCGACTGGGTATTCGAAGTGGTCGGGCGTCCAGAGACGATCGCGGCGGCCTGGAGGCTGACGGCGCCCGGCGGGGCGGTCGTGGTGGTGGGCATTGCCCCTGTCGGTGCCGAAGCCCAGATCGCAGCCATCGAATTCGCGTCCGAGAAGAGTCTCTTGGGCTCCTTCTACGGTTCGGGCAACCCCGCTCGAGAGATCGCCGCTCTCGCCGAAGAGATCCTCTCCGGGGCCATCGATCTCGGCCGCACAGTGACCCATCGCACAGATATCGAGGGGATCGACGAAGCCTTCGAGCGCATGCAGCGGGGCGAGGGCTTGCGCACTCTGGTGGAGTTTTGAGTTTCACTTTCGACGGCCGCGACATTTCGTTCGCGCAAGGAGACTCGATCGCAGTCGCGCTCCTGCGGGCGGGGATCCACCCCACCGGGGGCGGCTGCATCTGTCTCGGGGGCGATTGTCCCCATTGCCTGGTCAGGGTCGACGGAGTGGCCTATGTCCGTAGCTGTCAGACCACGGCCGCGGCCGGCATGGTGGTCGAGTCCCAAGCCGGCGACCCTCCCCTCCCAGAGTCAACCGTGCAAGCACCGGTAGAGGTGCGAACCGTTTTTGCCGACCTGGTGATCGTCGGTCAGGGGGAGGCGGGCCGTCGGGCGGCGACGGACGTCTCGGGCGAAGTCCTCTCCTTCGATGCCGGTCGCGGGGAAGAAGTGATCGGTATTTACGCCGGACCTATGGTGATCGTGCGGACCCCCGCGGGAATGGTCCACGCCCGGTGCCAGCGCGTGATCGTGGCCACCGGCGCCGCCGAGGAACAACCGATTTGTCCTGGGTCGGATCTAGCCGGGATCTTCACCCAGCGGGCCGCCGAGAAATTGTCCTCGGCCGGAATCGATCTCGGAAGGACGGTCCAACTCACCCAGCACCCGCAGCGCTTCGTGGGAGAAGGGCATGTCACCGGCGTCATTCTGGAGGATGGGTCTCGCCTGGAGTGCGACTCGGTGATAGTGGACCTGGGCCTCCACCCCCGTGACGCCCTCGCCCGGATGGGTGAGGGCCTCGAAATAGAGACCGTGGGAGAGGCAGCCATGCCCGGCGAGTTGCCACCTCCTCCCCTGACCGGGACCGTCTGTCCCTGCTCGAAGGTTGAAGTCTCCGACCTCGATTCGGTCTGGGATCGGGGCTTTCAAGAGATGGAGCTCGTCAAACGGGCGACGCTGGTCGGGACCGGAACCTGCCAGGGCGGAGTCTGCCTTCCCCACCTGCGCTCGTACCTCGCCGCCCGCCAATCGCAGGCGCCATCAGCTTTCACGGCCCGGCCGGTGACTCGCCAGCTGACGATGACCGAGGCGGCGGCGGGCTTCGATCTGGCTCCCTTTCGACGTACCTCCCTTCACCAAGAGCACCTCCGATTGGGGGCGATCATGGATCGGTTCGGAGGGTGGTGGAGACCGTGGCGGTACTCCGATGTGGAGGCCGAATACCGGGCCGTTCGTACCGCGGCCTCTCTGGGCGATGTCGGAACCCTGGGCAAGATGCTGGTGGCCGGGCCGGGCGCGGTGGAGCTGCTGGAGCGCCTTTACCCTTGCCGGGTAGAGGACCTCAAGCCGGGCGGGGTGCGGTATGCCTTGCTGCTCGATGAACGAGGGTATGTCATCGACGACGGCCTCATCTGCCGCCTCAGTGATACTCGTTTCTTCCTGACCTTCACTTCGGGAGGAGCCTCCTTCGCCGAGATGTGGGTGCGGGATTGGGCCGAGACCTTTGGCCTCGATGTCCGCATTCTCGATCGGACCATGTCGCTCGGGGCCATCAACGTCACCGGCCCCCGGGCCAAGGAGCTCATGAACCGCCTCGGGGTGAGCGACCTCCCCGGCTACCTGGCCCACACCCAAGCGGACGTGGCCGGCATTCCCTGCCGGATCATCCGCCTCTCGTTCACGGGGGAGGTCTCCTTCGAACTACACCATCCGGTCGACCGGTCGGTGGAGTTGTGGCGCGCCCTGGAAGCAGCCGGCTCCGATATCGACCTATATCCCCATGGCCTCGATGCGCTTTTTACCTTGCGACTGGAGAAAGGCCATTTCATCGTCGGGATGGATTCCGAATACGACTCCACCCCACGGCGGCTGGGTCTCGAATGGGCGGCCCGTCTCGACAAGGCGGACTTCGTTGGCAAGCAGGCGCTGCTGCGAACCAACCTCATTCCACTCAACAAGCGTCTGGTGGGCTGGGAGATGGATGGGCCGGCGCCCGTGGAGGGCTCGATT
>DATFFO010000238.1:0-9792 GCA_035250025.1 Acidimicrobiia bacterium
TCTCGACCGGATCATCGACGAGTCCTACGACCCGCCGGTGTCGGTGGGAGTTCGTCTGGTGAGCGTCATCAGCGACAACATCCAGCACGGGGGCCAGGCCCGCTACGTACGCGGGATGCTCGAGCGGCGCTGACGACTCGCCGGTGGTTGAGTGTGCGTCGGACGACACTGGTTGTCGGCGCATGCACGGTCAACGGAGGCCCGTGGGCCGCGCTCCACAGTCACATTCGAAGGAACCGCACCATGGCGTCGGCGAGCAGTCCCGGCTCGACGGGGTCACCCAAGCTGGCCAGGGCGGCGTCGACGACCTCGGCCGGGATGACCGTGCCCCTGCGGGCGTGGAGGAGGGCGGCGGCGTACTCCTTGGTGAACTCCGGGTGGCCCTGGATTCCCACGATGCGATCGCCGACCGCCATCAGCGAGACCGGGCAGTGCTGGTTGCCACCGAGGACGACGGCGTCGGCCGGAAGGTCGGTGACCTGGTCGCCGTGGCTATTGAGGACGCGGTATCGATCGGCTCCCAACCAGTCGGGGCCATCGTCGACGACTACCTCCTTGACGCCGACACCCCAACCCGCCGCCGCCCGCTCCACCTTCCCGCCCAGGGCGTGGGCGATCATCTGATGGCCGAAGCACACGCCGATGTAGCGCCGGTCGGCGGCCGCGACGGCGCGTACGAAATCGGCCAGGGCGGCGATCCACGGCTGGTCGTCGTAGACGCTGTGGCGGGAACCGGTCGTGATCCAGGCGTCGCACTCGAGGGGCGAGGCGGGGAACTCGCCGGCCGTCAGGTCGTAGCCGACCAGCTCCAGATCGGGATAGGGCTCGAACAGCCGGGCGAACATCGCCGGGTAATCGCCTGAGATCCCCACGAACTCGGGAGACACGTGGTCACAGATGAGCAGGCCCAGACGCACGGTTCCAGGCTAGAGCGAACTGGGGCGACGCTCCCGCTCGGGTCGGTCGATGCCCAGCGGATACCACAGGCGGCTGATCAGATCCGCCGGGTTGACCGACCCTCTCGGCCGTGAAACCCGGATGTCGCTGCGGACGGGTGGCCTTCTCTTGGACTTCATCGTGGGGTCCTCCTCGAGTGAGGAGAGGAGGAGACCGGCGCCCCTGATACGTCTAGTCGCGATCGATGCCGATGACCTGGAGGCCGCCCGGGCCCGAGATGACCGTCACGGCCTTGGACTCACTGGCGCCGACCGCCTCCACCAGCTCGGCCAGGTCCCACGGCCTCGCCACACCGTCGGTACGCGGCCACAACTCCACCCGGGACCGTGTCGCCCGGGCGAGAGAACGGGCCATTTCGTCGTCGGCGTCGCCGATGAGAAGGATGTGGCGGGGGCCGAGCCGGTCCTGGGCCGGAACCGCCTCCCGATCCTGTCCGTACACGGCCCAGTGGTAGGCGGCTATGGCTCCGGTCGTCACGAGCAACGCCAGGGCGAATCGCATGCTGCGCCAGGTCTCGGATCCGAACCGGCCCTCGAGCAGGTCCTCGATCAACACGAAGACCCCCACCAGCAGCGCGATCACGGCCACGACCCCGCCTACCCCGAAGAGGAGGAGGAGATAGATGCGCCGCGTCGTCGATCCCGCCTCCTCAGGCGGATCGGCGGCAACCGCTCTCTGGATCCTGGTCCAGAAGACCCACCACAGCGGGGCGCCGACGGCGAGGAGGGTTATGGCCGCCAACAGGGTGTTGATGGCGCTGGCCGAGCCCACCTCTATCGCCCCCGACCCGGTGAGCGCCTCGACGACCGCCACCAGAACCGTCGCCATACCCCCGGCGGCCGAGAGGAGGCCGATGGCCGCCATGAGGTACTCGTATATGCGCCGGACCTCGGTCCGCTCCTCGCTTTCGGCGCTCTCCAGGACCTGGCGGTGGTACCACCACACCAGGAAACCCACCACCACCGCCGAGACCGCGGTGGGCGCAGCCGAGAAGTGGCGGGCGGCATCGAAGCGCAGGGAATCGCCCAGGAACCAGACGAGGACGTCGTGGAGCACGGTGGCGCCGGCGGCGACGGCAGTGACGAGGCCGCCGCCCACCCCGATCGGCAGCACGTACCCGAACCAGAATGGCGTCGGCCGCTCCCGGGCGAAGGTCCACGACCAGTACAGGGCCCACACGAGGGCCCCGGTGGCCAGGGCTGCCCCTGCCCGGGCCAGGTCTCGACCCGATCCCACGACGAGGCCGTCACCGGCCCCCACCAGGGTCTCGATAGCGGTACCGAGGAGGGCGATGAGCCCGCTCACCGCCGTGCCCAGGCCGATCGCCGAGCCGAGGGCGAGATGGATCTGGGCCGGAGTCTGCGAAGCGAGGGGCCTGGCCACAAGCCAGTGGGCGAGCCACAGCCCGCCCCAGACGATCAGCCGGGCGGTGGCGGTGGCGTCGTACCTGTCGGCCCGGAACGCCCACTCCAGGATGTCGTAGAGGGCGAACATCGCCACGGTGAGGGCGGGCAGAGGTGCGATGACGGAGTACAGCGCCCAACCCAGCGACCATCTCTCGTCGGCATCCTCGAGGATGCGGCGGCGCGACCACACCGCCAGCGCCAGATAGAGCGGTATCCCGATCACGGAGAAGGTGATCGCCCTGGCAAGGGCCGGATCGTCCTCGCTCACCAGGCCGGGGCCTTCCAGCAGCCGGCCGAGGAGGGAGGAGAGGCCAATCCCCACGATGATCAGCAGGCCGAAGAGCAGGAAGTACTGGAAGAAGCGGCGGACCCCGCTCCCATCGTCGGGGCCGCCTCCTCCCCGCCCGACGAGATGACGAGCGCCCTGGACAACGAGGGCAACCAGGCCGAGGACGACGACCAGACCGACCAGAATCAGAAACATCGCCTATCCCCGATCGCAGAAGTAGAGCGGCCAGGGCTCACCGACGATCAGCCACGAACCATCCTCGTCGGCCAGGCTGAAGGTCTCCTCGTGTGAGAACTCCGAACCTTCGAACGGGCCGGACCCGCTCGATTCGGTGATCTCAACCGTCACGGTGGCGTCGTCGCCGTCTTCGTCGGACTCGACCAGCAAGATGCGCGCCGAATCCGTCACGAAGGCGTTGGCGATGTCGGTTGCGTCGCACCCGGTGGAGGGAGACAGGAGGGCGGCGGCGGACTCGTCGTCACCCTCGAGGACTGCCCGGAGGAAGGCCTGGACCACCCCGTCCGGGGTGTCGAGATCGAGCGTAGGGGGCTCACGCCTGGCGGCCACGACGGCGGCCACGATCGCCAGCAGCACCGTGGCGGCCACGACGAACCCCAGCACGCGGTTGGGTCGAGAGATCACTGCTCCAGTATCGCCGTCGCCCCGAGGGGACGGAAGGACCTCCGAAATATCCCTGGTCCGGATGGTGGGGTCAACCCGCAGCCGAGGTCGGGCTGGCTACCGCAGTCGGAGTAGCCGCCAATCCACCTGGGGAGGACGACGAAGGGGCCCGCCGCCCGTAGGTTCCTGGACATGACGAACACCATCCAACGAACCGGTAGGAGTGGCGCACTGACGGCGACACGGGTCATTTCGGCGTTGATAGCCGGACTGATCCTGGTCCAGGGAGCGTCGGCCGGCTCCTATTTGACGGGCTTGGCCGGCGCCCTCGACCTCCATCGCCAGGTGGGAACCCAACTCCTCACTATCCTGGCGCTGGTCACGATCGTGACCGCCGCCTTCGGCGCCCGCCGCCTGGTGTGGCCCCTACCAGTTGCCATAGTCGGCTTCCTGGGAATCGGGATGCAGATCGGCATGGGGTTCGCCGACCAGCTCGGGATCCACCTTCCCCTCGGCATCGCCCTGTTCGGGGCCTATATGGCGATGGCACTACTCGTCAAGAACACGTCAAAGGAGACAGCATGAAACGCCTCACGATCATCCTGACCGCCCTGGCTCTGACCCTGGCTGCCTGCGCCGGCGATGGTGCGGGTAACAAGCAGGGCAGCTCGGAGACACCCGGGACACCCGTCGCCGACCCGGTGATAACCATCGAGGACATGAAGTTCGTCAACGGCACGGTCACCATCGAGGCGGGCACAACCGTCACATGGGAATGGAACGATGGCTCGATGGAGCACAACGTCGTCTTCGAGGAGTTCGAGAGCCCCCTCCAGGCCGAGGGCACGTTCACTCACACATTCGAAGAACCCGGCACCTTCGACTACCACTGCCAGCCGCACCCGTTCATGACGGGGACGATCTTCGTAGTGGAGCCGGGAGAGGCCTGAGGCCCGCGCCAGTCGAGATATAGGGTGACATCGTGTCCGAACACACCATTGGTCATGGACAGTTCGTGACTGATCGGGAGCGGCGTCCGCAGCCGCTCCCGACCCGCGCCCGGCTGCTCGACCTGGCGGTGGCAGCGGGGGTGGCGGCCGTCATGTGCCTTCGGGCCGCCACCCCCTTCGAGACGGAGGCCCGGCCCCCCGACTGGCGGGCGTACGGGCTCATGATCCTCATCGGGGCATTGATGCTGGCGAGGCGGCGGTACCCGATGGGGATCCTGTACGCCAGCCTGGTGATCCTCTTCGTCTACTACTCCCTCGGCTTCGGCGCCGTCGGTGCGCTGTGGCCTCTCTCTCCGGCGCTGTTCAACGCCGCCCTCCTGGGCAGGTGGCGCGACGCCGCCATCGTCGCCGGCTGTGTCCTGGCGGGAGCAGTGGCCTTTCGCCTCCTCATCGAGACCGAGGCCTCTCCCCTGGCCACCATTTCCGACTCGTTCAGCGATCTGTTCCTGGGAGCGGCGGTGATCCTGGCCAGCGCCATGATCCGCAACCATGACCAGCTCGAGTCCGAGGTGCGAGCCCGCGAGAAGGCGGTGGCGGCCGAGCGCGACGCCGATGCCCGCCGCCGCCTCATCGAGCAGCGACTCGACATCGCCCGGGACGTCCACGACATCGTCGCCCACTCCCTCTCTGGCATCGGCGTCCAGGCTCGTCTGGCCCAGGAGCTCGTGGATCCGGAGGCGGTGGACGCTCGCCGCTCGATCCGGGCGATCATCGCCACCACCAGCGAGGCAATGACCCAGCTCCGCCAGACGGTCGGCACCCTGCGCACCGCCCCCGCCGCCCGGCCCACTCTCGCTGACGTCGTAGCCGGGGTGACCGCCGTGGATGTCCGCTTGATCAGGAACGGGCCGCCCCGACCCCCCGACGACCCCGTCGAGCAGGCGGTCCTGGCAATAGCCCGCGAGGCCCTGACCAACGTGGTGCGACATTCCGGCGCCAGCGAGGCGGTGGTCACCGTGACCGAGGGCGACGGAGGCGTCACCCTGGAAGTGACCGACAACGGACGGGGCGGGGACTACGTGGAGGGCAACGGCATTGTGGGCATGCGCGAGCGGGCCATGTCGGCCGGCGGCCGGCTACGCGTAGAACCGGGGCCCGAGAGGGGCTTCCACGTCGTCGCCGAACTGCCCACGTGAGCGTCAGGGTCCTCATCGCCGACGACCAGACCCTCGTCCGGGCCGGGTTCTCGCATCTCCTGCGCCTCACCGACGGCATCGAGGTCGTCGGTGAGGCGGGCGACGGGAGCGAGGCGGTGGCCATGGCCAAGGAGCTGCGCCCCGATGTCGTGCTCATGGACATCCGCATGCCGATCATGGACGGGATCGAAGCGACCCGCCGCATCGTCGCCGATCCGCGGCTGGGCGACACCCGCGTCCTGATCCTCACCACCTTCGACGCCGACGAGTTCGTGTTCGAGGCACTCCGGGTCGGCGCCTCCGGTTTTCTGCTCAAGGATGTCGAGCCGGACGACCTGCGCCGCGCCGTGAATGTGGTCGCCGCCGGCAACGCTCTCCTCGCGCCGGCCGTCACGAGGAGGCTGCTCGAGACCTTCTCGGACAACCTGGTGTTCGGCCGGCTGGAGATCCTCGACGATCTCACCGACCGCGAGCGGGAGGTGCTGGCGATGGTGGCCACCGGCAAGTCCAACGACGAGATCGCCGACGACCTGTTCCTGAGCCCGACGACGGTGAAGACCCACGTCAACCGCACCATGTCGAAGCTGGGCGTGCACGACAGGGCGGGGCTGGTGATCGCCGCCTACGAGAGCGGGCTCGTCCGGCCGGGCGAGCAGGAGGGGTAGACAAGGTCCCGGGCCCATCGACCAAGATGGCGCCATGGAGCGACGGGACCCGAGTGCGATCGCCCTCGTCATCCTCATTGCGGGGAGCGCCCTCGTCTTCGATCCGGGCGGTTGGCAGACCTTCGGCCCCACCAAGTGGCTGGTTATCACGGTGGCGGCCTGGGCAGCTCTCACCGGGTCCGTCCGGCGGGGCCTGGTCGTGCATCGGGGATCCGCCATCGCCTGGGGCGTGTTTGTGGGCTGGGCGATACTGACCTCCATCACCGCCCTGGAACCGGTCTCGGCGTTTCTGGGTACCCCCGAGCGCCGCCTCGGCCTGGTGGGCGTCGCCACCATGGCCGTCGCCTACCTGGCCGGCCAGCAGATCGACAGCGCACACGGGCGGAGCCGGATCGCCCGGACGATGGCTGTGACCCTGGTCGCCCTGGGCGGCTACGGCCTCGCCGAGCTGGCGGGGCTCGACGTCGAGCTGACGACCACGACCGATCGGTTGGGGGCGACGTACGGGTCGCCCGCCTATCTGGGGGCGGCGCTGGCTCTTCTCCTCCCCGCCAGCCTCGGCCTCCTGGCGCAGGGGGGCGAACGGCCCGCCTGGCGAATCACCGGTGCGATTGGTGTCGTCGCCGGCCTCGGTCTCCTGGTGGGGTCGGGGACCAGGGCGGCGGCAGTAGGGCTGGTGGTGGCTGCCGTCGCCACCGCGGTGGCCTGGTGGCCGTGGGCCAGGCGCCGGCCTCTGGCCACGGCGGCGATCGCCGCCGGGGTGACGCTCGTTGTCGTGATCAGTCCGCTGGGCGGCAGGTTGGCCGACCTCGAGAGCAATCCGCTGGCCGCCAGTCGCCTGGACGAGTGGTCGGTGGCGGCCTCGGCCGTTGCCCGACGGCCGCTGCTAGGTGCCGGGCTGGAGGGCTACCGGGTCGTCTTCCCGGGGGTGGTGAGCGCCGATTACGTGCGCGCCTACGGCAGGGCGACCGTGACCGACCGGGCCCACTCCGGCCCGCTCGACCTGGGGGTTGCGATGGGAGTGGCCGGCGTGGCCGCATGGCTGCTAGCAGCGGTCTGGCTGACGTTGCGCGCCGTCAAGGCAGCCGGCGGCACTGAGCCGGCTCTGATCGGGATGGCGGCTGGGACGGTCGCCCTCCTCGCCCAGGAAGTGTTCCTGTTCCCGACCCTGGAAGTAGGCGTGGCCGGGTGGGCGGTGGCGGGGATCGTGGTCACCGCCACCCGCACCACCGAACCGTTCTGGGGATCGCGTTCGACCCACAGGATGGTTGTGGGCGCCCTGGCGGGGGTCACGGGGGTGCTGCTCGTCGCCGGAGCTCTCGACGTGGCGGCCGATCACCGGGCGGCGGCGGCCCGAGCGAGCGACGACCTGGCCGTCGCCGACGCCGCGGTTGCGCTCCGGCCCGACTCGTTCCGCTACCACCTGCTGGCGGCCGACATCGCCGCCCGCGCCGGAAACCTCCCCGAGGCCGGCGTCCGTCTCCAGGCGGCCCGCCGGATAGCGCCCCTCGACCCGGGCCTGCGTCTGGCAGAGCTGCGAGTACAGGCCGGCGGCCCCCCGTCGCCGGAGACGCTGGCGGCAGCGGAAGCGGCGGCCCGGGCCGACCCCAACCATCCCCAGGTCCGCATCATCCAGGGCGACCAGCTGGCGGAGGCGGGACGCGGCGCCCAAGCCGAGCGGGCCTGGCTGGCGGCCGAGTACCTGTCGCCCGCCGACCCCGCCATCCCCCTGCGGCTGGCGCATCTCTACCTGGAGACAGGGGCGGTGGATGCCGCCGGTGATGCGATCGAGCGCCTCCGCCGTCTGGAGCCGGATCATCCCCAGCTGGCCGACCTGGAAGAAAGGTTGGCCGAGACGTGAACCTAAACGCGCCCGTGGACGTCTATCTCCCGTGCACTTCGCCGTCGAGCCGCATGTCCGCACTATGCCGGCCGGAAAAGAGGTCGTCATGAGCTCCAAGGAGTTCGTGCATGTCGACGTCGACGCCCGGCCCGACTTCGTCGGCTTCTACGACCGCTCGTATCGCCGGCTCGCAGTCGCGTTGTCGTCGACGCTCGGCGACCAGGACCTGGGCCGGGAGGCGGCCGACGAGGGAATGGCCCGTGCCTACGCCCATTGGAGCGCCGTCAGCCAGTACGACAATCCGGCGGGGTGGGTCTATCGCGTGGGCCTCAACTGGGCGCTCTCCATCAAACGCAAGCTGGCGCGGCGTCACACCCTCGCTCCTCCCGGCCATCATCACGACGCCCTCCCCGCCGACCCCCAGATCGCCGAGGCACTGGCCCGCCTGGACATGCGGCTGCGGACCGTCGTGGTCTGCCGGGTGTTGCTCGACTGGTCGACGGACGACACCGCCGCCGCCCTCCAGATCAAACCCGGCACCGTGAAATCGCGGCTTCACCGCGGCCTCGGCCGCCTCCAGGAACTGCTGGCACATTTCGACCAAGGACACCAGTGATGGACATCCACGAGCGCCTGGCGGCTCATCTGAAGTCCGAGATGGCACGGGCACCACAACCGAATCCGGGAGCAGTGATGGACAGAGGGGACGAGATCAAGAGCCGCCGCCGCCTCCTGGTGATGGCGGTTCCGGTGGCTGCCGTGGGCATCCTCATTGTCGGGGTGATGGCTCTTCGCCCCGACCCGGGGGGCGCCCTCCTCGCCAACCCCAGCGCCGACGACGTCGCCGCCGCCAATGCCGCTCTGTCCGTCGGTGAGACGATCTACGACTGGGAGACCGAGCCCGCCTCTCTCGGCTGGACGATGCAGCAGTCCGTTTCCGACGGGGTCATGTACGCCCTGTCCACTGCCCCCGGCACCCGGTGGGAGCAGTTCCCCAACGGCGACGTCCCCGAGGCCATCTACACCTCGACAGACGGGCTGAGCTGGACGAGCCATCTCGCCGAGAGCACCTGGATGAACTCCATCGCTGCCACCGACGGCCTGCTCTACGCCGTCGGCACCGCCCCTGGCGCCGAGGCCGACTCCATCACCGTCCAGGTCGGGGTCTCGTCCGACATGGGCGAGACGTTCACGACCACCGGGCTCCCCTTCGCCGTCCCCGCCCCCGGATTCACCGACACCCGGGTCCTGGCCAACAGCAGCGGGGTGCTGGCACTCGTCACCCACACGGCGAGCACCGACCCGTGGTCATTGATCCCCTCCGAGGAGCTCGAGGGCAACGTCGAGCCCCTGGTCCTCCAGGACGGAATCGCCGTCTTCCCCTCCGGGGTTATGGGAGAGGCGGAGGCGGCGTGCTTCTCAGGCGACGCCGCCGCTTGTGAGGACTTCGTCGCAGCCGAGGCGACGTACGATGCCACGTGGGAGGAGCTCGGCCTCGGTGAAGATGTCTTCTTCGGCGAGCAGACGACCCAAGCTGCCTACTTCTCCGGCGACGGGGTCGACTTCGAAGAGATCGACTACCCCCTGCCTGACGGCTGGATCGAGAAGGCGGTCACCGTCGCCGACAGCGCCGTGGTGTCGATCAGCGGTGGCGCCGGGTCCAACCTGCTCGCCTCGAAGGATCTGCGCTCCTGGCAACCGGTGGCCGCCGAGTTCGGCGCCGGCTGGATCCTCGACATCGGGCAGGTCGACGACACTGTCGTCGCGGTCGGATCGAGCCCGCAGGGAGATCGGCCCGTGGTCTACCGGGCGGATGATCTGTACGGTGCCTGGTCCGAGGTCCGGGTCGGCGACCTTCTGCCTCC
>DATFFO010000239.1:0-9262 GCA_035250025.1 Acidimicrobiia bacterium
CCGGGGCGGCCGCCGCCATGCTCCTCGATCCCGTCAGGGGCCGGTCGCGCCGGGCCCGGTTGATGGACCAGGCCGGGGCGCGCACCCGCGACCTCAAGGAGCAGATGGAGCAGCGGGCGCGGTACGAGACGGGCCGGATGAGGGGCGTGGCTCACGAGCTCACCCAGACCGACGAGATGCCGAGCGACGACGCCACCCTTCTGCAGAAGGTCAAGAGCGAGGCCCTGGGGCCCGCCGGCGCCACCAACCTGGAAGTCGACGTCGAGAACGGCACCGTCACCCTCATCGGCGACATCCCCGACAACGATCTTCTGCGCCGGGTCCGCTCTGTGACCGGGGTCTCGGACGTCCGGGTCCGCACGGGGCGCAAGGCCTAGAGAGCCCGCCGGTCCGGTTCTCGCTGGACGGCCGTGACCGATATCCTCGCCTGAATGTCCACACCAACTGTGCTGGTCGTCGGTGGGGGACCGGCGGGTGCGTCCGCCGCCTACTGGCTCGCCCACGCCGGCAGCGACGTCACACTGGTGGAGCGCAAGGAGTTCCCGCGGGACAAGACCTGCGGTGACGGCCTCACCCCCCGCGCCATTCGCCAACTGCTCGACATGGGGTTCGACTTCGAGGTCACCGAGTTCCACAAGATCACCGGACTGCGCTCGTATGCCGGTCCCGACCTCATGCTGGAGGTGGACTGGCCCCAACACTCACGGTTCCCGGACTGGGGCGGCGTCATCCGCCGTCGCGACCTCGACGAGCAGGTGGCACGGCTCGCCGACAAGCAGGGCGTGAAGGTCCTCCAGAAGACCGAGGCCAAACCCGTCATCGACGACGGGCGCCTGGCGGCGGTCGAACTGACCCACGCCGGGGAGACCGAGCGGGTCACCCCCGACATGACTGTGATCGCCGACGGTTCGCTCAATCGGTTCGGGCGTGACCTCGGCACCTCTCGGCGCAAGGACTACCCGATGGGCCTCGCCGCCCGGGGCTACTTCGCCTCACCCCGCTCGGCCGACCCCTTCCTCGAGAGCCAACTCGACATCCGCGACGATTCCGGTGCTTCGATGCCCGGCTACGGCTGGGTGTTCCCGCTCGGTGACGGCAGCGTCAACGTCGGCGTCGGCCTCCTGTCCACGTTCAGCCGGTGGAAGCACGTCAACACCACCAAGATGATGGCCGACTACGTCGACAACTCGGCGCCCGACTATTGGGATCTGGGTGACCACTCCAAGCTCACGGACCCCGAGGGCGGCAAGCTGACGATGTCGTTCTCCAAGGGGCCGCTCGTGGGTTCGAATTGGGTAGTCGTCGGTGACGCCGCCGGGGCGATCAACCCCTGGAACGGCGAGGGCATCTCCTACGGGTACGAGACCGGGCGCCTCGCCGCCCAGGTCGTGGTCGAGGCGCTGGCGGCTGACGATCCCTCCCTCCTCCATCGCTACACCGATCGGTTGGAGGAGGAGTACGGGCTCTACTACAAAATGGCCCGGGTCTTCGTCAAGCTCATCGGCCACCCCCCGGTCATGCGCTCGCTGGCCCACACCGGGCTCCACAGCCGCCCTCTCATGGAGTGGACCCTCAAGGTCATGGCCAACCTTCTCGACGATGACGAGAAGGGCATCGGCGAAGCCACCTACGCCGCCCTGGCCGCGCTCGTCCGCCCCCTCCCCATCCGCTGACCCCCGGTACCCCGACTGGCGTGCAACGCACTGGACATGGTGCCGTGCGTTGCACGCCGGTTCCTGCCTACCCCGACTGGCGTGTAACGCACTGGACATAGTGCCGTGCGTTGCACGCCGGTTACGAGGGGGCGCGGGTGGCGCCGGCGGCGAGGAGAGTACGGCGGCAACCGGCGAGATCGGTCGTCAGCATCCGCCACGTGAAGCGCAACACCACGAATCCCTGGGCAACGGCGGCGTTGTCGCGGGCCCGGTCCCGCTCGAAGTCGGCGAGGCGGGTGTGGTACGCCCGACCATCCGCCTCCAGCACCATGCCCCATAGGGCGATGAACCGATCGACGACCGCCTCGAGCGGGGCAAGGTTTAGCGGGACCTGGCGGCTGGACTCGGGGACGCCCGGGTGGTGGACGAGACGATCGAGGTGACGCTCCAATTCCGAGGCGGGCGGTCGCCAGGCGGCGGTGGTGCGTTCGTCGATCAGGTCGAGTAGCCGACGCCCGCCCCGCAGGCGACTGCCCTCGAGACGGGTCCGGATCGGATCGAAGTCGGTGAGGCGAAGGTGGCCGCCCGAGGCCCGTTCGTCCAGGAGACGACCGAGGCGATAAGGTCCGAGCGACCTGGCCAGCACGACCATCGTCTCGGGCTCGGTGCTGACCTGAAAGCCGTCGCGGCGGACGACGCCCACCTGGTCGAACCACTGCGACCGGACGACCTTCGCCACAGGAGACCGGGCGTTGCCGTCGTGGGGAACCATGATCTCGGGACGAGCAGAGCCGAACCCCTCGTAGCCATAGATGCGGGCGGCGGCCCCGCCCGTCACGATCGCTCTCGGTCGGGAGAGCACGGCGGCGGCCAGTTCCCGATGCCAGTCCGGCGCCGAGGTCGCCACCATGTACACCCCGGCGGTTGGGCTCGTCCAGTTCCCCGTAGCGAGGCGGTAGGCGATCTGGCTCTCGGTGAGCCCTTCGCCCATCGCCTGGCGGCGGGAGATGACTCCGTACTGGCGGGCGAAGTACTCGTTGAGCTGGTTGGCAGCCACCATGTCGAAGATTGTGTCGGAGCGGCGCCCCGGTGAGAAGGGGGTCGCATCCGACTGGCGTGCAACGCACTGGACATGGTGCCGTGCGTTGCACGCCAGTTGGAGAGGGGGCGGACTTCGGGGAGTGCTTGAGGCCTTCTAGAGTCGACCGTGCAATGACTTTGGCCGACTACCTGCCCGTGGCCGTGATGCTGGTGCTGGCCGGCGGCTTCGTCGCCGTTTCGTTGCTCGGCTCCCGCCTGGTCCGCCCCAACCGGCCGACTCCCGAGAAGCTGGCCCCCTACGAGTGTGGGATCGTCCCCGAGGTCGAGCCCACCCAGCGCTTCCCGGTGAAGTTCTACCTGGTGGCGATGCTGTTCGTGATCTTCGACGTCGAGATCGTCTTCCTCTTTGCCTGGGCCGTCCGCTGGGACGATCTGGGCTGGTACGGGGTGGCGGCCGTGGGAATCTTCACCCTCTTCGTACTCGAAACCCTGGCGTACGTCTGGAAGCGAGGCGCCCTCGACTGGAACGTCAAGCGCCGCCGCCGCTATGTAGTCGAGACGGGCCGGGAAGCGGCTTAGATGGCCCCGGTACCCGGCCTCATCACCACCTCGGTGAACAAGGCAGCTTCATGGGCCCGGACCCGGTCGATGTTCCCCGCCACCTTCGGCCTCGCCTGCTGTGCCATCGAGATGATGGCCACCGGCACCGCCAACTACGACCTGGCCCGCTTCGGGATGGAGGTGTTCCGGGCCTCGCCCCGCCAGGCCGATCTCATGATCGTGGCCGGCCGTGTCAGCCAGAAGATGGCTCCGGTGCTCCGCCAGGTGTACGACCAGATGCCCGACCCGAAGTGGGTCATCTCGATGGGCGCCTGCGCCTCCTCAGGCGGCATGTTCAACAACTACGCCCTCGTCCAGGGAGTCGACCAGGTCGTTCCCGTGGACATCTACGTTCCCGGGTGCCCGCCCGGCCCCCAGGGGCTCATGCATGGGATCCTCAACCTCCACGACAAGATCATGTCCGGGGAGATCGCCTCGTGACCGACCGCACCCCCACCAGCGACTCGGCTCCGGCCGACATCGCCAGCGCCGTCGCCATCACCGGCCCCGCCCGCCATCCCGGACCCGAGGAGATCATCCCTCCCGGAGTGGTCCCGGAGCTGCCCGAGAAGGAGCCCGACGCCTTCCTGGCCCCGCTCCTGGAGCCGTTCGAAGGCGCCCGCCTGGAGGACTCGCATGGCCAGGAGGTCCTCCGCCTCGACCGCTCCCGGTTGCTGGAGTTCGCCCGCGCCGCCAAAGACGCCGGTTTCGAATCCTGCGCCGACGTCACCGCCGTCGACTGGTATCGCCACCGGAGAGTCAGGTTCGACCTCGTCGTCAACCTCCTCTCCCGTCGTCACCGGCGCCGGCTACGAGTGGCGGTGGCCATCCCCGGCGACGACCCCAGGGTCGACTCGATCGTGTCGGTGTGGCCCGGTGCCAGCTACGGCGAGCGCGAGGTCTACGACATGTTCGGGATCGTGTTCGACGGCAGTCCCGACCCGAGCCGGATCCTCATGCCGGACGACTGGGTGGGCCACCCGCTGCGCAAGGACTTCGGAGTGGGCTCGGTGCCCGTGCAGTTCAAAGACAGCCACAAGGTGACTTGAGATGACAGACACCCGCCAGGGGGCCGAAACTCCCGAGACCGAGGTGATCGAGGTGTGGGCGGCCGGCACCGAAGTGCCGCTGTTCGACCCGACCGACGAGGGCACCCAGGAGATAGCCGACCACGAGTCCGAAGCCCGACTCGACGAACAGTTCGGTCGCGTCGTCACCGACGACTACTTCGAGGAGGCGGAACCCGGTGGTGAAGAGCGGACGATCATCAACATGGGGCCGCAGCATCCCTCCACCCACGGGGTGCTCCGTCTCCAACTAGAGCTGGAGGGCGAGGTCGTCCGCCGCACCCGGCCCATCATCGGCTACCTCCACACGGGCATGGAGAAGACCTCCGAGACCCTCACATTCCTCCAGGGCCCCACCAACGTCACGCGCATGGATTACCTGGCACCGATGCACAACGAGCTGGCCTACTCGTTGGCTGTCGAGAGGCTGCTCGACATCGAGGTCCCCGCCCGGGCCGACGCCATCCGGGTCCTGATGACGGAACTCAACCGGATCTCGTCACACCTCATCGCCATCGCCACCAACGGCATGGACATCGGGGCGATCTCCATGATGTTGTACGGCTTCCGGGAGCGGGAGCTGATCCTCGACTTCTTCGAGAAGACGACGGGCCTGCGGATGAACCACAACTACATCCGCCCCGGGGGGGTCGCCGCCGACCTCGCCCCCGGCTGGCGCCAGGACGTCACCGACATCCTCGACACTCTGCCCGGCCGCCTGGCCGGCTACGACGACCTCCTCGAGAACAACCCCATCTGGCTGGAGCGGACCCACGACGTGGGGATCATCACGGCCGAGGAGTGCGACGCCTACAGCATCACCGGGCCCACCCTGCGCGCCGCCGGCGTGCCCTGGGACCTGCGCAAGGCGTTCCCCTACTCGGGCATCGATCAGTACGAGTTCGACATCCCGGTTGGCAAGAACGGCGACGTCTACGACCGCTACCGGATGCGGATGGACGAGATCGACCAGTCGATCAGGATCTGCCGCCAGGTCGTGGAGACGATGCCCAAGGGCGACTATCGGGTGGCCGATCGCAAGGTCACCCCGCCGCCGCGGGCTCGCATCGACGAGTCCATGGAGGCGCTCATCCACCACTTCAAGATCTTCACCGAGGGCTTCAAAGTCCCGGCGGGCGAGACATACGTGGCCGTGGAGTCGCCGCGGGGGGAGCTGGGCTGCTACCTGGTGTCCGTCGGCGAGGCCAAGCCGTGGCGCCAGCACACCCGGGCCCCGTCGTTCTACAACCTCCAGGCCCTCCCCATCATGATGGCCGACTCCCTCGTGGCCGACACCGTGGCCTCGATCGCCTCGCTCGACCCGATCATGGGCGACGTCGACCGCTGACGCTTCCAACTCCCGTTTTCGCGCATCGATTCCGTCAGAATCGAACGTTTCGATGCGCGAAAGCGGGGCGGGGGCTGCTTATTCGCCGAAGACGGGGACGCCGTCGGGGCAGAGCCGTACGGCCGGGTTGTAGTCCTCGAACAGCCCGCTCGGGTTGTCCTTCCAGATCCAGGTATGAAGCACGTAGAGCGGCAGGACCGGATGCTGGTGGAGGTGGTGGCCGAAGAGCATCGGCGGCTCGGACCCCGTCCATGCGTCCACGGGCACTATGTACTCGTGGGCGACCAGACCTGTGATCTGGGCGTCGGCGTCCAACTCGTACACGAGCGCTTCGGGCTGGGCCGGGTCGAGGGTGGCGTCGAGAAGATCCGCCCGCAGGTAGTGGACGCCCATCCCGCCCTGAGCCGGACTCTCGAAGCAGCCCAGGCTGCCTTCGCCCGGGCCCAGGGTGCTGACGTATCCGTCGGCCTCCGCCTCGGCCACGTCCTGGTAGGCGGCGGTGCCCAGGTTCGCGGCCGCCAGGTCCGCCTCCAAGCCCGTGCTGCCACCCACCGCGGCATCCTCGAGGACCGAGCCCGAGAGACGATGGAGGAAGGCCGCCATCTCCTCGCGGGTGACGTTGTCTCCCGGACAGAACTCGGTGTTGGAGGGCGGGTTGCATCCCCGCGTCACTCCCTCCTCTGCCAGCCAGGTGATGTCGTCGTGGAAGACGTTCGAATCCGGCACGTCGGTGAACACATCCGACGCCAACACCGCCAGCGGCACGACAGCCAGCACGGCGACGATCACTACCAGACGCAGGGTTCTCATCCTTCCACCACCTCGTAGATGTCGTCGGCGACGAGGCCATGTGCCTCGCGATGGACCTTGTGCGCTGCCTCGGGGCTGGGGGCGTCGACCAGGCAGAAGATCTTTCCGGCGTCCACATCGAGCCAATAGTTGATGTACCTCACCCCGTACTCGCCCTGGACGGCGAGGTCTGCGGCGTGGGCGGCCGCCACGGCGGCGGCATCGGCGTCCGCCGGGATCCCGTTGTGTACGTCCATGAACAGCGGCATCTCGTGCCTCCTTGCTCTTGTCGCTCCGTCCCCCTCGTCATGGGAGGACCTGTGCGATGATGAGTATTCGCCAGGGCCCGCCTCTTGAGAATGACCGTGCCGCCGAAATGAATGACCGAATGCCCGAAATCAGCCCAGAGAAACCGACGCTGCGGGCGGCACTGCAGGGTTTGAGTTTGCACGGAGCGATCTTCTTCCGGGCCGAGTACACCGAGGCCTGGGCCTACGAGTCGCCCTCGCCCGCCGATCTGGCGGCGATCCTGGAAGTGGGCAGGGACCGGATGACGTTGTTCCACATCGTTGCCACCGGCGCCTGCGAGATCGTCCTCGACAGCGGGGAGAGCCTGACAGCAACGGCTGGTGAGGTAATCGTGATCCCGTACGGGAACCGCCACGTCATGCGCGGGGAGACGCCTGCGGACTCCGTCCCGCCGATCGCCTCGCTCATGGACGAACCGCCCTGGCACGAACTGCCGGTTCTCCGCCATGGCGGGGGAGGGGACAGGACCGACGTCGTGTGCGGCTATCTCGACTGCGAGGATCCCCTCTTCGACCCGGGCCTCGCCGCCCTCCCTCCAGTGTTCGCAGTGAGACCTACGGGTGCCGCCTCGGCGTGGGTGGAGGCCAGCATCCAGTACGCCCTGGACGGGTCGTCGGGCTCCATGACCTCACGTCTGGCGGCACTCTTGCTCACCGAGATCCTCGAGACTCATTTGGCGACGGCTCCCGCCGCGGACGAGGGATGGCTGGCGGCCCTGCGAGACCCGCTGCTGGCACCGGTGCTGGCGGCCGTTCATCGCCAGCCGCAACGGCATTGGACGGTGTCGGACCTGGCGGAGTTGGCGGCCGTTTCGAGGTCGACGCTCGATCAGCGTTTTCGTGACCTGCTGGACCGACCACCAATGGGCTACGTGCGAGATTGGAGGATGCACGTCGCCAAGGAGTTGCTGGGTAGGGGCGACATCACGGTGAACGCCGTTGCCAGGGCTGTTGGGTACGAAGCCGTCGAGGCATTCAGCCGTGCCTTCCGCCGGACCCACGGCCGATCCCCGGCCGATTGGCGTGGGGGGCGGCTGCGGAACCCGAGTGATTCGGCATCCTCCTAGGCGATTCCTATCCTGCGGGCGGATGTCGGACTGGTCGGAAACAACCCTGGAACGGGCCCAGGAAATCATCTCGCGCTACCCCGAGAAGCGTTCGGCGGTGATGCCCCTGCTCTACCTGGCCATGGCCGAGGAGGGCTGGCTGACGGACCAGGGGATGGAGCAGGTGGGCCTCCTCCTCGACATGACGCCGGCCCAGGTCCAGGCCGTCGCCAGCTTCTACACGATGTACAAGCGCGAGCGCACCGGCCGATTCCTGGTATCCATCTGTACCTCCATCTCCTGCATGTTGCTCGGCGCCGATGATGTCCTCCACGCCGTCGAGGACGAGTCCGGGATCCCTCACGGCGAGACCGACGCCGACGGGGTCCTCTCCGTCGAGCACGCCGAGTGCCTCGGCGCCTGCGGCGGCGCTCCGGCTGTGCAGGTCAATTACGAACTGATCGAGGGGGTGACGCCGGACAAGGCCCGAGAGCTGATCCGCTGGCTGCGGGCCACCACGCCCGCGGTGGTCAATGCCGACGAGATGCAGGGGCTGTTCGGGGGGCGGCGCAGCTTCGACTGGGCCATCCCCGCCGACAGCGGCGCCGTCGGGCCCTATCCCGCCTTCCAGCCGTTGGGCACCGTCGGTCGGGACCGAAGCCGATGACGACCGCCGCCCCTCAGGGACCGCTCGTCATCACCGACCGGATGACGCAGCATCCGGCCGACTCCCACACCCTCGATCGGTATCAAGCCACCGGGGGCTACGAGGCGGTCCGCCGCGCCCTCGGGATGACTCGCGATGAGCTCGTCGAATTGGTCAAGGAATCGGGGCTTCTCGGGCGGGGCGGGGCGGCCTTCTCCGCGGGGATGAAGTGGAGCTTCCTGGCGCCCGATCGGCCTGCTTACCTCGTCGTCAACGGCGATGAGTCGGAGCCGGGGACGTTCAAGGACCGCCAGCTCCTCGAGCGCGACCCCCACCAGATCGTCGAGGGCGTGATCATCGCCGCCTGGGCCAATGAGGTGCCCCACGCCTTCATCTACATCCGGGGCGAGTACTCCAAGCCGGCCCGCCGGCTACAGGCGGCCGTGGATGAGGCCTACGCCGCCGGTCTGCTCGGGGAGGACATACTCGGCACCGGCTACGACCTGGAGGTGACGGTCCATCTCGGCGCCGGCGCCTACATCTGCGGCGAGGAGACGGCCCTGATCAACTCGCTGGAGGGCCGCCGGGGCGAACCCCGGCTCAAGCCCCCCTACTTCCCGGCCGCCGTCGGGCTCTACATGAAGCCGACGATCGTCAACAACATCGAGACGATCTCGAACCTGCCCCACATCGTCAACAAGGGGGCGGACTGGTTCAAGGGGCTCGGCCATGCCGAGGACACCGGGACGTTACTCCTCTCCC
>DATFFO010000240.1:0-2317 GCA_035250025.1 Acidimicrobiia bacterium
TCGCTCGCCCCAGCGCCCACTCCAGGCTGGGGGCGAGACGGGCGCAGTCGGCGACGATGAAGGCAGGGATCCCGGCCGCCGGCCCCAACCGGGTGATGGCCCGGTCACACGCAATCGTCGGAACCAGGGCGACTCCCTCGCTGGCCATCTGTTCGAGCAGGGCATCGTCGAGCCCGTGCCCGTGCTCGATCGAGTCGACCCCGGCTTCGATGGCGTTGGCCGCCCCCTGGCGGCTCTCCACGTGCGCCGCCACCGGCAGGCCGGCCTTGTGGGCCTCTTCGGCGCATGTCGCCATCTCCGCCACCGTGAGCTGGGGAGCACCCGCCTCCTGCCCGGAGGTCATCATGCCCGCCGTTGCCATCACCTTGATGACCCTCGCCCCCGCCTTGATCATCCGCCGGGTGGCCTTGCGGGCCTCCTCGGCGCCGTCGACCTCGATGCCCATCCAGTGGCCGTGGCCGCCCGTCATCGTGATCACGCGCCCGGCCGCCATGATCTGCGGCCCGGCGACAAGACCCTCGTCCACGAGACGGGCGAGCGTCAGGGTGACCTCCTCCTTGCCGCCCAGGTCCCGGACGGTGGTGACGCCCCTCGCCAGGATCTCGGCCAGCCGGGGGAGCGCCCTGAGCGCTGTCTCCACCGGTCCCTCGGCCTGGAAGGCCGGCTCGGGGTCGGCGGTGCCGTCGAAGCAGACGTGGACGTGGGCATTCATCAGCCCGGGACACACCGTCCGTCCGGAGACGTCCACCACGATGTCGGCTCGGGAATCTGCCCCCTCTCCGATCGCCGTGATCGACGCTCCCTCCACGCGGATGTCGGCTCGCTCCGCCACCACACCCCGGCCGTCGACCAGCCGGGCATCCTTGAGTAGCAGCGAAGTGGTCATCCCGCCTCGATGGCGGTCTCGGCCCACGCCGCATGGCAGGTGCTGAAGGGACGCCCCAGGCGCTCTCCCCAGTCGGCGTGGTCGCCGGGCTCCCCACCGGTCCTGGTGCCGTCCACGACCAGCTCCGCCGAGCGGTAGCTGACCATGGTCGTCACGTAGTCGCGGCTGGGATGGAACGCCGGGGCGGGGGCCGAGAGCCAGAAGGCCGGTTCTGGCGAACCCCACGTCGCCGAGACCGAATGCTCGTCGGACGTAACCACCCAGGTCTCGTCCCCGTCGGCGGAGGGGAGGCGTCGGATCGACGCCTGGACCGGTGGGTGCTCGGTCCCGGCGGCGGGTACCGCACCGCCGTCGGATCGGATCCCCCGGAGGCGGCGCTGCATGCGCTCCGCCACCTCGGTGCTCTCGCCGAAGCACCGATCGATGATCCCCTCGGGCGTCGTCACCCTCATCAGCGCCACCCGGCCCGACCCGACGTCGCGCATGAGGCCGAGCGAGTAGATCGTGAAGTAGGCGCTCGTCTCGTCGGGCGCGGCCAGTTCGAGGACGAGGTGGTCCATGGAATGCACCACCTCGCCGGGGTGGATCTGGACGGTCATTGGCTCCTCTCGAAGCGAGAGCTTCCCAAGCGGCTCACCTTTTGTCAACGTCCTTGGTAATTCGTGTTGGCCGGGATCCTAGACTCGACCAACGCCGGTGCGACCCGGCTAGCGTGAGACAAATCAAAGATGTTGAACAATAGGGATTCGTGGAAGGACCTGTGACATGAGACGTGTGTTTGCCCATCAGGGCGAGGCCGTCGTGCGAGACGTGCCGGAGCCGACCCTGCGCCAGGGCGAGGTGCTGGTGCGTCCTGCCTACTCCGCCATCAGCGTCGGCACCGAGATGTGGCTGATCGAGGGCTCCGCCGATCCCGAGTTCGGCGTCCACGAATACCCCTCGGTCCCTCCCTACTGGCCCAAGACCCGCACCCCGGTCAATCTCGACCATCCCATGCCCAAGCCCTCCGATCCCGAGTTCATCGGCATCGGCTACAGCCTGGCCGGGGAGGTCGTCGAGGTCGACGACCAGGTGGTGGACATCGCCCCCGGCGATCTCGTGGCCTGTTCGGGCTCCCAGTGCGCCCACCACGCCGAACTGGTGGCGGTGCCGCGCCACCTGGTCGCCAAGGTGCCGGCCGGCCTGTCTCTCGACCAGGCGGCGTTCGTCACCCTGGGTGCCATCGCCGTCGCCGGCCTCCGCGAGACCGAGTGCCGTTTCGGTGAGACCGTCGTGCAGTACGGCCTGGGTCTGTTGGGGCTCCTGGGTGCCCAGATCGGCCAGGCGGCCGGTTTCCGGATGATCGGCATCGACATCGACCCCGCTCGACGCGATCTGGCTCGCCGGCTCGGCGTGGAGCACGTACTCGACCCGGGATCGGAGGACGTGGTG
>DATFFO010000241.1:0-3000 GCA_035250025.1 Acidimicrobiia bacterium
AGGCCGCCGGCGCGCAGCGGGCGGCGATCGCCGCCGCCGCCGCCCGTGCCGGAGCGCACCATCTCGTTGTCTCGACCGACGCCGACTGGCTCGGGGAGGCCCTGGTCTTCTTCACCCATCGGCGCCGGCGGCGGGCCTACCGCGCCACGCCCAAGCGGAGCGGGGGTGGGCGATGACCTTCGCCGCCCCCGCCCGGCTCGGGCTGCTCCTCGTCGTGGCCGGGTTGGCCGTCAGCTACATCGTCGCCCAGCGGCGCCGGCCCCGCTACGCCGTCCGCTTCACGAACCTCGAACTCCTCGACGTCGTCGCCCCCGACCGGCCGGGGTTTCGCCGCCACCTCCCCGCCCTGGCCCTGCTGGCCTCTCTCGGCGCGATGGTGCTCGGCCTGGCCCGGCCGGCGTGGCCCGTCCTCGTCACGCGACCGGCCGGGGCGGTGGTGGTGGCCGTCGACGTCTCCCCGTCCATGATGGCGACCGATGTCCGGCCCGACCGCCTCGCCGCCGCCCGGGAGGCGGTGGCCCACTTCGCCGACCTGCTCCCCAACCGCATCCACCTCGGGCTGGTCAGCTTCGCCGGGACCGCCATCGTGGTCGTCCCTCCCACCTCCGACCACGAACTGGTCCAGAAGGCGCTCGAGCAGCTCCGCTTCCGTTCGGAAACGGCCCTGGGGGAGGCCATCCACGCTTCGCTCGACGCGCTCAGCACCAGCGGCGAAGAAAAGGCGGCCGGGGTCGTGATCCTCTCCGACGGGGCCAGCACGACGGGCCGGCCCGACGCTGCCGCCGCCGAGCGGGCCAGGACCGCCGGTGTGCCCGTGTCCACGATCGCCTTCGGAACTCCGGGGGGCACGGTCGTGCTGGGAGGCGAGACGCTGTCCGTTCCCCCGGACAAGGCCGCCCTCCGGACGATCGCCAAGGCCACCGGCGGGCGGTTCTTCGAAGCCGCATCGGCCGACGAGCTCACCCAGGTCTACCGCACCATCGGACGGTCGGTGGTCACGGTCGAGGAGCGTCGGGACCTGACGGCGTGGACCCTGGGAGCCGCCTTCGCTCTCGCACTCGTCGCCTCTACGCTCGCCCTGGCCTGGTTCGCCCGTCTTCCGTAACGAGGGCCGGACGTTCAGTCGGGAAGGCGCCGGAGCTTGAGCCGGCACCCGGCGCGGCGCGGGTCCCGGGCGACGAGCTCCGTGACCTCCACCGTTCCACCGGTGGCCTCGGCGATGCCTTCGGCGAGACCGAGGTGGAGCTGACAGACGATGTCGGGCGCGGTCGCGGCAGTCACCTGGAACGGGCAATGGCCGAGCACGAGATCCACCGACTCTCGCCGTTCCACCCGGCGCGGCTCGAACCCTCGACGGGCGGCGAGGATCTCGAGGCTCTCGACGGGATCTTCAGTGTCGGGCAGGGTCGCCGCCCACCGCCGGCCGGCCTCAGCCCCGACTTCCCGAGGGCTCCGCCCGCTCCGCAACGCTTCAACGAGCATCACGGACAGATGCTCATAGGGGCTGGGGATGCCCCAGTCGCCGCTGGTGACGAGCGCCGGCCGGTACTGCAGCCGGGGCCGGCCCCGTCCGCTGGACGGGCCGACCTCCTCGATCACCAGCCCGGCGGCACAGAGCTTGGCGAGGTGCTGGCGGATGGCGTTGTGGTTGAGCTCGAAGCGCGCCGTCAAGGTGGCCACGTCGACCGGGCCGGCGGCATCGGTAACGGCGCGGAAGATGGCGTGGCGGGTGGGATCGCCGAGCGCCTTGGCCTGGCGCTGCGCGCTCCTTTCCCGATCAGCCCGATCGCCACGATCCCCGGCCGTGCTCTTCCTCATACGCGCCTCCATCCTATTTCTCTAGCAATCGCTAGAGTACCAGAACGGTGACGGGTCGAGAGGAGGCCCTCACCCGATCGAGTCAGCTGTTCGGCCCCACCCACCATCCCAGGAAGCCGCCCATCCGCCGGGCCGCGACCTTGGCCCGGGGCGCTCCGGCGGCGCCACCGATGCCCATGAGGGCGGCCCCGGCCACCGCCAGGAACAGCGATGTGGTGAAGGTCGCCACCATCAGCACGCCACCGGCAACAATCGCGGCAATGGCGAAGAGCGTGAGGCGACCGCCTCCCGCTTCCAGCCGCCTCCGGTACCGTGCTGCAAAACCGGGGTCCGTGAGGTCGAGCTCCGCTTCGATCGTCGCCAGGATTCGGCGTTCGCCCTCCGACAGCGTTGTCGGTTCGGAGTCTCCCTGCATGACGTCGGCTCCCTTCGTGGCTACTCCGTCACGATGACCATCCCCCGCATCTGCTGGGGGTGGAACGAGCAGTTGTAGTAGACCGTCCCCGGTTCGGCGAAGGGCAGGCTCGCCGAGTCGCCGATGCCAACGTTCTTCGAGGTTTTGTCCGGCCCGGTGAGCAGGGTCACGTTGTGCGGGAAGTCGTCGTGGTTGGTCCACGTGACGGTCGTGCCGGCCTTGACTTCAACAACCTCCGGGGAAAACTTGTAGCTCTTGGGCATGTCGACCTGTTCAGTGCGCACCGCAGTTCCGCTGACCTTGAACGGTGCGCCGTCCTCAGCGGAACTCGTAGAGGAACAACCGACGAGGCCGAGGAGTGCCACGACCCCGAGCCCGGCGAGCAGGCGGATGGTCACCGGTCCGCCGCGACCGGGGTCTCGGACTGCCGCCCTCCGGCCCAGGACAGGACGCCCTTCTGGACCGCGGCGGCGAAGATCAGAACGAAGGCGGCGCCGTCGAGCACCTCGGAGATGGTGTGGGAGAACAGGAAGTTCGTGAGGTTGACGTGGTAGCCCATGTAGCTGATCTCGGCGATGGCGAAGAGGGCGAATCCCCACCCGAAGAGGCTCTCGCGGTGTTCGAAGGCCCGCAGGGCGAAGTACGCACCCACGACGAAGAGCGCCAGGTGAACCACCATGAAGAACCACCAGGGCAGGTCTCGGACGATGAAGTCGATGGGCTGATCGAGAAGTTGGGGCGCAGCAGCCAGCATGGTCACTCCTTTT
>DATFFO010000242.1:0-6289 GCA_035250025.1 Acidimicrobiia bacterium
CATGGTTTCCACGCGAAAACGACCCACAGAGTGTCAGCTGCGCATGCGCAGGGGGACGATCACCACCGCGGTGTCGTAGACGACCTGGCCGCCACCGGAGACCAACGCGTCGATGGTGTAGGTGCGTCCGGCGTTCGAGAACCGCTCCGCTCGGAGTTGGAGGGTGTCGTCGTCCACCAGGACGATGTCGTTGGGCAGGTCATCCTCGCCCAGCCCGGAGTCGGCTTCCGACGACGTCGCCGACTGGATCTCTACGGTGGCGCCGTCGGCGTCGAGCTCGACCACCCTGTACTTGTGGTTCGGAGGCCACAGCACGGACGGCGTCGCCTCGAGGTCCGCCAGCCCCGCGTCCAGTGCCAGACCGATCACGACAGGATCGTGGTCTGAGGTCCGGAACTCGTCGGGGGCGAACAGGTAGTCGATCTGCGCCGCGGTCTTGAAGTTCGTGTTGTAGTCCAACACGCTCGGCTCGTCCGAGTTGATGTGGTACTCCGCCGTACCCGTCGCCTGCGCCGCCAGCGACGGCGAGGCGAGGGCGTAGTCGAGGTAACCCCACTGGCCGTCGAACACGTAGCCGTAGGCCTCGTCGCCCAGGAACTCGTGGGCGAGATCGACGTAGCCGGCCTCCTTGATGACGTCGATCGGGTCCTCGTGGTCGTAGGAGTTGAGGTCGCCGATGATGAGCCAGTCGTCATCGCCCTCCCCAAGCGAATCGAGCGCCGCCACCAGTTCGGTCGCCGCCTCTACCCGGGCCGGGTTCCAGCATCCCTGGCCGTCACCCTGGTCGAGGTTGCCGCCGGTGGCGTCTTCACATCCCTTCGACTTGAAGTGGTTCACCGCCACCGAGAACACCTCGCCGGTGGCGTTCTCGCGGAACGTCTGGGTGAGGGCGGCCCGGTTGAGACCGTCGTCGAAGTCGACGATCACCGGCTCGCCGATCGGCGTCACCGACCCCGGCTTGTAGATCATGCCGACCCGGATGACGTCGTCGCCGACGGTGCCGGCGTCGATGGCGGCGTATGTGCCGTCCCCGAGGAGGTCGTTGAGACCGCTGGCTATGTCGGCCTCCGGGCTGACGCCGGGCGTGTTCTCCAACTCCATGAAGCCGAAGACGTCGGCGTCCAGCTTCTCCAGCGCCGCCAGCAGCTTGACCCGCTGACGCTCGAACTCGAACTCATCTTCGGCCCCGCGACACTCCATCGGCACGACCCCGCACAGGTTGCCGCCGGCGTCGAGTGTCAGGAAGTAGTTGAGGACGTTGAAGCTGGCCACATTCACCGACCCGCCCACGTTCGGCGCCGCCGCCGGACGCGGGTTCTGAGCCTCGAAGTCGAACACCATCGAGGCGTCGGCCGGGCGCAGCCGATAGGCGTTGCCCGAAGCCGAGTTGCCCGCCCACGTGTAGGTCATCACGCCGGTGGCACCGGTCACGGTGTCGCCGCCACGCAGCGTGTTCTCGGCCGTCAGGGGGTCGCCGTTGCGCCCGAACACGATCGGGTCGGGGTTCTGGTTCTGGAGGGTGTCGTCGAGGATCAGCCGGTTGAGGTTGTTGGCCGCCTGGACGGCGGTGGCCTCGGCACCCGGCTCGGCTACTGCCGTTGGCTGCTGAAGCCGCCCGTCGCCGGAGACGACGACCTGCCCGAACCGGCCAAGCTGGAAGAACTCGGTGACGTACAGCGGCTCGGGGAAGGTGACGCTCATGCCCTCGTAACGTTCCGGGAAGTCGAGCGTGGGGAAGGGAAGCTCGACAGTCGTGGGCGGGACCGAGGCGTCGCTCGACACGATCTCGACGTCCTCGGGGAAGCCCAGCTGGGTCTGACCCTGGAACTCGGCCACGCTGCCGACAACCCGGACGACGTCGCCGACGGCCACTTCGTCCTCGTCGCCGTGGAAGACGAACAGAGCTTCACTCGTGGCGGGGTCGGCGTCCCAATCCGCCTCCTCCTCCTGGACGTAGAAGCCGCGCAGTGCCGGGGAGGGTCCCTCGTAGTCGCCGACGACGACCCCGACCACCTGGACCCGGTTGCCAATAAGAGGGCTCGTCTCGCCGGTGCCCTGGATGGCCGAGATCAGAGTGGTGGTCTCGATGGCTCCGCAGGTGGAGGTTCCGAGGTCGACCTGGCCCTCGTTGACGCATCCGAACGTGGCGGCGGCCGACGTCCAGGTGAACTCGGCGTAGGTGGTGCCGGCGCCGGTGAGTTGGAGGGACTGGCTGACGGGATTGGAGCTTTCCTGGGAGACGCCGATGTCGGTGGAAATGACGCCCGCGGCCGGGCCGTCGACGGCCTCGAAGGCGCCTTCGTAGGACAGGAACTGGACGACTGCTCCTTCGTCGTCGACCAGAGCGAGACCGTCGGGAGAGCCGTTCTGGATACCTGCCTGGGTGACCGAGATGGCGCCGAAACCGTCGCCCTCGTCGTCGATCTCGCCGTCGAGCCCCAACGTGGCGTAGCTGGTGCCGCCGTTGCCGTTGTAGAAGACGATCGACCACCCGGTGAGGTCGAGCCCGGCTTCGCCGGCGATCTCCACCGCCTCCCCCGAGTCGGTGCCGTCGTTGTCGTAGTGCAGCTCGTTGATCCAGGGGTCCGCCGGTTCCACGGGCTCATCGAAGACCTGGCCGGTGTTGACCTGACCGAAGCTACTGGCGCCCGACGTCCACGAGAAGTCGCCGTAGGTGAAGCCAGTGCCATCCAGGAAGAGGGAGGTACCGACCGGTGTGTCGCCTGGTTGCGAGACGCCGATGTCGGTGGAGGCGAGGCCGACTGCCGGCCCATCGACGGCTGTGAAAGCACCTTCGTAGGAGAGGAATTGGACCACGCCGCCGGCGGCATCGACCAGGGCGACGGCGTCGGGCGATCCGTTCTGGATCCCGTTGGACGGGTAGGTGAGGGTGACCGCCCCGAACCCATCGCCTTCGTCGGGAATTGTCCCGCTGAGGACGTCGGTGTCGTACACCGCGCTGGTGGCGCCGTTGTAGAGGACGATCGACCATCCGGTGAGGTCGGTGCCGGCCGGTCCGGCTACCTCGATTGCCTCGCCGGCGTCGGTGCCTGCGTTGTCGTAGTGGATCTCGTTGATGAATACGGTGGTCGACGGGTTGTCGACGGCGGCGGCAGGAAGAACCGGGACCAACCCGGCCACGACCATGACCGAAAGGACAGTCGCCAGCCGGCGCCTGAGGTGACGTGCAGACACTCCATACTCCTTTGCATCCCTTGCAGGCGCACCCTAGACGGTTCGGTGGGACTCGACGGTCAGCACGGGAGGAGGACTCGGAAGATCGTGCATCCCGGCTCTGAGGACGCCTCGATCTCGCCGTCGTGGTCGACAGACACGATGCGCTGGGTGACCGCCAAGCCGAGGCCGACGCCCTTACCGGGAGCCTTGGTGGTGTAGAAGGCGTAGAAGATGCGTTCCAGGTCGGCGGGAGGGATGCCGGGCCCGTTGTCCTCGATCTCCACCACGACCCGGTCGTCGGTGACCCGGGTCCGGACCGTGATCATCCCCCCCGGCCCGACGGCGTCGGCGGCGTTGGCAATGAGGTTGGTCCACACCTGGTTCAACTCGGTCTCGGTGGCCGTCACGAGGGGGAGGTCGTCGGCGTAGTCGCGGACGATGTCGATCCCGTCCAGGCGGTGCGACAACAGGCTCAGAGTCTTCTCCAGCCCTTCGTGGAGGTCGACCTCGGCGGTGGGGGCACGGTCGAGACGGCTGTACGAGCTCAAGGTCGCCACGATCGCAGAGACCTGGCCGGCAGCCATCCCGATCTCCTGGGCGATCTTGCGAGCCGCCACCGCCGCCAGGACAGCTTCCAGCGCCAAGCCGAGGTCGTCAGGCGGCGTCGGATCCAGGACCGGTGCGAGAGCCGCCTCGTCCAGGCCCAGGGAAACGGCTTCCGCCGCCACCGCTTCGCCATTGCCGAGGCCGGCTGTCCTGAGCCGGGAGGCCAGGGCAGTCTCGGCGTCGAGGCGGGCCAGCGACGACATCGGCGTCTTGCGCGGCCCATCGGTCACCCCCGTCACGACCTCGTGCACCGCCCCCATCGTCTGGGCGGTCGACTGGGCCGTCGCCAGCGCCAGACCGGCTGCCACCATTCGGGAGATGGCGGGTTCGAGGCCGGCTGCGCTCCGCTTGATGGCCGCACTGGGGTTGTTCAACTCGTGAGCCACGCCCGCCGCCAGCACCCCGAGTTGGGCCACACGCTCGCCTTGGCGGAGCCTGTCGCGGGTCTCCTCCCACCGGTCGAGCAGCTTCTGGTACACGGCGCTGGCCGTGGTGCCGGTGGCGAGGAGGAGGTCGAGCTCGGCTTTAGCCACCTCTCCCAGGGTGGTCTCCTCTCGCGCCGTCACCGTCGCCGTCCTCGGACCCTCGCGCAGCAACGCCATCTCGCCGACCAGGTCGCCGGGCTGGGACTCGCCGACGACGAGGGGCTGCCATGGTCCTGTGTTGGTCACCTCGAGCAGACCGTCCAACACGACGTAGGCACTGTCGCCCGGGTCGCCTTCATTGAAAAGGACTTCACCGGCGGCGAGGCGTGTGATCTTCATCTGCGAGCCCAAAAGGTCCACCTGGGCGCGGTCGAGGTCGCCGAACAGCGGTATGCGGGCCAAAACCTCCGGGTCGACGCTCACAACGTGCCCAGGTACTGATGCACGAACGACAGGCTGGCAGCTCCCGACCCCACCGCCGCAGCCACCCGGCGAATCGAGCCGTAGCGAACATCTCCCGAGGAGAAGATGCCCGGCACGCTCGTCTCGAGGAACAACGGCGGTCGTTTCAGGGGCCAGTTCGGACTCAAGACACCGTCGTCGTCCCACAAGTCAGGCCCCGTGAGGACGAAGCCGTCCGTGCTGAGGTCGAGAAGTCCGCCCAGGAAATCGACGTGAGGAACGGCCCCCACGAACACGAACACCCCACTCACCGGGTAGTCGGTGACGTCACTTCCCGTCTGGACCCGCATCCCCTCGACCCTGGTCTCGCCGTTGACCTCGGTCACCGTCGAGCCTGTCAGCACCTCGATGTTGGGTGTCGATTCGATCTGCTTGACGAGATAGTCCGACATCCCGTCTGCCAGGGAATGGCCCCGCACCACCACGTAGACGACCTCGCAATGGCGGGCCAGCCGCATGGCACCCTGGCCGGCGGAGTTGGCGCCGCCTATGACTGCCACGCTTTCCCCGGCGTAGTCGCGGGCCTCGCCGGGTGCGGCCCCGTAGTAGACGCCGCTTCCCCGCAGGCGATCGAGCCCGGGCGTGGGCAGCGTCTTCACCGTCATCCCGGAGGCGACCAGAAGGGTCTTGGCGCGCAGCTCCTGGCCGTCGGCCAGTGTCACCACCCGCATCGGCTCCTCGAGGTCGACGGCCACCACCTCGGAGGCGGTGATGATCTCGGCCCCGAGCCTGACGGCCTGGGCGCCTGCGCGGCGGGCGAGGTCGGCCCCGCTGATTCCATTGGGGAAGCCGAGATAGTTTTCGATGCGGCTGCTGGTTCCGGCCTGCCCGCCCGTCGCCCACCGTTCCACCACCAGGGTGGTCAATCCCTCCGAGGCGGCGTACACAGCCGCCGCCAATCCGGACGGGCCGCCCCCAATGATGATGAAGTCGTGGTACGGGTTCTCGGTGACGACATTGAGCGAGACGGCGGCGGCGAGAGTCCGTCGATCGGGCGAGTTGAGTACCTGCCCGTCGGCGAGGACCACGGTAGGCCTTTCCGACTGTTCCTCCAGCGCCGCCTGAAGGGCGCCCGCTTCGGGGTCGGTGTCGATATCGAGGAAGCGGTACGGGACCTGATTGAGCAGCAGGAAGTCCTTGAGCTCGGCTACCTCGGCCGACCAGCGATGGCCTACCAGGCGCAAGGCGTCTGGAGAGGACATGCGGAACTGCGCCGCCCAGTCGTCCATCAGGTCGTCGATGACCGGGTACAGCGTGTCCTCGGGTGGATCCCACGGCTTGCTGAGGTAATAGTCGAGCTCGGCTTCGTTGATGCCGGAGATGGCGACCTGGGTGTCGGCGTAACCGGTTAGCAGTACCCGCTTGGCGTCGGGGTACATCGCCAGCGTCGCCTTGAGAACGTCGAGGCCGGTCACCTCGGGCATGCGCTGATCGACCAGGAAGAGGGCGATTTCGGAGCCTCTCCGCTTCAGCTCTTTGCTGGTCTCGATCGCTTCTCCCCCCCGGCTGATCGGAACGATCGAGTAGTTCTCGCCGTAGCGGCTCCGCATGTCCCGCTCGATGGCGCCGAGGACCCCGGGGTCATCGTCGACCAGGAGCATGATCGGACGACTCGAAGC
>DATFFO010000243.1:0-6956 GCA_035250025.1 Acidimicrobiia bacterium
CGTGCGGGCCGAGACGACCGACATCGTCCCCACCATCCTCGACGTGCTCGGCGCCGACGCCCCCGGTGACCTGGAAGGAGCGTCGTTGCTGGGATCCGTTCCGGCGGGGCGCACGGAATCGCGCGCCCTGGTGCGCGGAGAGTGGCTCACGATCGGGGCCGACCTGAGCGAGCAACGGGAGATTGCCCAGAGCAAGGACGTCTGGTTCCCGGCGGGTGACGTCTGGGCGCTCGTCCCCCGGCCCGACCTGCGATCCCTGCTGGGACGGGCGGTGTCGGACATCGAAGCCGTGGACGACCCCGGAATCGGCCTCGAACTGGAACCGCGAGGGGCGGGAGCCGCCGTCGTGACCGGGACCCTGGACATGAGACCGGTGCCGGACGGCGACGCACTGGTGGCGCTGGCGGGCGGCGACGAGATCATCGCCATCACCAAGGCGGATGCGATGGTGGACGGCACGGCCCGGTTCTCGTTCCTGATCGACCCGGACACCCCCGCCACTTCCCTCCGAGCTTGGCTGGTCGACAGCCCGCTCGCCCTGCGCAGGTAACCCGGCCCCGGCCGCTCACCCCCTAGCTCAGTTACTCTTGGCAGAGGTCCCTCGAGCGCGGAGATGGCATCGAAATGACAACGCCCAAGATCACCTACGCCACCATGTCCTCCGACAACGAGGAGCTCCACTCCGCCTACGACGCCGCCCTGGAACGGGTCCAGTCCCGTCTCGGTGAGGACCATCCCTACTTCGTCGACGGCGAGGAGCGGACGAGCGGTGAGTGGTTCGAGGAACGCTCGCCCATCGACCGTGACGTCGTGGTGGGGCGCTTTGCCCAGGCCACCGTGGGCGACATCGACGATGCCGTGGCCGCCGCCGGAGCCTTCAACGACGAATGGGAGTCGACTCCCTGGCAGCAGCGCCGCGACCTCATGCTGGGGGCGGCCGAGCTCATGGAAGGCCAGCTCTTCGACCTCGCCGCCCTCATGGCCCACGAGGTCGGCAAGAACCGCCTCGAGGCGTTGGGAGACGTGGCGGAAACCGTCGAGTTCTTCCGGTACTACGGCGGTCAGATGACGGAGCACGACGGCTTCGAGACCCCGCTCTCCTCGCTCTCCGCGGCAGAGCACAACGTCTCGGTGCTCCGCCCGTACGGGACGTGGGCAGTGATCTCGCCGTTCAACTTCCCCCTGGCCCTGGCCTCGGGACCGACGATCGGTGCCCTCCTCACCGGCAACACGGTCGTCCTCAAGCCTTCGAATCAGGGGGCGTTGATGGCAATCGAGTTCTACCGCCTCATGCGGGAGGCGGGCCTTCCCCCCTCCGCCTTCCACGTGGTGACCGGCGGCGACGAGGTCGGCGACGCCCTCGCCCACCACGACGGAGTCGACGGGCTCACCTTCACCGGCTCCTACGACGTCGGGATGTACCTGTATCGCACCGTGCGCGAGAAGCGGCCCAAGCCGGTCATCGCCGAGATGGGCGGGAAGAACCCCGCCATCGTCACTGCCACCGCCGACCTGGACGCCGCGGTCGAGGGCGTCGTTCGCGGCGCGTTTGGATTCTCCGGCCAGAAATGCTCGGCGACCTCCCGGGTGTACGTGGAGCGTCCCGTCTACGACGAGTTCGTCGACCGTCTCACTGCCCGGGCCAAGGAGCTGAAGGTGGGTGATCCGCTGGAACGCGACGCTTTCACGGGCCCCGTCATCGACGAGGAGGCGGTCGAGCGCTTCGAAAAGGCGATCGAGGAGGTGACCGCCCGGGGCGGCCGCGTGCTGCACGGCGGCGAGCGCCTCACCGACGACGGGCTCACCCGGGGAAACTACTTGGCCCCTACGGTCGTGGCCGTACCGGAGGACTCTTACGTGTGGTCCCAGGAACTCTTCGTGCCGTTGGTGGCGGTCGGCGCCGTCGAATCCCTCGACGAGGGCCTCGACAAGGCCAACGACACACCGTTCGGGCTCACCGCGGGCCTTTTCGCCGGTACCAACGAGGAGATCCAGCGCTTCTTCGACCGCATCGAAGCCGGCGTCACCTACGTCAACCGGGCCGCGGGGGCCACGACGGGAGCCTGGCCCGACATCCAGAGCTTCGGCGGTTGGAAGGGCTCGGGCACGTCCGGCGCCGGCGGCGGAGGTCCCTGGTACCTGCGCAACTATCTCAGAGAGCAGTCACGGACCGTGGTGCGGTAGCCCCGAAACCGTCGTGTAACGCACGGGGCTATATGCCGTGCGTTGCACGCCAGTCGCTCAGCGGGTGACCGGGGCCCGGGGGGCGATCTCCTCGAGTTGGGAACGGGCCGTCTCCAGGTGAGCGTGAGCGGCGGCCACCTCATCGGTGCCGGGACCGTCATCGGCGGCCTGGTAGTGACGGGCGGCGTTGCGGGCCGCGGCCGCCGCTCTGTCGGCTTCCTCGGCGACCTTCATCAGGGCGGTGGCGGCGTCGGCCAGCAGCGGTGGGGTCGTATGGGCCCGCGACACGGGCCGGGCGATGGGTTCGGCCGGCTGTTCAGGCGGGCCCTCCTCGATGATGCGGCGCGCCTCCGCGAGGGTGAACCGTCCCTCTGTCACCTCGCGGCCGACGATCAACCCACCGAGGCGGCGGCCGTGGATCGACAGGGCCACCAACTTGTGGAGGTCCTCGACGTCGCGGGCTCCGCCGGCGGCCACTACCGGCTCTTCGACCGTGGCCAACGCCTCGCTCAGGATCTTCAGGTTGGCGGGCTCGGCCAGCACATCCCGGCCCGCGGCCATGACGAAGAAGGCGGCCGCCCCGGCCGACGACATCTCGATGAGCACCTCTTCCAGATACCGCCCGGAGTTCTTGGTCCAACCCCGGGTGGCGATCTCCTCGTCGGGACGGACGTCGACCGAGACTGCCACCCGCCCGGGGAAGTCCCGACACAGGTCCCAGACCATGTTCTGGTCTTCGATGGCGGCCGTTCCCATGACGATGCGCCAGGCGCCCCGGTCGAGCAGGCGGGCGGCTTCGACGTGGGAGCGGATACCGCCGGCGATCTGCACGGGCCCGGTGGTCTCGTCGAGAATCGAGTCGATCAGCCCCCGGTTCCTGGGGTTGTCGAAGGCAGCCGCATCGAGATCGACGACATGGACGTAATCGGCTCCCTGGTGGAACCAGTTGTTGACGCGACCGACAGGATCATTGTGGAGGGCGATGGCCTCGTTGACGTCGCCGCGGGGAAGACGCACCGCTCGCCCGTCGAGGACATTGACGCGGGCGTAGAGATCCATCGCCTAACCGTATCGGATTCCGTGGTTTCAAGGCGCCGATTGTGTGTAACCGATTGGAGACCGCCGCTGTCCAATACCTGTTAGGCGAACCTAACCGCCTACCGTTCAGTTCGATCCACGCGAGGAACCGATGGCATACAACGAACACTTGGAGGTCGTCGAGGCACTCGAGCCGACCGTCGCCAAGCTCATCGCCGAGCACCGCGAGCGGCGCAAGCACTGGTACTTCCACGACTTCATCCCGTGGGAGGAAGGGCGCAGCTTCACAAAGGAGCCGTGGGAGGAGTCCCAGGCTTCGATCAACGAGCGAGCCCGCACTTCCCTCGTCCTCAACCTTCTGACCGAGGACAACCTGCCCTACTACCACGCCACTCTCGAGAAGTATCTTCCGGCGGGCTCCGTATGGCGGGAATGGAACGGGCTCTGGACTGCCGAAGAGGGCCAGCACGCCATAGCCATCCGCTCGTATCTACTGACCAGCCGCAACTGCGACCCGGTCGAGCTGGAGGACGACCGCATGGCGACGATGGCCGTGGGGTACGCCCCCGACTGGTCGCACCCAGCCGAGCTGTTCGCCTACACGTCGGCCCAGGAGCTCGCCACCAGGGTCTCCCACCGCAACACCGGCAAGATCACTGAAGACGAGACGGCCTTCGAGCTGATGCGCAACATCGCCGCCGACGAGAACCATCACTTCATGTTCTACAAGGGCGTCATGCAGGCGATGCTCGAGACCCACCCCACCGTCGCCCTCGAAGGAATCCTCCGCACCTTCACCAACTTCCAGATGCCCGGCGTCGGCATCCCCGGGTTCCTGCGGCGTTCGATCGACATCGCCAAGGCCGGCGTCTACAACCTGCGCGTCCATCACGACAACGTGATCATGCCGCTCATCCGGCAGTGGGGCATCGGCGAGCTCAAGGGCCTGGATTCGGCCGCTTCTGAGCTCCAGGAGAAGTTGATGGCGCTCCCGGGCGAGATCATCGCCAAGGCCGAGCGCTTCGAGGCCCGCTTCGGCATGGCGTAGTCCCACTCGATCAGTGGGCGGCGGTCGACGAGAAGACGTTGATCACCACCACCCCGGCCACGATCAGCGCCATGCCGGCGACGGCCGGTGTGTCCAGGCGCTGATCGAGAACCACCCACCCGATGACGGCGATGAGCATCACCCCCACTCCTGACCATATGGCGTAGGCGACGCCGACCGGGATCTGGCGCAGCGACAGCGACAGCAGGTAGATGGCGATGGCGTAGCCGGCGACCACTACCAGCGTCGGGCCCGGCTTGGTGAGCCCGTCGGAGGCACGCAGAAAGCTGGTGGCGATCACCTCCGCCCCGATGGCCATTCCCAGGATCAGCCAGGGACTCATTTCGCCGGCCTCTCGGCGTGTCCACCGAACTGCTGGCGCATGGCCGAGAGCAGCTTGTCGCCATAGTCGCCAAGATCGCGAGAACTGAAGCGCTGATGGAGCGCCGAGGCGATGACGTTGGCCGGGACCCCCTCGTCGATGGCCGCCTGCATGGTCCATCTCCCCTCGCCCGAGTCCGACACGTGGCCCGAGTAGGCGGCAAGGTCGTTGTCGACGCACAGGGCGGCGGCGGTGAGATCGAGAAGCCACGAGCCGACCACGGAACCCCGCCGCCACACCTCGGCGACCCGGTCGAGCGGCAGGTCGAATTGGTAGTACTCGGGCTGGCGGAGGGGGGCAGTCTCGGCGTCCAGGGCACGGTCACGGGCGCCGACGTCGGCCCGCTCGAGGATCGCGAAGCCCTCGGCGAAGGCTGCCATGAGCCCGTACTCGATCCCGTTGTGGACCATCTTGACGAAATGGCCGGCTCCCGCCGGGCCGCAATGCAGCCATCCCTGCTCCTCGGGGGCGGGATCGCCGGTCCGGCCGGGGGTGCGGGCGGCGGCATCCACCCCCGGGACAAGGGCTTCGAAAACGGGGCGCAGGCGCTCTACTGCCTCGGCTTCACCACCCACCATCAGGCAGTACCCCCGCTCGAGGCCCCACACCCCACCCGACACTCCCGCGTCCAGGTAGTGGACTCCGGTCGGAGAGATGCGTGCGAACCGGTCGACGTCGTCGCGGTAGAAGCTGTTTCCCCCGTCGACGACTGCATCGTCCTTCGAGAGCAGGGGGAGGAGGCCGTCGAGCGTCCCGTCCACGAACGCCGCCGGCAGCATCATCCATACGTGCCGGGGCGCGTCGAGCAGGCCCACCAATTTCTTCAGGTCTGGGGCGGCGGTGACAACGCCCTCATCCACCAGGTCGGACACGACACCGGCGTCGATGTCGTATCCGACTACCTCGTGGCCGGCGGCGGTCAGGCGGCGTGACATGTTCGCCCCCATGCGTCCGAGGCCGATCATTCCTAGTTGCATTCGATCCCTCCGTTCCCGCCGAGCCTATCGGGCGGCGGCGGGGACCAGCATCGCCGCCAGCGCCTGCAGCGTCGGAGAAAGGCCGGCCTGGCATCTCACCTGCGCCCTGGTGTCGCCCCGGGTCGGGCCCTGGTTGACGATCGCGACCGGGATTGCCCGGCGATCGGCGGCGAGCACGAACCGGTACCCCGACATCACCGTGAGCGACGAACCGAGGACCAGGAGCGCGGAGGCGTCCGCCAGCCAGTCGAAGGCAGTCGTGACCCTCGGCCGGGGCACGTTCTCCCCGAAGAAGACCACGTCCGGCTTGAGCATCCCGCCGCACTCCAGGCATTCGACGACGACGAAACGATCCTCGGCGCCGGCCGCGAGCTCGGCGTCGCCATCGGCCGTGAAGACGGCCGACCGGTGCCTGGTGAAGAAATTGGCGGCGTCGAGACGGTGCTGCAACTCCAGTCGCGACCGGGTGTCCCCACAGTCGAGACAGACGGTCCGGCTCAGGGCACCATGGAGGTCGAGAACTGTCTCCGATCCGGCCGCCTGGTGGAGTTCATCGACGTTCTGCGTGATGACGCCCGAGACGTAGCCGGCCCGCTCCAGAGCCGCCACCGCCTCATGACCGGGGTTGGGCAGGGCTCCGGCGATGCGACCCCAGCCGGTATGGCTACGTGCCCAGTAGCGGCGGCGGGCGTCCGGGTCGCCGACGAATTGGCCGTAGGTCATCGGAGCCCCGCTACGTGTGGCGCCGCTGGGGCCGCGGTAGTCGGGGATTCCCGAATCGGTCGAGATGCCCGCCCCCGTGAGCGCCAGCACCCCGCCGCTCTCGAACATACGGGCCAGTCTGCCGAGAATGTGGGCGTCGATCACAGGCCGAGCGCCTTCTCTGCCTCGTCGAGTGTCTGGCCGCCGGCCACGACGGGGGCGAACAGGTCTCCGAGCCGCTGCAACCTCTCCCATAGGTTGGCCATGGTCACGTCACCGTTGCGGACCTCGGAAACCTCCTCCCATCGCAACGGCAAGGAAACCGGAGCGCCCGGTCGCGGCCGTACCGAGTAGACGGAGGCGATGGTCTGACCCGAGGCGTTGCGGTTGTGGTCGATGAAGACCTTGCCCTTTCGCTTGGGCTTGTCCCATTCCATGGTCAGGTCGTCGGTGTTGGCGGCCACGAGATACGTGCCTACCTCACCGACGAATCGGCGTACCCGCTCGTAGGTGTGGACCGGTTCGAGGGGCAGGTACACGTGCAGCCCCCGGCTCCCGGAGAGCTTCGGGTATCCCTTGAGGCCCAGCTGGCCGATGGCGAGACGGATGAGCTCGGCCCCGGCGA
>DATFFO010000244.1:0-5242 GCA_035250025.1 Acidimicrobiia bacterium
CCTTGCGGGGATCCTCCTGGGGAAGGAAACACATGAGGACGCCGATCCGACGCCCCTCGTCGACCGAAAACCCGGCGGCGGCAAGGTCGCGGCGGAGGAGCCGCCGCGGCACCTGAGTCATGATCCCGGCCCCATCGCCAGTGCCGTCGGCGGCCTTGGCCCCGCGATGATCGAGATGCCGGAGGCAGTCGACCGCCAGACGCGTCATCCGATGAGAGGCGCTGCCGTCTCGAGCGGCGATGAAGCCGACGCCGCAGGCATCGTGCTCGAATCGTCGGTCGTAAAGCGGCAGCTCGGGCCCCACGGGCGAGACTCCTCCTCTCGGGCGGACGGCGAGTGTAATGGCCCGCCGCCGGATCCAATTCGCATATGCGCATACGGACGGCAGAGCTCGAACGCGAATCTCGCGTCCACCACTAGTTTCGGCTCCATGCCCGTGATCGTGGTAGGCGCAGACACTCCGATAGGGACCCGGCTGGTGGAGCACTTCGGGGGTCGCGATCGCGAGATCCGCGCCTTCGTGACCGATCCCGAGGCGGGCCTGGCCTTGCGGCGCGACGGGATAAAGGTTGCCGTGGGCGACGTCACCGACGACTCCCATGTCACGGGCGCATGCCTGAACTGCTTCTCGGCGGTGCTCGTGATGGAGGCGGCGACGGACGACCGGTTGCGTTCCTTCGCCCGGGATTTCGACGCCGTCCTCGACTCGTGGGCGGCCGCAGTACGAACCGCGAACGTGCGCCGCGTCATCTGGGTGGGCGACGCCGTCCCGCCGCCGGTGCCAGACATCGAGGTGGCGGTGGTCAGCCCCCGGCACCCCGACGTGGTCGGGGAGGTTTTCCGCCTCGACGACTCCGCCACCCTGGACTGAGGGCGGTGCCCAGCCCTTTTCGCGCATCAAACGCGCCGGATTTGACGGGATCGATGCGCGAAAGCGGGGTGGGCGGCGGTCTAGCGGAGGATGAAGCTGGCGGTGGGCTCGGTCTTCTCCGCCACCAGCGCCTCGTCGAACGCCTTCACCAGGTACGAGTGGGGATCGACAGCCTGTCCGTTGATGTGGAGTTCGAAGTGGGTGTGAGGCGAAGCGCCTTCGGCGTTGCCGGAGTCGCCGACCCAGCCGATGACCTGGCCCGTTTCGACCTCCTCGCCCGCCACGACGGCGATTCCCAACTCGACCGGGGCGGCGCCGTCGTCGGTGCCGACGTTGTCATCATTGAGATGCATGTACCAGGTCTCCCAGCCACCCTCGTGTTCGATGGCGACGTAGCGGCCGGCAGTGCCCGAGTCGCGGATCCAGCTGACGACACCGTCGGCCGCGGCCACGACCGGGGTCATCTTCGGGGCCATGAGGTCGTTGCCCTGGTGGCGGTGGCCGGCCCGGGCCGCGCCCCAGCTGTCCGTGAAGTGGGTGACAGTGGCGTCCTGTGGAAAGACGATTTCGATCGATCCGGGGTCGGCCGCCGCCGCCGGCAGGGCCAACACGACGAGCGCGAGCGACAGCAACAATCGTTTGATCAAGGGAAAACTCCTGACTACCGGTGGACGACGGTGGGAGTGAGGGGGGAGACCCTAGACAGCTCGTGATCACATGCACAAGCCGAAACCACAACGAGGCCGGACCAAATAGAAGGCCCGGCCTCGCATGGTGCCATCCACGGCAGCCCACTCCCTGGCTACAGGATGGATGTCGTCCGGTTATCGGCCGGCTCGTCCCAAACCTGAACAGCCTGACGGCCTAAAGGTCGTTCGGCCTACCTCCGAGCTGAGACGAGAGCACGTGGGCGCTGTCGATCAGCAACTGGCGACAGAGCACCAACCGGGACACGGGACCGGGGGCAGTGAGCAGGGCGTAGGCGTCGAGCGGAGTCACCGGAGTGAGGGCGGACGCTTGATAGCTGGCCGCCAGCGGATTGTCGGAGAGGGTCGCTGTGATGTCGGCGGTGTCGGCGCCCAACTCGCTGGCCAGCGCCATCACCCTCCGCACCTCGGACCAGACCTCCTTCATCAACTCCGGCGGGACTTCCTCGTCGGCGTCGGGGTGAAGGTCGACCTCGGCAGTTGGATAAGGCTCGTCATCCAGCCAGCGCTCCACCCGAATGCGCTGGGTACCGGCCACCACGATGAGGCGATGATCGCCCTCCGGCAGACGTGAGACTCTCGCCACCCTCACCCGGGTCCCGACACTGAAACGCTCGTCCCCTCCCCCGACCTCGGGGCCCCTCTCGATGAGCACCGACCCGAAGGTCCGGTCTCCGTTGAGCACATCGTCCAGGAGATGCTGGTAACGGGGCTCGAAGACTCGTAGTGGCACGGCCGTGTAGGGGAACACGACGCTTCCCAACGGAAACATCGGCAGGGTCCTCATGCGTCGGCCGGCCGGAGGTTGACCAGGAAGCGGAGCCGTTCCGTGACCTCGCCGTCGATCGAGATCACGAACGAGTAGGCGCCCTCCCGTTGGAAAACCACGTTGGTGAAGGTGAGAGCCCGCACAAGAGTGACGTCCTGGCCCTCGGGGAGATGCTCGGGGCGACGGACCGGAACGGGCGCCGACAACGAACCCGGCAGCACGGACTTGCCGTCCTCGTCCTGGAGCTCGACTTCGAGCCGGACATCGTCGCCCGGCCAGCCCCACGGGACCCGCACGCGGAGGCCGATACCCATGCTCGGATGGCGAGCCGGGAGCGAGCGAACCGTGAGGACGTCCCACCCGCCGCCGAGCACGAACAGCTTGCCGCGGCTGGCCTGGACCGCGTCGGCCAACAGGGCGATGTCCACCGACGGTTCCAGGGTGCCCTGTCCGAAGTCCACCCGGCCACACTACCCCGGGGCCTGGTCGAATCTCCTGGGCCGCGGTAATGGCGTTCGCCCGGCGTCTCCGGCAAACGTATCGTGAGGCGGTCAGGAACATATCGGCCCTCGACCCGGACGATCTGGGGCTCAGGAGGTCATCATCATGTCAGACACGCCCGCCATCGCCCCGGCCGCCGGGAAGCTGGGCGTCCTCACCCCGGGCATGGGCGCCGTCGCCACCACGCTTTACGCCGGAGTGCTCGCCGCCCGCAAAGGCTACGCCGAGCCGTTCGGTTCCCTGACCCAACTCGGCCGCATCCGCCTCGGCCGCCGCGACGAGGACCGCAACCCCCTGATCCGAGAGTTCGCCCCCCTCGCCGGCCTCGACGATCTCGTCTTCGGGGGCTGGGATCCCTACTCCGACGACGCCTACGCCTCGGCCATGAAGGCGGGCGTGCTCGAGGCCCGCCATGTGGAGTCGATCGGCGACGAGCTGCGCTTGATCGAGCCGATGGCGGCCGTGTTCGAACACGAATGGGTCCGCAACCTGCCCGACACCGACAACGTCAAGGGTGACAGCCGGACCAAGATGGACCAGGCCGAGGCGCTCATGGCCGACATCGACCGGTTCCGAGGCGACCACGATCTCGATCGGGTCGTGATGGTCTGGTGCGGCTCCACCGAGGTGTACAAGGAGCCCTCCGAGGTCCACATGGACCTCGCCACCTTCGAGCAGGGGCTGCGGGACTCTCATCCCGACATCGCTCCTTCCCAGATCTATGCCTACGCCGCCCTCCAGTCGGATGTCCCGTTCGCCAACGGGGCGCCGAACCTGACCGTCGACATGCCGGCGATGCTCGAGCTGGCCGATCAGCGGGGTATTCCGATCGCCGGCAAGGACTTCAAGACCGGCCAGACCCTGCTCAAGACGATCCTCGCTCCCGGCCTCAAGGCCCGGATGTTGGGGGTGAAAGGCTGGTTCTCGACCAACATCCTCGGCAACCGCGACGGCGAGGTGCTCGACGACCCGGACTCGTTCCGCTCGAAGGAGGTGTCCAAGCTGGGGGTGCTGGAGCAGATCCTCCAGCCCGAGCTCTATCCGGAGCTCTACGGCGATCTCTATCACAAGGTCCGGATCAACTACTACCCACCTCGCGGCGACGACAAAGAGGGTTGGGACAACATCGATATCTTCGGGTGGCTGGGCTATCCGATGCAGATCAAGATCGATTTCCTCTGCCGGGACTCGATCCTGGCCGCTCCGATCGTTCTCGACCTGGCGCTGTTCATGGACCTGGCGCACCGGGCCGGTCGCAAAGGCATCCAGGAGTGGCTCTCCTTCTACTTCAAGAGCCCCCAGCACGCTCCCGACATCTACGCCGAGAACGACGTCTTCATCCAGCTGACGAAGATGAAGAACAACCTGCGCCACATGATGGGCGAGGAGTTGATCACCCACCTCGGCACCGAGTACTACGAGTAGCCCGCTGCGCTCGCCGTGATATGGATGACCTGGCAGTGGGGCGATTCACGATCCCCGACGAGGAGATCACCGAGACCTTCACCACCTCGGGCGGCCCCGGCGGCCAGCATGCCAACCGGTCGCAGACGGCGGTGGAAATCCGGTTCGACGTGGCCGCGTCCACCGCCTTTCCCGAGATCGAGCAGCACCGCATCATCGACCGCCTCGGTGCAGTTGTGACTGTCACCGCCTCCGACTCACGCTCGCAATGGCGCAACCGGGCCCTGGCCAGGGAGCGCCTGGCCGAGCGCCTCGCCCAGGCCCTGAGGCCTGTCACGCCCCGCCGCCCCACCAAACCGTCGCGGGCATCGCGGGTGTCCCGCCTCGAATCCAAACGCCAGCACTCAGAGAAGAAGCGACTGCGCCGCCGCCCCGACTGGTAACGGGGTCAGAAGACGGAGGTTTGTCCCCCTGAGCGAAGCGAAGGGGGAAGGGGCCCCCGCCGGCGGAGCCGGTGGGGTAGGGGGATCTCGTTCCCACCAGGAAAGGCTCATTCAAAGTTCGCGACGGGTCCACCCTCGCCTTCGGCGAGCCCCCTACCTCCCACCTCCGCTGCGCTCCGGTGGCAGGGACCTTCCCCCACTTCGTGGGGGACAAACACTTCGTGGAGGACTGTTCGACAGCAGGTGGCGGACGGCTCCGAGGTCCGGCTTACCCAGCCCGGCCAGCGGGATCGAGGTCACCTGGCGGATCACCCTCGGCAGCTCATGGCTGGCGAGGTGCTCTCGTGCCCACTCCCGCAGGGTGTCGATGCCGACGTCACCCACATAGAGAGCCGCCACCACCTCGCCCCACTCGTGGTCGGGCACGCAGACCACCACCGCCCGCTCCACCCCAGGGTGAGAGGCGAGGACCGCCTCCACCCGGCCGGGATTGACGTTCTCGCCCCCGGTCACGATCACCTCGTCGGCCCGCCCCAGCACCCGGAGG
>DATFFO010000245.1:0-7405 GCA_035250025.1 Acidimicrobiia bacterium
GGACCCTCGAAGGGAGCGGGACGGTCCCGTTCTCAGCCTCCGAAGGAGCCACCCGGATCTCCGTCTGCCAGTTCGACGTCGATCTCGGCGACGTGTGCTACTCAGCTCCGTTCGAGGTCACGGCGCCCGACCTCAGCGTCGACCCGACCGAGTTGCAGCCCGGCGAGTCGTTGACGTTCACCGGGTCCGGGTGGTGTTGCGACGGGGCGACCGGGGCAGTGTTTGCCGGCGACCCCGCCCGGCCCTGGGGGAGTGTCGAGGTCGACGAGGTCGGAAACCTGACCGGACAGGCGACGGTCCCGGCGGAGCAGCCGGCCGGCCCTGTCGACGTCAACGTCTGCGTTGCCGAGGGGTGTCGGCAAGTGGGAATCACGATTCTGCCCTCCTCTGCGACGACGATTTCGACCCCTGCCACGACGACCGCGCCGACGACGTCGACGGTGCCATCGACCACCACGACAGCGGATCCCGCGGAGGCGTTGTGCGAACTGGAACCCGGTTCTCTCGTCGTCGATCCCACGTCAGGCGTGCCGGGCGCTCCCATCACAGTGTCGCTCGCAGCCGGCCCGGAATCACCCGAGGTCTGCCATCTCCAACTCACCCTCAGCGGTCAGGCCGTGGGGGAGCCATTCGACCTCGAACCGGGGGCCGGGACGACCATCTCCGGTGTGGTGCCCAACGGGATCGCGGTCGGTCGGGGCGCCCTCGAGGCGATCGACACCGCAACCAACGCCGTGGCGGGGGCGATCGGCTTCGATGTCCGGGGCGAGGGCCTATCGCCGGCGTGGATCCTCGCCGGCCTCGTCGTTGCCGTCTTGATAGGTGCCGGGCTGCTGGTCAAGCTGTGGCCCCGAGCCGTCAACAGCCCGGCTTGGCCTCTGGTTCCCGCGACCGGTGCCTTATGGCCGACGCTGGATGTACCGGCCAACATCGAAGCGGGACGCCCATTCCGATGTGAACTCGCGGTGACGTCCGCAGATGGGCGGGTTCTCCCCGCCCTCGACCTGGATGTCGAACTGATCGCCGACGGATACGAAATGGCCAGTACGCGGCATCGGCTCCGCGGCCGGGGCCGAGAGCGACTCGCTCTGCCTGTCGACATCACCGCCCGTCCGGTGGCCAACCCGTCAATCAGGCGGATCGTGACCCACGTCTACACCGGGGGTCATTTGGTCGGATGGGCGCAGGCGGACCCGATGGTGTTCCCGGCGGGCGCCGGGAAGCTGCAGGGCGGGAATGCGCCGGTGGCGGGCGTCCCGCTGGGCCGGCCGGATGGGCCGCCCCCGGACCTCACCATGACCATCAGCCGGGGAGACGATGCCCGCTTCCTGGTTTGGGGATTGGGAACTGATCACCCGGTCCGGCTCCCGACCGTCAAGGTCGGCTCCGACCTGGGCAAAGAGGATGCTCGTGCCTTTGCCCATGATGAGGTGCTGGGCCTGGCCTCCACAGATCCCGAGCTGGTCGGCATCCAGCTGGGGGGAGTGGCGGCTCAGATCGGCGGTCGGATTCCGGCCGCTGTGTGGCAGGCGCTGGCGGACATAGCTCCCTATGCGGCCGCCGCGGGTCGGCCGCCGGTAGTCCTTATCGTCAGCGAAGAGACCTACGTCCCGTGGGAGTTGGCAGCGGTGCCCCCCGCCCTGGTGACCAACCCCGCCGCTCCCAAGGTCCTGGGCGCCCAGATGGTGGTCGGGCGCTGGATGCCGCCCGACGCCCGTGACGGCCTCAACCCCGAGCATCCCCGGCTTCCGCCGTCCGCTCAGATCGACGTGAAGTCGATCACGGTCGTGCTGCACGGAGAGGAGGCCGGGGCCAGCTCTCCTCTCCCGTTCGCCATCGAGGAGGCCACTGCATTGGTCTCCGATTACTCCGCCGTCACCATCCCGGCCGCTACCGCCCCGGTTGCTGCCCTGCTCGAGCTTCGCGCCCAGGCCGGCGGCGTCCTCGCCGCGCCGGACATCGTCCACTTCGCCTGCCACGGCAAAGTCGACCCGGCCCGGCCCGCCCGCAGCGGCATCGTGCTCCAAACCGCCTCGGGTTCGTGGGTGCCGGTCACCCCGTCCATGCTGAGAGGAAGTTCATTGCTCCCCCGGACCCGTCCCCTGGTGTTCATCAACGCCTGCTCCACCGGTACCCCTCAGGAGGCGCTGGACGGGTTCGGCGGCCTCGTCGGCGCTGCCCTGAAGAGCGGGGCGCGGGGAGTAGTGGCGCCGCTGTGGGAAGTGATCGACCGACCCGCTCGCGATTCGGCAATCGCCATCTACAGCGCGGCACTCGGTGACGGTCTGGCGATGGGTGAGGCGCTCCGACGCGTCAGGACCAGGGCGACCGAGACCGCGCCCACGGAACGATCCTTCCTCGCCTACGTCTACTTCGGGCATCCGTGGCTGAAGCTGACCGCAGCGAGCCCGTCCGGCGCTGCCGCTGTCACCCTCGTCTCCGAGACGGCGACCTGACACCCCATCCCGCGCTACATTCCCCGCCGATCCTCTGGGTGTCGCGCGAGAACGGGGTGTGGAGCATGGACGCTGTCGATGTCGTCGTTGTGGGTGGCGGTCAGGCCGGGCTGGCCACCAGCAGGCAGTTGAGTGAAGCGGGAGTAGATCATGTCGTGCTGGAGCGACACCGGGTCGGCCAGGCATGGCGGGACCGGTGGGACAGCTTCACCCTCGTTCTCCCCAACTGGACCCTGGACCTCCCGGGGTTCCCCTATGAAGGTCCGGACCCGGACGGGTTCATGCCACGCGACGAGATCGTCGCTCATCTCGAGACCTACGCCGCGTCGTTCGGCGCCCCGGTACGTGAGGGCGTGGAGGTTGTCGGTCTGGAGCGGAGTGGTCGGGAATGGACCGTGCGGACAAGCGGTGGCGCCCTTTCCGCTCGGGCGATCGTCGTGGCCAGCGGGTCATTCCAGAAGGCTCACCTCCCGCCCGGATGGGACGACGTGACCGCCGGGCTCGGGCGACTGGATGTCGGCGAATATCGCAACCCCCACGCGCTGGCGGACGGCAAGGTCCTCGTCGTGGGGAGTGGTCAGTCCGGTTGCCAGATCGCGGCCGACCTGGCCGTCGCCGGGAGGGAAGTCTTCCTGGCCTGCGGACGTGCCCCGTGGTTGCCACGCCGTGCGGGCGACCGGGACATCTTCTGGTGGATCTGGGAGTCCGGGTTCATGGAGACCCCGGTATCGGCCCTCGAGGATCCCGCCGAGAGGCTCGGGGCCAATCCTCAACTGAGCGGACGCGACGGGGGTCACGACCTCCACTTCCGCACGCTGCACGCGGCCGGCGTGACGCTTCTCGGACATCTCGTCGGCTTCGACGGCGATACTGCTCTCTTTGCCGACGACCTGCCAGCGATCCTGGCGGCCGGCGACGAGGGCTTCGGGCGCCTGCGCGGTCTCATCCTCCAGACCGCCGACCGTCTGGGTACGCCGATCGACGACCTGCACGAGCCCGAGCCGTTCCAGCCCGTGGCGCCGCAGCGGCTCGATCTGGCAGGGTTCGCCGCCGTCATCTCGGCAAGCGGCTTCCGACCCAACTACCGGCAGTGGCTGGACGTTCCGGAAGCCCTCGATCCGATGGGTTTTCCGGTTCAGGACATGACCGGCCAGGGACCGATTCCCGGGCTGCATTTCGTGGGGGCACACTTCCTGCGCAAGCGGAAGTCGGCCCTGTTGTGTGGTGTGGGTGAGGACGCCGCTCTGGTGGCGGAGCGGATCGCCGAGCTGTAACCGAACGGGCTGAGGCGTTGCGGAGGTGACCGCGGTGGATGTCGAGGCGTATTTCGAGGGCAAGCCACGGTCGCGTGAGATGTTCGGCATCATCTCGGACAGAATCGGGGCCTTGGGTCCGAGCGAGATCACCGTGGGTTCCCAGATCAGCTTCGGGCGGCGTCGCAAGTTCGCCTGGTTCTGGCTCTACAACGTCACTGCCAAGGACCCGAACGGGGTCCCGCATCTGATGCTGGCCCTTGACCATCCAGTCGAGAGCGAGAGGATCCGCGACGTGAGCCAGATCGGCAAGAGCCGCTGGAACCACCAGATCGTCGTTCGGTCAGAGGCGGAGGCAGGCAGCCAATGGCTGGCCGACCTGCTGGCGGAGGCTTACGAATACGGCGGGAGCTGACCGACCCTGTCGCCGGCGCTCGGCAGTACCGTGACGGACATGTTGGAGGCCTGGGAGCTCGACATCCTCCGTCGCTGCATCGACCTGTCCCGGGAGGCGGTGGAGGCGGGTGACGAGCCGTTCGGGTCCGTGCTGGCCGACGGCGACGGCAACGTCCTCAGGGAAGAGCGCAACCGCGTCGTCACCTCGGCCGACGTCACTGCCCATCCCGAACTGGCGCTGGCGTCCTGGGCTTCGGGGAACCTCAGTCCCGAGGAGCGGTCGGGCGCCACCATCTACACCTCGGCCGAGCACTGCCCGATGTGCGCCGCCGCCCAGGTGTGGTCGGGTGTGGGCCGACTGGTGTTCGTCCTCGCCGGGCCAGCCACGAAGGACCTCAAACCAGGCGGCGATCCCGCCATCGACCTCCCGGCGCGGGAGCTCATCTCCCGCTCCAACGTCCCGGTCACGGTCGTCGGCCCGGTCGAGGAACTCCAGGACGAGGCCCTCGCCGTCTTCGCGGACTTCCGGGATCAGTTCTAGATCGCTGAGATCTCTAGCCTCGGATGGAGGAGGTGTGACATGGCAACGGTCAATCCGTACCTGAATTTCAGCGGGAACTGCGAGGAGGCTTTCGAGTTCTACAAGTCGGTCTTCGGCGGCGACTTCACCGGTCTCAGCCGCTTCTCCGACGCTCCCTCCGATCCGTCCAGCCCGCCGGCGGACCCCAACCAGATCATGCACGTGGCGCTGCCCATCGGCGACGACCAGGTGCTGATGGGATCCGACCGACCGGCCTCGATGGGTTCGACCACGCCCGGGGACAACGTCCAGATCACCGTGGGCGCCGATACCACCGATGAGGCGCGGCGGCTCTTCGACGGCCTCGCCGAGGGCGGCCAGGTGACGATGCCATTCGAGCGCACCTTCTGGGGGGCCGACTTCGGCATGTGCGTCGACCGTTTCGGGATCCCCTGGATGGTCAACCACGACGTCAACCCGGACGGCTGACCAGGCGCTCTGTCTCTTCCCGCCGGCGAACAGGTCATAGGGCTGCGAGAGCTGAACGCCGGCCCGCCCAAGGCCGGTACCCTCCCGTCGGCTGTGATCGAAGGGAGCAGGATGGAGCGGACACCAATCGGCGAGCCGGATCCGCTCCTGGGCGGGGTCCGTGCGGTGAAGAGCGGTGACTTCGTCTTCCTGTCGGGTCACATCTCCCCGGAGGAACAGGGCGACATCACCACATTCCGTTCCGAGGCTCAGACTGCCGCCATCTTCGAGAGCACCAGCGCAACCCTCGAGGAGTCCGGGTCATCCCTCGCCCAGGTCGCCAAGCTGCAGACGTTCCACCGCGCCCTGGACGACTTTCCTCCTCACCTGGCGGCCCGCAAGCGCGCCTTCTCGCTGCCACTCCCACCCAGCACGGCGGTCGAGGCGCCACTGTCCCATCCCGACGCCGAGGTGCTGGTCAACGCCGTTGCGGTGACTGGTGCCACCCAGGTCGAGACGGTGGAGGTGGATGGCGTTCCCAAACCGCTCGGCCCGTACTCGCAGGCGGTGACCGCTCCGCCGTTTGTCTTCCTGGCAGGGGTACTGGCCTCCGACTTTCAGACGGGGGTCGCCCCCGAAGCACGGGTCGATCCGGCGCTGCCCTATTTCGGCTCCCCGATCAAGTCCCAGACCCGGTACGTGCTCGACACGATCGCCAGGCTGTTGGAGGGCGCCGGTTCTTCGCTGGGCTCGGTCGTCAGGGCCCAGGTCATCCTTACCGACATCTCCGACTTCTGGGGCTTCGAGGAGGTGTGGCAGTCGTACTTCCCGGCCGATCCACCGCCCCGCACGGTCATCGAGGGCGGCTTGGTCAACCCCGGCTGCATCGTCGAGGTGGACGTCATCGCCCTCACCCACCGGTCGGGGCTGACCCGCGAGGTCGTCACCTCCGAGGCGGTCCCCGGCTCGCCGCTGGCCGAATCCGCCGCCATCCGGGCAGGCGACTGGGTGCTCTTCGGCGGGCGGATGGCCACCGACTACGTCACCGGCCTGGCACCGGCCGCCAGGATCGACCCCAACTTTCCGCGCTACGAGACTCCGGTTCGGCGCCAGGGCCACCACGCCCTGGACGAGGTCGCCGCCCTCCTCGAAGCAGCCGGCAGCTCGCTCGACCGCCTCGCGAACCTGTGGGTGTTCGTCGACGGAGGACCCGCCGAGTTCCGGGGGATGCGCCAGGTACTCGCCGAGCGTTTCGGTGACGATCCTCCCGCCGTCACGCTCACCGGCACCGGCGGCCTGATCGTGCCTGATTGCCGCGTCATGATCGACGGCATCGCCCTCGTCGGATGACAGTTCGCCCCGCCAGCCCATGACCGTCGTCGACATCCACTCCCATCTCTATCCGGAGTGGTTCCTCGACCTCCTCCGTGGTCGCGACGAAGTCCCCCGGGTGATCGCCGACGGAGGTGCCGAGCGGCTCCTCTTGTTCACCACCCCCGACGGGGCGTCGTCGGGGCCGACCCTGACCGATGAATACACCACGATCGAGGCGAAGCTGGGCTTCATGGACCGTCACGGGATCGACCGCTCGGTCGTCTCTCTGGGCAATCCCTGGCTCGAGGCAATCGACCCGGGAGGGTCGGAGGAGGTGGCCAGGGAGGCCAATGCCCGCCTCGCTGCCCTCGCCGCCGAGACCTCGGGCAGGATCTACGGGATGGGCGTGCTGCCTCCGGCGTCGCCTGGGGTCGTGGCTGCGATCGTGGAAGAGGTGGCCGCCGAGCCCGGTCTCCGGGGTGTCATAGCCAGCACCGCCATCGGCGGGCTGCTGTTCGACGACGCCCGCCTCGAGCCGGTCTGGGAGACCCTGGCCGTCACGGGAGTTCCGCTGATGGTCCACCCGATGTTGACGATGCTGTCGCCCGACCTGGCCGGCTACGGGATCGCCCTCTCCGCCGGGATCGGCTTTCCCTTCCAGACCACACTGGCCGTGGCCCGCATGCTCCTCTCGGGCGTTCTCGAGCGCCACTCCGGTCTCCGGATCGTCTCTGCCCACGGAGGCGGGGCGTTGCCGTTTCTGATCGGGAGGCTGGAGGGCACTCACCACGGCAAGGCGGGCGAGCGGCGATTGCGAGAAGCGGCCGGCGGTTTGCTCCTGGATGCCGCCCTCTACGAAGCGGACGCCGTGAGGATGGCCGCCGATTTGGTCGGCGCCGAGCGTCTCCTCTTCGGAACCGACCATCCCTTCCCCAACGCCGACGTGGCCCGTATCAGCCACGCGATCCGGTCCGGACTCGCCGCCTCCGACGTCGCCC
>DATFFO010000246.1:0-14634 GCA_035250025.1 Acidimicrobiia bacterium
GTCCCACCGTGTTCGGGTTCTGTTCCACGAACTCGCGGTTGGCGGCCAGGACCTCGTTGGGCCACTCCACGAACTGGTTGAGGATGATGTTGGCGTCGAGCTCCTCATAGGAGCCGGTCTGGCTCCGGAAGAACGGCGTCAGGGCGATCTGGCCTTCCTGGAACACCTCCAGCCATGCTCCGACGAACCCGGGATCTGCACGTAGTTGATGTCCGGAACCGCGGCCAGGTCCCAGCCGGCTTCCTTCAGAAGCTGGAGCCTGAACTGGACGACCGGGTCCTCGGGCGGCCCGTTCAGGTTGACGTCCTGTCCCTCGAGGTCTTCGGCGCTCGTGACATCGGGCTGGGTGGCAAATGCGTACTGCTCGCGGCAGCGGTAGCCACCGATGATCACGAGGTCGACTCCCTCGACCACGGCCTCCGTCAGATAGGGGACTTCGATCACCGCTATGTCGGCGCTCCCGCCGACGAGCGGGGCCCGCGGGTCGTCGGTCAAGCCGACCTGGACCTCGAGCCCTTCTTCCTCGAACGTTCCGTCCTCGATGCCGATCGTGAACGGAGCATTGGACCCGGCGTCGGTGGAGCTGTTCACGACCCTGATGGTCTCGGTCTCAGGCGGTCCGAACACGTCCTCGCCGCCCGCCGAGGTGTCGGCAGGGCCTCCCGTCCCACCCGTCGTCTCTGTCGTCGTGCCATCACCGCATGCGGCGGCCACCACCAGCAGACTGGCGAGCAGGGCAACGGCGCGTACGCCGGCCGAGCTTGCTTTCCCTGTCATTCGGTTTTCCTTTGCTGTCGGTTCTCTCGCTACTTGCCGGTCGTCACAGCCCGGGCGTCGTCGTTGCCGTCAGGCTCGGACGATTCCTGGCTGGTGCCGACCAGCAAATCCCACAACTCTTCTCTCAGCTCGATGAAGGCTGATTCCGCCCGCGGGTCGTACTCGTACCTGGGACGGGGGAGATCGATGGTGGCCTCGAACTTGATCGTGCCCGGCCGGGGGCTGAAGACGACCACCCGGTCTCCGAGAAGGATGGCTTCGTCGATGCTGTGCGTGATGAACACGACGGTCTTGCCGGTCTCGAGGATGATGCGCTCGATCTCGTTGCGCATGACCTCGCGGGTCAGGGCGTCGATGGCGCCGAACGGCTCGTCCATCAGCAGCATGCGGGGATCGGCCACGATGGCCCGGGCCAGACCGACCCGCTGCTGCATTCCGCCAGACAGCTCGCGGGGGTACGCCTTCTCGAAGCCTTCGAGGCCGACCAGCTTCACGACCTCGGCAATGCGGGCGTCGCGCTCGGCCTGGCGATCAGAACCCTGCATCTCGATCCCGTACCTGATGTTGTTCCAGACGGTTCGCCACGGAAAGAGGGCGTGCTCCTGGAAGACGACGGCGCGATCCGGGCCCGGCTTGGTGATGGCTTCTCCCCTCATCTTCACAGCACCGAGGGTGGGCTTCACGAGCCCGGCGATCACATTGAGTAGGGTGGTCTTGCCGCATCCGCTGGGCCCGAGAATCGTGACGAACTCACCCTCCCGGACGTCGAAATCGATCGAGTCCAGAGCCACAACGTAGGAACCGTCCCCCCCTAGGGGGTAGGCGACGGTGAGATCCCGGACCTCGATGAGCGGTTCATGTGCGTCGCGCGGCGTCAATCGGGCCCTCCGTCAGCCGACTGCAATCGGTTGGGACAAACTAGGAAGTGGCTACTCGCCGTGTCAAACTCACGGCGCTTGCCGCCGGACGCCGGTGATGAGCGTCCCGGCCGTGCCGCCCAGCACCTGCTCGGTATCGAATTCCCGGATTTCAGCGCTGGCAGCCACGGACTTCACCGGGTCGAGGTCGCCGATCTCGAAGGGATAGTCGCTCCCCAGCAGCACTCTCTCGCTCCCGGCCATCTGGATCAAGGCAGCCAGTGCGGACGGATCACTGAGCACAGTGTCGAAGTACATCCGCGCCACGGCCTCCGAGGGAGTCGTCGTGAGGTCGGGGCTGAGGGCGGGACGAGCGGCGAAGCCCTTGCTGAGACGGCCCACCTGATAGGGAAGAAAGCCACCGCCATGGACGACCACCAATCGGAGACCCTCGTGACGGTCCATCACGCCTGCAAACACAAGGCGGGCGGCGGCAATCGTCGTTTCCGCCGGGCGGCCGAGCAGATGCACCAGCCCGTAATCGCTCAGATCCAAGCCTGGCAGGGGCTCGACGGGATGAAGGAGAAGGATCGACCGGGCGTCCGACGCCTCTGCCCACAACGGCTCCAGATCGGGGTCGTCGAGGAGGCGTCTGCCCACTCGCGTCCCGAGTTCGGCGCCCACCATTCCCAACTCCTCGGTGGCACGGCGCAGCTCGGCGGCCGCCGCTGCCCCGTCCCCTAGTGGAAGGGTAGAAAGGGCAGTCAGCCGGTCGGGTTGGCGAGCCACTTCCGCCGCCAGGGCGTCGTTGTAGCCCCGCGCCCAGATGGCCGCCTCCTCGCCCACCAGGTGATATCCCGCCAGGTCCATGAATGCCGAGATGACCTGCACTGCCACTCCCTGCGCATCCATGGCAGACAGTCGTCGCGGGAGGTCGATCAGATCCTCGCGGACGGAGAACGTGAGGCCGCCGTCGGGAAGCGTCACCGCTCGTCCGCCGGGACTGGGATCGACCCGTGCCTGCATCACGTCCACGAGGAAGTCCAGGAACGCCTCCGGCACCGCGTGAGCATGGATATCGATGGGGCCGGGCCGCAGCCTCTCGATTCCCGTCAAGAGGTAGGTCCTGCCTCGGTCACCAGGAGGCGGCGATGTACTTCGTCTCCAGGAACGCCTGCATCCCCTCGTGGGCGCCCTCACGGCCGAGCCCGCTCTGCTTGACGCCACCGAAGGGGGCCGCCGGGTCGGAGATGAGGCCCCGGTTGACGCCGACCATGCCCGACTCCAGCGCTTCTGCCACGCCCAAAGCGCGGGCGAGGTCAGTGCTGTAGACATAGGCGGCCAGCCCGTGGACGGTGTCGTTGGCCAGGGCAATGGCCTCGTCGTCGGCGTCGAACGTCACGACGGGAGCAATGGGCCCGAAGATCTCTCGCTCGAGGAGGGGGGCGTCGGGGGCGATGCCGGTGAGGACGGTAGGTTCGAAGTAGTAGCCCGGTCGGTCGGGAGCATGACCGCCGGTGGCGACCTTCCCTCCCGAGCCCGTGGCGATGTCGACCGACTCCACCATGTCGTCCTGAGCTCCCTGATTGATCAGCGGGCCCAGGTCTACGCCCGAATCCATTCCCGGGCCGACCTTGAGCGATGCCATCGCCTCGGACAGGGCGTTCGAGAATCGGTCGGCGACGGCGGCGTGCACCAGGAAACGGTTGGCGGCGATGCACGATTGGCCGCCGTTGCGCATCTTGGCGATCATCGCCCCTTCGACAGCGGCGTCGATGTCCGCGTCGTCGAACACGAGGAAGGGTGCGTTGCCCCCGAGCTCCATCGAGGAGGAGACGATCGTTTCAGCGGCCTGGGCCAGGAGTCCCCGGCCGACTTCGGTGGAACCTGTGAACGAGAGCTTGCGGACGCGGGGGTCGTTCAGCATCACCGGCACCACCTCGGACGAGCGCCGGGAAGGGAGCACGTTCAGCACACCGGCGGGAAGCCCCGCCTCCTCCATGAGCGCCCCGATGGCGAGGGCGGTCAGCGGCGTGTCGGAGGCAGGCTTGAGGATCATGGTGCACCCGGCGGCCACCGCCGGGCCGATCTTGCGAGTGGCCATGGCGGCGGGGAAGTTCCACGGGGTGATGAGCAGCGACACCCCGATCGGCTGATGCACGGCCAGAATGCGCTTGTCGCCGTTAGGCGCGATCGAGACCGAGCCGAGGTTGCGAACCGCCTCCTCGGAGAACCAGCGAAAGAACTCGGCGGCGTAGGCGATCTCGCCTTTCGACTCGGCGAACGTCTTGCCCATCTCGGCCACGATCAGCGCGGCCAGCTCATCAGACCGCTCGCTCATGAGCTCGAACGATCGGCGGAGGATCTCGGCCCGGCGCCGGGGGGCCGTTGCGGCCCACTCGGCCGCTACCGAGTGAGCGGCGGCGACGGCGGCGACCGCGTCCTCGGCTGAGCCGCTCGCCACCTTGGCCAGACCCGAGCCGCTGGCCGGGTCGAGAACCTCGATCTCGGCCTGGTCCGAAGCCGGGCGCCACTCGCCGCCGATGAGCAGCCGGTCGTGGCCGGAGTCGGTCAGCCGATCGACGAGTTCGGTGGCGGCCACGTCAGCTCAACCCGTCACTGACCTGGACGTCCTCGGGCTCGAGAACCCGGCCCGAACCCGTCGCCGCCTTGGCGAGCAGGGCGGCGAAGTCCTGGTCGCCGTAACCCTGGCCGATTCCCTCGACGATGATCTGATGGACGAGGGCCGCCGTCGGGAGCGGAATGTCGAGTTCGCGCCCGGCGGCGAGACCCAGTTCGAAGTCCTTGCGGAGCAGATGCCAGGTGAAGGTCGGCGTGTAGTTGAGATTGACGTATGCCGGCGTCTTGTACCTGGTGAAGGTGGAGCCCATGACGCTGTCGTTGAGAAAGTCCAGGAAGTCGGCCCGGGACACACCGGCGGCCTCGGCCAGCACGGTGATCTCCGCCATCGACTGAGCGACCAACCCGAGCATCAGGTTGTGGCAGATCTTCACCAGACGCGCCTCGTCGCCCTCCCCTACGTAGGTGATCTTGCGTCCGAACAGCTCGAGGTAGGGCAGGGCGGTCTCGTAGGCCTGGCGCGGCCCGGAGGCAACTGCCGTGAGCTTGCCCGACTTCACGACCTTGGGATTGCCGGAAACGGGGACTGCCAGGATCGAGGTTCCCATCTCCCCCGCCCGGGCACTGAGCTCCTGGGAGGTTCCGGAGTCGATCGTCGTGGAATCGACGATGATTCCGGGACGGGCGTCCTGGCGGGAGAGGACGCCGTTCTCGCCGGTCGTCACCTCGAGGACGTCAGCCGGGCCGGCCACCATCGTGAACACGATGTCCCGCTCGGCTAGATCGGCGGGTGAGTCGACGATCTTGGCTCCCTTCTCCACCAGAGGCTCGGCCTTGGCGCGGGTTCTGTTGTACGCCCACAGGTCGACTCCGCCGTCCAGCAGGCGACCGGCCAGCTCCAGGCCCATCCGCCCCGTGCCTATCCATCCGACGGTGTGCTGGCGGCTATTGTCGGCCATGCCTCGACTCCTCTCTGGCTCGCATCTTCGTGGCGACCATCCAAGCCTGGGCGAGCGCCATTCGCAAACGATTGTATTCTCCCGTCGATGCCGACATCCTGTCAAGCAATGGTTTGCCCCCTTGGGGATAGACCTTCCATGATGAGGGCAACACCAGGCAGGCCAGGGTAAGTTGTCCGGCATCGTGGAGGAACGCACCACCCTCAAGGACGTGGCCCGGGAGGCCGGCGTCCACGTCTCGACCGCTTCGCGGGCTCTCAACCCTCTCACCAGCTCGGTGGTCAACCCCGAGACGGTGGAAAGGGTGACGGCCGTGGCCCGCCGCCTCGGTTACCGACCGCATCCCCTGGCCCGGGGACTGCGCACCAACCAGACGATGTCGGTCGGCGTCGTCATCCCCGACGTCGAGAACCCCCTCTTCGGCCCGATCATCGCCGGGGCCGAGTCGGTCCTGGTGGAGGACGGGTATTCGGTCCTGATCGGGAACGCCGAACGGGGCGGGATCGACGCCGAGGACGTGGTCAACGACCTCCTCGAGCATCGCGTGGACGGCCTGCTACTGGCGACCGCCGGTCGCTCGGATAGGTGGATCGCCGATCTCGGCCGTCAGGGCGTCGCCACCGTCCTGGTCAACCGGGAGGCCGACGACTCCTCCGTTCCCGCCATCCTGTGCGATGACCACGCCGGCATCGGTCTCGCCGTCCAGCATCTGGCGAACCTGGGCCATCGCCGCATCGGCCATGTCGCCGGCCCCGCCACGCTGTCCACCGGCTTGTTCCGGCGGCAGGCGTTCATGTCGTGGATGCGGATCCTGGAACTGGCGCCCGATGAGAACCAGATCGAGGAGGCCGAATGGTTCCAGGTGGAACCGGGCTACAAGGCGGGGCTCACCCTGCTCACCCGCTGCCCCGACCTCACCGCCGTCGTCGCCGCCAACGACCTGCTCGCCCTGGGCGTCTACCGGGCGATCCGGGAACTGGGACGGGAGGTGGCGGTCGACATATCGGTCACCGGATACAACGACATCCCGTTGCTCGACATGATGCAGCCTCCGATGACGACCGTCCGCGTCCCTTACCGCCAGATGGGCACCCAGGGGGCGGCCACCTTGCTCGACTTGATGGCGCGCCGCGGCGACGGTTCGACCGCTTCCATCAAGCTCACCCCGACCCTGGTCGTCCGCTCCTCCACCGCCCCGCCTTCCTGACCGTTCAAATCCGGACCAGGTCCGGTAGTTCGAAGGCTCGCACCGGGGGCGGGTCGACGGCGATCTCCACGTCCACCATGCAGGTGTGGGCGCTAGGCCCCTGCGCCAGGCTCGACGTGCCGACGTCGCGGGTGAGGACGTTGGGGTTGCCGTGGGCGCAAGTGCCGTCGGGGGCCACAGGGTCGTACCAGGCGCCGGTGGACAGCTGCACCACTCCCGCCCTGACATCGTCGGAGACCACGGCCCCGGCCAGGCAGGCTCCGCGGTCGTTGAACACCCTCACCACGTCCCCGGAGGCGATACCCCGGGCGGCAGCGTCGGCGGGGTGGATGCGGATCGGCTCCCGCCCGGCAACCTTGGCCTGGCGGCTGGTGACCCCGTGGTCCAGCTGGGAGTGGAGGCGGGTCGAGGGCTGATTGGAGGTGAGGTGGAGGGGGAACGGCCCCGGCCGACCCAGCCATTCGCTCGGCTCGAACCAGGCCGGGTGGCCGACACAATCGGGGTATCCGAAACCGTCGATGGCCTCCGAGAAGAGCTCGATGCGCCCCGAGGGCGTGCCGAGCGGGTGCCCGTTGGGGTCCGCCCGGAACTCCTCGAACAGCACCAGCTCGGCCTCCCCGGGATACGACTCGACGTGCTGGACGAACCCGAGGTCGCAGAACTCCTGGTACGTCGGGTATTCCGGGTGATCGGCCCGGAATTCGTCGTACATGTGGCGTACCCAGGCCCCGGCATCCCGCCCCTCGGTGAAGGCCGAGCCGGCCCCGAGCCGCTCCGCCAGATCGGCGAAGATGGCGTAGTCGTCGCGGGCCGCCCCGACGGGTCGGATCACGGCCGGCATGGCGAAGATGAAGTCGTCGGTGGGGGCACCGCCGATGTCGACTCGCTCGAGGGCCGTGGTGGCGGGGAGCACGACGTCGGCCCGCTTGCTGGCCGGAGTCCAGAACGGGTCGTGGATCACGATCGTCTCCGGCTTCTGCCAGGCCCGCGAGAGTCGGTTGAGGTCCTGGTGGTGATGGAAGGGGTTGCCTCCCGCCCAGTACACGAGGCGGATGTCGGGATATGTATACCGGCCACCGTCGAAATCGAACGATGCTCCCGGCTCCAGGAGCATGTCGGCGATCCTCGCCACCGGGATGAAGGAATCGATCGGGTTGGGGGGAACTGGCAGTGCCGGCAGAGACAACCGCTTGACGCCGTTGCCGATGGAGCCGATCGCCCCGTAGCCGAGACCGAAACCGCCCCCGGGCAGGCCGATCTGACCGAGCGACGCCGCCAGGGCCACCGCCATCCAATAGGGTTGCTCGCCGTGCTCGGCGCGCTGTAGCGACCACGAGGCGGTGACCAGCGTGCGCCCGCCTGCCATCTCGTTCGCCAGATAGCGGATTCGCTCCGCCGGCACCTCGCTGAGCCCGGCCGCCCACTCGGCCGACTTCGCCACCCCGTCGCTCTCGCCGACCACGTATTCTCGCAGCCGCTCCCAGCCCACGCAGTACGTGGCGAGGAAATCCTCGTCGGCCAGCCCTTCGTCCACCAGCGTGTGGACCAAGCCCAGCATGATCGCCACATCGCTGCCGGGGCGGGCGGCGAGCCACTCGGCGCCCAGGGAGGCCACGAGGTCGTCGCGCACTGGGGACACGTTGACGAAGCGGGTCCCCCTGTCGGCCGCCCGCTCCAGCCACCCACGCAAGGCATGACGCCCCTGCCCGCCATGCTGGGCCTGGGAGTTCTTGAGAGGTAGACCGCCGAACGCCACGATCAGGTCGGTGTGGCGAGCGATCACCGGCCACGACGTGTACCTGGCTTGGAGGCTGCGCCATTCCTCGCCCACCACGTGGGGCACGATGACGGAGGCGGCGGCCGTGCTGTAGGTCCCGACCTTGTTGGTATGGCCGCCGATCGAGTGCATGAACCGGTAGATCTGGCTCTGGGCATGGTGGAAACGCCCGGCGCTCCCCCACCCGTAGGAGCCGCCGAAGAGGGCGGCGTTGCCGTGATCCGTGCGGACGCGCTCGATGTCGGCCGCCACCAGGTCGAGGGCGGTGTCCCAGGGAACCTCGACGAACGGCTCCTGGCCGCGCAGCTCCGGTCGGGCACCGGGGCCGTCTTCCAGCCAGCTGCGGCGGATGGCGGGGCGCATGACCCGGTTGCGCCCGATCGCCTCCAGCGACTGTCCGATCGGCGATGGGTCGGGGTCCTTGGCGAAGGGGTGGACGGCGGTCACCGACTCGCCGTCGCTTTCGACTTCGTAGGCGCCGAAGTGGGTAACGGTCAGGTGGGTGCCCACCGCGGCTACCGCCTCAGGAGTTGGGTGCCCACGTGCACTGGTCCTGGCTCACCCAGACCGTCGGAGTCGGCGGCGCAGGGACCCAGAGCTCGATGAACTCGAAGTTCGCCTCGGAGCGGTTCTCGAACCAATGCACCTCGCCCTCGTCGAGCATGACGACGTCGCCCGCCTCGAGTTCGATCTCGGCGGCGTCGGCGTGGAGGATGCCGTCGCCGTCGAGGACGAAGAAGAAGTGCTTGCAGTCGGGATGGCTGTGGGCGGCGGACGAGTCACCTGGGTGATAGGTGATGCGATCCGCCTTCAGGTCCGTGGTTGGGAAGATGTCGTTGGTGACCAGGTCGATCCGGTCACGGGTGTCGCGGGTGGAATGGAGCTGGGGGAGCTTCTCGCTCTTCTGCACATGGGCCATCTCCGGAGGCTACCTCCGGGACCCGCCGGGAAGCAATTGCCGGGCTCGTAAGCCGCAATCGTTTGTTCAAGCCCCTCTTCCAGGCGGTACAGTCGGGTCATGACTCTGCGCGTCGTCGGGCCCTCCGACCGAACCGCCGACACCGCCAGCGGCGCCATGACCCGGGAGGCGGCGATCTCCGCCTCTACCACCGGGTCGAAGCTCCTGTGGATGGGTCATGTCGAGCTGGCCCCGGGCATGCGCTCGGCCCACCACCATCACGGCGACTCCGAGAGCGCCATCTACATCATCTCCGGGAGAGCCCGCTTTCTAACCGGCGACAGGCTGGAGGACTCCCATGACGCCCACGGCGGCGACTTTGTGTGGGTGCCTCCCTTCGTCCGCCACGTGGAGATGAACCTCTCCGAGGAGGAGCCCGTGATCATGGTGGTCGCCCGCTCCACCCAGGAGGCGATTGTGGTCAACCTACCCGACCCCGAGGAGGTCTCATGAGCGAGGAGCATGCCCATCCCCACATCAAGGACTTCGACGGTCACGTCGACGCCGTGGCCTCGGATCTCGAGTACTTCCGCCGCAAGAGGATCGAATCGCGGGTGCTCTACTACCTCCGACGGGGGATCATCAGCTGGGCCGACCTGTTCCGGGCTCACGAAGCCGTCGGGCCGGCGCAGCCGGTGTCGCCCCAGCCCGACCTCGAGCTGCGAGTCAGAGCCCTGGAGGACTCGCTCGACGCCCTCATCCTGGCGGCTGCCGTGGCCGGCACGCGCCTCACCAACCACACCGTGGCGATCGACGACACCCGCCGCGAGCGGGGCGACTACGAGCCAGTGTTCCGCCTGGCGACCCGGAGCTATGACGGCGACCTGGAGACGCGCCTCGGTCTGTTGGAAGACGCTCTGGCGGAGACGGCCCACCTCGTGGCCGTCCTCACTCGCGCCCTGGTCGACCGGGGAGAAGTCACCGAAGGGGCGCTCGACGAGAACCGGCAGCGTCTGAGCGGCCTGGGCTATCACAACGGCGCCCGCATCGTCGCCCGGGCCTGGGTCGACCCCGAGTTCAAGCGGCGGCTGCTCGAAACCGGCCGGGAGGCGGTGCGCGAGCTCGACATTCCCCCTGGTCGGCTGGGCAAGCTCGGCGTGGCGGAGAACACCGAGGACACCCACAACATCGTGGTCTGCACGTTGTGCTCCTGCTATCCCCACGACCTGCTGGGGAACCCGCCCTGGTGGTACCGGACGGACGAATACAAGACCCGCATCGTGGAGGATCCCCGGACGACGATCCGGGACATGTTCGGGTTGGAGGTCGATCCCGGTCGAAAGGTCGTGGTCCACGACTCCACCTCGGATGTGCGGTGGATGGTGCTTCCCCGCCGCCCGGAGGGAACGGAAGGAATGACCGAAGAGGAGTTGGCCGAGCTCGTCACGGCCGAGAGCCTGGTGGGAAGCGCCGAGCTGGCGACCCCTTCGCCATGAGCGAGCGCTTCACCGCCGGTGACCGGGTGCGGGTGCTGGCCACGGTCGACGGAGGGAACCCGCGCACGCCCCATTACCTGCGCGGCCGGGTAGGCGTGATCTCAGAGCTCCACGGCGTGATCGTCAACCCCCTGGACCACCATCTTCCGTACCCGCCTCTCTACTCGGTGACGTTCCGGGTGGAGGACCTGGCAGGGCCTCCAGGACCGGATCTCGTAATCGCCGATCTCCACGACGAGTGGCTCGAGCCGGCCAGTTGAAACCCCTACCGACCTCTCGACCGCACTGTCGCGCTCTATCGTTTGCGCACGCCCCACAACTGGCCCCCGAGGAGGACCCCAATGAACCCCGATCCCGAGCACATCCGCATTCGTGAGGACGTTCCCGGCTCCGAAACGCCGGTCGACCTCATGTACGTCGAGACCTGGGACGGCCTCTATGCCCCCATCGGCTTGCGGCTTCCGCCCGGGCCCGGGCCCCATCCCCTCGTCCTGCTGGCATCTGGCAATGGCGGTGGGGGCATGGAGTGGATCCGCCAGGCCATTGCCGACCGGGGTTACATCATGGACCGGCTTCTGGATGCGGGCTACGCCTGCGCCTGGATCCGCTATCGGAGCGAGGTGGAGCTCGGATACGACGCCGGTGGTCCCCTGATCCGCGACATCCGCCAGGGACGGGACATGTTCAACCGCTCTCCGCTCGAGTACGAAGACGAGATCGCCATCATCGAGTATCTCAAGACCCTGCCGGAGATCGACCCGGACCGGGTGGGCCTCATCGGGATGAGCCACGGCGGGGAGATGGTCCTCAAGATCACGTCCGAATACCAGGGCGTGGCGGCGGCGGTGGCATCCGAGCCTGCCTCCCACGAATTTCTCGCCCTCACTCCCGATGACACCGCCTTTGTGGAGCCGACGACGGGGATGCGAAACATCGAGGAGATGCAGATGGCGGAGACGACCAAGGTCCGAAATCGGATCGACACCGACAAGGCCACCAAGCGGATCGCCCCGATCGACACACCGATCCTCGTCATGGGACGCGACGACGATCACCTCCAGGGAATCTTTCGCACCAGCTACGAACTACTCGACGAGGCAGGCAAGGACGTGGAGTGGGTGACATGGGACCATCCCCTCCACGGCTACGTCTATCCGATGCGAGGGGCCGACGGCGAGTACGAGGTCAACGAGGTGCAGAAGGCGGCGATCGCCGGCGTGATCGAGTTCCTCGACCGTTATCTCGGGTAGTCAGCCGGCGTTGCGCAAGGAGCCGGTCTCCCCGACCGTCTCGACGGCGACCACTTCGGCGATTATCCGGGCGATGTCGTCGGCCGGCACGAGGACGTCGGCACCGTCCTCCGTCGTGTAGTCGGCGACCGGGATCTCGATCTCCTCCAACGAGGTTCCCAGACCGCGCATCGTCCACGCCAATGAGACTGCCTGGGTGAGGCCGAGACCCGAGTCCACGGTGACGTGAGGGGCAATGGTCCGGGCCATGCTCAGTGCATCCTGGGGGTCCGTGAAATCGCCGAGACGCCCCAGCATCTCCACCAGGAACTCCCGCTGGCGCTCGTTCCGGGTGAGGTCGCTGACACCGCTCATCAGGACCCACTGACCGTCCGCGTTGAGCACCTGAGTGTTGCGGCTTCGCAACCAGGCCAGCGTGTCGGCCCCGTCGGCCATCTGACAGCCGGCCGGGAGCTCGAGGGCGGCCAGCTCGTCGCGGACCGGCTTGTCGAGGCAGATCTCGTATCCGCCCAGGTCGTCGACGACCTCCTGGAAGCCGGCCAGGTCGACGAGGCCGAGATGGTCGACACCCAGGCCGGTGAGCGACTCCACGGTGACGAGCAGGGTGGACTCGCCGTTCATCCCCTCGCACCCTTCAAGTGCCTCGTTGATCCTCTCCTGGCCACACGGCGTGGACACCCAGAGATCGCGGGGCAGCGACACGATGGCGGCATTGCCCTCGTCACGAGGTCGGATCAGCAGCAGGAGCACGTCGGCCCGGGCGCCCTCGAACTCGCCGAAGCCCTCCAGGTCTTCGAGGTTCTCGCGCGAGTCCGATCCGATGAGGAGAAAGGTGTCGACGCCGTCGGTCGCCGAGGGCAACGGGGGAAGGCGGAACTCGGGGACGGCCGTGTGGTCGGGGCTCGGTTCCGCCCCCGGGTCCTGGGCCGCTTCCACGACCTCCGGCCGCTCGATATCGACCCGACCGATGCTGCGCCACGTCCACAGGGCGAATACGCCCACACCTAAGAGGGCGCCACCGACAACAACGGCGGCGACCAGCATCCAGCGGCGCGTTCGAGCATCCGTCGACAATGTTCCTGTTACCCCTGAGACCCGACACTGTCAGGTTGAGACATAGCCTCGGGTCAGTCTAACGAAACCCCGATAATCAATATCGGGGCCAGGCCGGTTGGGCAATTTGCTCCCACCTCGGCCGCCCGAGAGGATCACACCCATGAACAGCGCAGATTTCCGCGGGGCCGGCCACGCCACGGTCGACTGGATCGCCGACTACCTGGATCGGGTGGGCGAGATGCCCGTCCTCTCCCGGGTCGACCCGGGCGAGGTCCGCGCCCAGCTGCCCCCCCACGCTCCGGAGGAAGGCGAGCCATGGACGGCAATCCTCGACGACGTGGATCGGATCATTCTCCCCGGGATCACTCACTGGCAGGCGCCCGGATTCTTCGCCTTCTTCCCGGCCAACTCGTCAGGCCCGGCCATCCTCGGCGACCTCATGTCGGCGGGGCTTGGGGTCCAGGGGATGCTGTGGGCGACATCGCCTGCATGTACGGAGTTGGAGACCCACGTCCTCGATTGGCTCGTGGAGATGTGCGGATTGCCGGAGCGCTTCTCGTCGCGCTCCCCCGGAGGGGGTGTCATCTCGGACTCGGCGTCGTCGGCCACCCTGGTAGCCCTCCTGGCAGCCCGCGAGCGTGCTACCCACGGCCAGGCCAACCGTCACGGGGCAGGAGGGGACCTCACGGTATACACGTCGGTCCACGGCCACTCCTCGATCGACAAGGCGGTGCGGATCGCCGGATATGGCGCCGAGATGCTCCGCCATATCGCCACCGATGGAAACCAGGCCATGGACCCCGACGCCCTGGAGGAGGCGATCATCGCCGACAGGGCCGGGGGCCTCACGCCCGCCGCCGTGGTGGCGACCATCGGCACGACCTCCTCTACTGCCATCGACCCGGTGGCGGCCATCGCCGAGGTGTGCCGCGCCCACGGGCTGTGGCTCCACGTGGACGCCGCCTACGCCGGCACGGCCGCGATTCTCCCGGACATGCGCTGGATCCTGGACGGGGTCGAGGCAGCCGATTCCTACGTCTTCAACCCTCACAAGTGGATGCTGACGAACTTCGACTGCTCGGCGTTCTTCGTCGCCGACCGGGCCCAGCTCATCGACACTCTGACGATCCTGCCCGAGTACCTGAAGAATCGGGCCACCGCCTCCGGGGCCGTTTTCGACTACCGCGACTGGCAGGTCTCGCTCGGCCGCCGCTTCCGCGCCCTCAAGCTCTGGTTCGTGATCCGCTCGTTCGGCGTCGAGGGAATCCGCCGACACGTCCGCTCGGGCATCGACCTCGCCCAGGAGCTGGCCGGCTGGATCGAGGCCGATCCCGACTTCGAGGTCGTGGGCCCGCATCCCTTCGGGCTGGTGTGCCTCCGCCACCTAGGGGGCGACAAGATCAACCAGGGGATCCTCGAAGCAGTCAACGCCTCCGGCGAGGCGTATCTGACGCATACCGTCCTCGACGGCGCCTACACCCTTCGTGTGGCCATCGGCACTCCCACCACCACCCGCGCCCACGTCGAGGCGCTGTGGGAACGGATCCGCGCCAGCGCCCCCTGACTCTTTTCGCGCATCGATCCCGCCAAAAGAGAAGCGTTTGATGCGCAGAAACGGGGAGGAAGGGGTCAGTACTCGCCGAGACCGAGGAGGCGCCGGGTCATGAGCGCCGTCGCCCCCCACAAGACGTCATCGCCGAGCTCGTAGAACCACACCTTGTGGCCGTTCCAGTCTTCCATCCTCCATCGGGAATCGTCGGCGAGCTCATCCAGGGCG
>DATFFO010000247.1:0-4693 GCA_035250025.1 Acidimicrobiia bacterium
GGTGGAATCGACCACCGAGACCACGGTCACGGAGACGACGACCGCGGGCTGAGCTCAACTCGTATGCTGGCGCGGCGAGCGGATTGCGGCCCGGCGATTGCAGCGAAGGCAAACCCAGCCCCGCGTAGATTCTTTGGATGAGGGGGAACGGCCCGGCGCTTTTCTGGACGGTGGCTCACGCTATTCGTTCCTCACGGTCCAGAGAAGGTAAGGGGCGTTCCCCACGGTCCAAAGAAGCTCCGCAGATCGCCAGTCCGTCGTCTTCCGTCTTCCGTCTTCCGCCCCACCTACCACTTAGAACCTAGAACATAGAACGGCGAGCGAAGCGAGCCTCAGGCGTCGTCGACGAATGTGGCCACGTACTCGTCGTCGACCAGCTCCCAGCCCACCACGACCGGTTCGCCGGAGCGGAGATGATCGCGGAGATGCCCCAGCGGGAAGGCGAACTCGCCATCGGAGGCGGGGGTGAACTCGACCCGCTCGCCGTCCACGAGCACTGTGAACGATTCGACGGTGTCGAGGTCGCCGACCACGTCGACCACGATGCCGCGCATGGCGTCGGACGGAGCCGAGCTGCACGCAGCCAGGACGACGACCAGGGCGATGAGGGTGGTCCGGAATCGGCTCATGCCGTGGGAGTCGAGCGGAGGTCCGCTTCGAGCTGGTCCCATTGGCGCTCCTCGGCCACCCACCGGAACCAGATGATGGCGATGGCGATCCACAGCAGGAGGCCGCCGGCGAGTTTCATGATGACGCCGGCGATGGTCTGATCGGAGACCGGGTCCAGACCCCAGGCGAGGGCGGCGTCCCCGTAGACCGGATACAGGGCGACCGACGAGAAGGTGAGAAACGAGGCGGGGATGGTGGGAAGGATGGAGTGGAAGAAGAGGTAGAGCATCTGCTGCGGCGGCCGCAGGCGGGGCAAGGCAGGAGTCGGGGAGCGAACCGGCATCCACGCCACGACGGCGGCCCCGAACAGCCCGGCGTGGACGACGAAGTGCATCAGGTTCGAAGTGAGCATCATCTCGACCACGGTGGGCCAGTGGATGGCGATCATGGCCACGTTGAGGACGATGAAGGCCGGCACCGGGTGGACGAGAGGGCGCAGGAACCGGGCCACGGCCGGGCGGCCGATGGTGGCGTCGGCCATCCAGCGGGGCATCCCCATCAGGAGTAACGGGGCGGTGAGGAACACGATCACCAGGTGCTCGACCATGTGGACCGAGAAGAGGGCGGTCTCCCCGATGTCATGGATCGGCCAACTCGACACGATGAACATCAGGGCGACGCCTGCGTACCACTTGACCCACTGCCCGCGGGTGGCGGCGGCGGCGCCCGGAGCGACCAGCCGCCGGATTCTCAGCTCGGCGTAGGCGTACCCGAAGCCGAGGACGAAGACGGTGGCCAGGACGTCGAGGTGGAGGTGGGGCGCAGGCCACGGCATCCGGTCATCCTCCGCGGATCACGATGACACCCAGGGTGCCCAGGACCACCGAGTAGCAGCCGATGGCAAGCAGGAATCCGGCGGCGAAGAACCGGTTGAGCATCGGCTTCTCGAAACGGAGGTGCATGAACCATCCGACCACGATGACGAACTTCAGCAGTGCCAGGAGGATGAGAAGCGTCGTGTTGATGCCTCCGAGGTCGAGGGCGGCGTCGATGTAGAACAACGCCACCTCGATGGCGGTGAGCACGGCGAGGAGGGCGGCGATCTTCCAGTACTGGCCGATGCTGGGATGGTCGTGCTGCTCGGTGCTCATCACAGCCTCTCTACAACCTCGAGGCGTCGATCAGGTAGACGACCGTGAAGATGACGATCCAGATGATGTCGACGAAGTGCCAGTAGAGGCCCACCATCTCGAGGTTCATTCCATGCTCGTCCGACAGTTCTCCCTTCCACCGGGAGATCCCGAAGAGCGACAGGAGCATGATCACTCCGATCGCCACGTGGAGGCCGTGGAACCCGGTCAGCACGAAGAAGGCCCCGGCCACCGGGTTCGAGGTGAGGGTCATGTCGTAGTGGACGACGAACTCGGTGAACTCGAAGACCTGCCCGGCCAGGAAGACCGAGCCGAGGGCGGCGGTGGCGAAGAGCCAGGTGCGGGCCTGGGGCTGGTCGTGGCGGGACAGGGCGTTGTGGGCCAGCACCATCGTGAGGGAGCTCATCAGAAGCACGAATGAGCTGACCGAGGTGAAGGGGATGTCGTAGACCTGGGCCGGGTAGATGTTGAACCCGGGCCGGTGGGAATACAGCATGTAGTTGGTGATGAAGGCCCCGAAGAACAGGAACTCGGAGCTGAGGAAGAGCCACATCCCCAGCTTGCGGTTGTCGACGCCGGTCGACTCGTGCTCGTCGTGAGGCGAGGTCGAAGGAACCTGGGCGACGTCCGTCACGAGTCCGCCCCCTCATCCGGCTCGGCGGAACCGTCCCCGGCGGCCTCCAGGGCAGGCTCGTCCTCGCCGCCGACATCCTCCGTCTCATCCAACTCTCCCTCGTGGTCGTCGTGACCCTCGGCGGGATGCTCGTCCTCCAGAGGCTCGATCCCCCAGCCGATGAGGGCTGAGATCACCGTCAGGGCTCCGGCCACGATCAGCGCCTTGCCCCATCCGGTCGTGTGATGCATGATCCCCCAGGCCACGAACGGCATCCCCAGAGCAGTCAACAACGGGAAGTAGGACGGGTTCGGCAGGTGGACAGGGGCGGGCGGGTTGTTGCCGGTGTGCTCCAAGTTCGCCAACAGCTCGTCGGCCTCCGGACGCCTGACGGGTCTCCCGTCTGCATCCTCGGTGTACTTCTGACGCCAGAAGTCGTCGAGCGATTCGACGACGGGGGCGACCCCGAAGTTGTACTCAGGCGTGGGGTTGGGGACCGTCCACTCCATGGTCCGGGCGTCCCAAGGGTCGAGGCCGGACACGCGTCCGTGGGTCTTGGAGCGCCACCAGTTGAAGATGAAGACGGCGACACCGAGGGCGATGATGAAGGCCCCCACCGTGGCAGCCTGGTTCCACGGCTCCAGCCCCGTCTCCGGGGCGTACTTCCACGTCCGCCGCACCATCCCCTGCAGGCCCAGCCAGTGCATCGGGGCGAACGTCAGGTTGAACCCGATGAGCATCAACCAGAAGTTGATCTTCCCGAGCCGCTCGTTCATCAGCCGCCCCCGCAGCTTGGGATACCAGTAATAGGCGCCGCCGAAGAGGGCGAACACCGACCCCCCGAACATCACGTAGTGGAAGTGGGCGACGATGTAGTAGGTGTCAGTCTGCTGCCAGTCGGACGGGACGACCGAATGGGTGACGCCCGACAGCCCGCCGATGACGAACATCGAGATCATGCCCAGGGCGAACAGCATCGGCGTGGTGAATCGGATCCTCCCCAGCCACAGGGTGCCCAGCCAGTTGAAGATCTTGATCCCGGTCGGCACGGCGATGGTCATGGTGGACAGGCCGAAGGCGGCCTGGGCGACCGGGGTGATGCCGGAGGCGAACATGTGGTGGGCCCACACGCCGAACCCGAGGAAGGCGATGGCCACGCCCGAGAAGACCATGGCGGCGTAGCCGAATAGGGGCTTGCGACTGAAGACCGGCACGATCTCGGACACGATCCCGAAGGCGGGGATGATGAGGATGTAGACCTCGGGATGCCCGAATAGCCAGAACAGGTGCTGCCAGAGAATCGGGTCCCCGCCCCCCGCCGCCTGGAAGAACATCGTCCCGAACTGGCGATCGAACGTGACCATGAACAGGGCAACGGCGATGATCGGAAGCGAGAAGAGGAGGAGGAACGCGGTGACCGTCGTCATCCAGGCGAACAGCGGCATGCGGAGGAGGCGCATGCCCTTGGCACGCATGTTGAACGTGGTGACGATGAAGTTGACGGCCGAGACGAGCGAGGACAGGCCGATTATCTGGAGCCCGAGCGCCCAGTAGTCGATGGCCGTTCCCTGGGAGAACGCCGGCCCGGTGTTGGGCTGGTAGCCGAACCAGCCTCCGTTGGGTGAATCGGCCAGGAAGTTGAAGCCGCCCGGACCGCCGTTGATCGGGAGGTTGCCGGGAATTCCGCCCGGGGTGACGGGGGCGGTGGCGGTGCCGAAGATGAAGGTCGAGTAGAGGAAGATGCCGCCGAAGATGAAGATCCACCACGACAGGGCGTTGAGTCGCGGGAAGGCGACGTCTCGGGCGCCGATCTGCAGCGGCAGCAGATAGTTCATGAACGCCGAGGAGATGGGCATCACGAAGAGGAAGATCATCGTGGTGCCGTGCATCGTGAAGAGGGCGTTGTAGGCCCCGGCGGTCAGGAACTCCGAGTTGGCCTGGGCAAGATGCACCCGGAGCAGCAGCGCCTCGATGCCGCCGAGGATGAAGAAGAAGAAGGCGGCGTAGCCGTACATGACGCCGATGCGCTTGTGGTCGACCGTCGTGATCCACGACCAGATCCCCTTGCTGGCCCCCGGCTTGCGATAGATGGTTGCTGGCGCGGCGGCCAAGTCAGTCATAGTGAGCCTCCGGCGCCGTCATGAGTTCTAGGTGATAGGTGATAGGTCAACCTAAAACCTAGAACCCGCGACCTGGAACGCCGACCGAAGGGAGGCATCATTCGTTGCTCCTCAGCCAGACGATCAGGGAATCGATCTCGGCCTCCGTCAGTCCGAGGTCGGGCATGAACGAGCCCGGCTTCACGCTCGGTGGGTCGGCC
>DATFFO010000248.1:0-5618 GCA_035250025.1 Acidimicrobiia bacterium
GATGCGGCCCCGTCCGGCTGGTCTATCACGTAGAAGAGACCGTCGCGCGCCTGCCAACCTCCCCCGAACGGCACCGCGCTCGACTCGGGGGCGGGTACTCCCGAGTACCGCACCTCGGTCTCGAATTCGGTTCCGGTTGCCAAAGGAGCGGGGAGGTCTATCTCTAGCTCCCGGCCCCGATGGCTGAACTCCGCATCTTCCCCATCGATGAGCACAGCCTCGACATCCAGGCCGACGAAGTCGAGGTTGAAACCAGAGAGGTCCTGGGTGGCCGTCGCCGTGATACGCGCCGTCCCTTCGACGGCGCCTGTCACCGCCTCCAGGACGAGCTCGAGGTCGTAGTCGGCGACGTCGTACCCGCCGTTTCCCAAGGACGGGTACAGCTCGTCGCCGATGCCCCGGGCGCCGTCGGAACCGACCAGGACGGTGGTCGTGGTCGTGGGCGGATCCGTCGTGGTGGTCGTGGGCGCCACTGTCGTGGTGGGGGCGGGCGTCGTCGTCGTCGGCGATGCCGGCGAGGGGCCGCTGGTTCCGGGGACGCAGGCTGCCAACAAGAGGAAGCCCGCCGCCGCCAGGCGTCTCACGGCTGGCCCGGATCGGGGATGCCCTTGCCGAGAGCAAACCGACGGACCATGGCGTACGCCTCCTCCTCCGAGTAGGGACCGGACTCGACGCGATGCTCGAGCAACATGTCCATCACCTCGCCCACCAGCGGGCCGGGAGGAATGCCGAGATATGCCATGACCTGACGCCCGTCGATGGGGGCTCGAAGCTTCGACAGCTCTTCCTGTTCGGCGAGAACCGAGATGCGCTCTTCGAGAGCGTCGATCCGGTCCTGAATCGTGCGGGCGCGGCGCTCGTTGGCCGTGGTCACGTCGCAACGGACAAGCTCGTTGAGGCGGTCCAGGAGCTCTCCGGCGTCGCGCACGTAACGGCGGACTGCGGAGTCGGTCCATCCCAGCTCCAGGGTATGCGGCCGAAGATGGAGGAACACCAGCCTCCCGACGTCCTCGACGACCTGTTTGGGGTATTTGAGGGCCCGCAACCGGGCGCGGGCCATGCGCGCCCCGACAACCTCGTGATGGTGGAAGGAGACACCTCCGGGCCCGAAGTCGCGGGTGGCCGGTTTGCCGACGTCATGGAGGAGGGCGGCGAGGCGCAGGACCAGGTCCGGGCTCGCCCTCTGCGTGACCGCGATGGTGTGGGCGAGGACGTCCTTGTGGCGATGGACGGGGTCCTGCTCCATCCGGAGAGCGGGCAGCTCCGGCAGGAAATGATCGGCGAGGCCGGAGTCGACGAGGCCCTCGAGCGCCGGTCCCGGGTCGGGGGCAGTGATCAGTCGGGAGAACTCGTCGCGGACGCGTTCCGCCGAGACGATGCCAAGCCGCTCGGACATCGACTTGGCCGCCGCCAGCACGTCGGCGTCGGGATGGAAGCCGAGCGTCGCCTGGAAACGGAACAATCGCAGCATCCGCAGCGGATCATCGGAGAACGAGACCTCCGGGGCGAGCGGGGTGCGGAGGCGGCGAACCGCCAGGTCGGCCGCACCGCCGAACGGGTCCAGCGGTTCGACGTCGGGAAAGGAAATGGCCATGGCGTTGACGGTGAAGTCCCGCCGCGAGAGGTCGACCTCGATGTCGTCGGAGAACGCCACATGGGGCTTACGGGAGTCGTCGCGATAGACCTCGTTGCGGTAGGTCGTGACCTCGACCACCCGGCCTTCCTTGATGGCACCGATCGTGCCGAAGGTCTTACCGACCGTGTAGACGTTGCGGGTCCACCCGCGCAGAAGGGCCTCGATGTCGTCGGGACGGGCGTTGGTGGCGAAGTCGAAGTCCATCTCGCCGGACTCGCCGCCCAGGAAGGCATCGCGCACGGATCCTCCCACCAGGTAAAGCTCGAAACCGCCGGCGGCGAACCGCTCCCCCAACTGCACGGGAGGGAGGCCGGGGTCGACCAGCCAACGCATTCGCTCGGGGATCACCCAGCGAGGATAGGAGTAGCCACGAGGACGACGGAGTTGGCCCGAGCGCACTTTGTCCCCCACGAGCAGAGCGAGAGGGGGAAGGGGCCCCCGCAGGCGGAGCCGGCGGGGTAGGGGGATCTCGTTCCCACCGGATTAGCTGTAGGAGAGGTCCGCGACGGGTTCGCCCTCGGCTTCGCCGATCCCCCTACCTCCCACCTCCGCTGCGCTCCGGTGGCAGGGACCTTCCCCCATTTTCATGGGGGACAAAGGGCATTGCGATGCGGTGGCAAGGACCTGTCCTCCGATATGTGGGGGACAAATGTGGCTACGGGACCAGGCCGGCTTCCATTGCCTTGGCCCGCAGTTGGTGGCTGTTGCGGACGTGGGGAAGAGCGGTTGTCACGTCGACGTGTCGGGACAAGACCAGCCTGAGGATCGACTGGTCGAACGTCTGCATGCCGAAGAACTCGGACTCCTTGATGACGTCCTGGAGGAGACCCACACCCGACTCCGTCAGGATCCATTCCTGGACCCGCTCGTTGCTGGTCATCACCTCACAGGCCAGGATCTGACCTGCTCCGGAGGCGGTATCGAGCAGCCGCTGGCTGATGATCCCCTTGAGCAGGGCCGCCAACTGTGAGCGGACCATCGACTGCTGGGGATCGGGGAAATAGCCGATGAGGCGGTTGACCGTTTCGGCCGGGTCCGTCGTCCGCATCGAAGAGATCACCAGATGGCCGGTCTCGGCGGCCGCAATGGCGGCCCGAGCCGTCTCGAGGGTGTCGATCTCGGAGACAACGATGATGTCGGCGTCCTGGCGGAGGGCGGCGCGGACGGCGCCGGCATAGTCGACGGTGTCGACGCCGATCTCCCGCTGGGCGACGACAGCCTTCTTGTCCGGGTGGAGCACCTCGATCGGGTCTTCGATCGTCACGATCGAAACGCCCCGGTTCTCGTTGATCCAGTCGATCATCGACGCCATCGTGGTCGTCTTGCCCGATCCGCTCGGTCCGGTCACCAGCACCAGGCCCGTGCTCTCGGCCTCGATCAGCTTCGACACGACACCGGGCAGGCCCAGTTCGCTGAACCCGGGAGCACCGGGGACGACACGCCGCAGGACCATCGAGACGGAGCCGCGCTGGCGGAAGGCCGCCACCCGGAACCTGCCCACGTCCGGGCGGCCGTAGGCGAAGTCGGCCTCTCCGGCTGACTTGAAGTCGCGGGCGGCGCGCTGGGTGAACAGCTCGCTGGCGTAGGCCTCGGTGTCCGCCGGCTTCAACTGCGGATAGCCCTCGAGCCTGCGCAGCTCGCCGTCCACGCGAACGACGGGGGCCGATCCGACCTTGATGTGAAGGTCGGAGGCGCCCGATTCGACCACGCGCCGCAGTAGTTCATCGATCTGTACGGTCATTCCAGAACCCACTTGGGAAGTGAAGGAGTTACGCCTGCCGTATCGGCCCCCGCTCCCCTGTCCTGAAGTCGAACCTGCCCCCCAGGCACCCGGTCAGAAGCGCAGGAGCAGAGTCGCTCCGTCGGTCGTGCTGCGCGGGGTGGAGGTTCGCTGGACTGCGCCCTGAGCATCGACCCGGACATCGGTGTTGGTGCATCCCCCTCTCTCGTAGGCCTGGAACGACACCCGGTATCCGCTAGGAACCCGTCGGTGCCCGTCGAGAGCCATGACCGACGGCCGCGACCATCTGACCGCCACAGGAGGATCGTCACAGGCGGCGAAGACCTCCGACCACACCATCAGCCGCTCAAGGTGGTCGCCGCCTCCGCCCAACTCCCTGACGTGGGTCGCCGCTCCGGTTTCGAGGTCGGCCACCTCCCCCGCCCACCAGCCGGGACGCGATCCTCGGTGGATCCGAAGTCGGTACCTGCGATGGGGCACCCACGGCCAGGTGCGGGTGTTGGGGTCCTGGACTGTCGAGGCGATCGGGGACGGCGTGCCTTCGAGGATCCGGCCGCGCGGCTCATACCCGCCCCAGTTGACCGCCGTCGATCCGGCGTGGCGAGGGTTCCACTGCAGACCGAGATGGGCGCCGCCGCCATTCGGGCCGAATGAGGCCTGCATCGCCCAGAAGTACAGCGCCGGGACCGCCGGCGGCTCGATCACCTCCACTTCGACGGAAGCCTCGATGGCCGCCGGAGCTTCCAGCCAATGCAGGTGGAGCGAGGACGCTCCATTGGAGGAGGTGGGTCGGCCGGACGTGCGACTGCCTGTGGCGGCGTCGACAACCCTCCGCCACATCTCGGTCAACCGACGCCTACGACCCGGCCCTCGAGCGCCTTGCGCACCTCCTCCAGGTAGCGATGGCTCTCGGGAGGGCTGGTGAAGGGCGACGGCTCGGCGTCGACCGGCTCGCCGACGAGGCCGCGCACCACCGCCGCAACGGAGTCGCGCAGGGCAGGCAGGTGATAGCCGCCCTCGAGAAAGGCGAGCGTCCGGCTGGGAGGCACCACTGCGGTGACCAGTTGGGCGAAGGTTCCGTAGTCGGCTTCGACCAGTCGCAGCTCGGCAAGAGGGTCGTGGGCGTGGGCGTCGAAGCCGGAGGACACCAGGAGCCAGTCGGGAGCGAAGGCACGCAGAGCGGGGATGACGATCTCACGGACGGCGGTGAGGTAGACGTCCCCTGCAGTGAAGGCCGGGACCGGGATGTTCAGGTTCGTTCCCAGTCCGTCACCTCTTCCCACTTCCGTCACCGATCCCTCATGGGGATAGAACGGAAACTGGTGGATCGAGACGTAGAGGACGGCGGGGTCGCCGAGGAACATCCCCTGGGTGCCGTTCCCGTGATGGACGTCCCAGTCGACGATCGCCACCCGGTTGCCGTCGTCACGGAGGCGGGCGGCGGTGACGGCGATGTTGTTGAACAGGCAGAAGCCCATGGCCTGGTTGGTCGTGGCGTGGTGCCCGGGGGGGCGCACCGAGATGAAGGCGGGACCGTCGAACCCATCCAGCATGTGGGCCACCGCAGTCGGTCCCGCCCCAGCCGCCGCCAGGGCGGCGTCCCAGGAACCTGCCGAGACCGGCGTGTCGGGGTCGAGGTCACCTCCGCCCGCGGCGCAAAAGCGCCTTATCGCCTCTATGTACCGGCTTTCGTGCACGATGGTCAGGTCGAAAGGCTCGATCGGATCCGCCTCGAGCGGCTCGACTTCGACATTCGACGCCGCCACCCCCGCCGCCGCCGCTCGCAGCCGGGCCGGTCGCTCCGGATGGAGAGATCCTGTGTCGTGCCCGTATCCACTGGGATGGGTGACATGAAGCAGCCGCACGTCCGTACTCTCCCACAGGTGAGCAGCGAAGTCAGGAGCCGGGGCGAGTGGCCGGGGACGGTCGAGTTGAGGCGGGGTTGGTCGGTGGCACGGTGCCGCCCATGGAACGATCAGACGAAGAACGTCGCCGCCCTTCGTTTCGATCGCGGCAGCGACCGTTTCCTAGCCTCCTGCTGCGACTGGCTCTTCACCCAGGGCGTGGATCGGGTCCTGACTCCGGCCCTGGCCGATGGGCAGCTGCGGGTATGGCGCCGAGCAGGATTCGTCGACCACCTCGATCTCACCATCTTCGAGCGCTCCTTGGCCCGACCTGCACGCGCCGGTCGGTGATCGTGTAGGTCCCGTCCTTCTCCAGGAACGAGGTCGCGGGCAGCAC
>DATFFO010000249.1:0-2581 GCA_035250025.1 Acidimicrobiia bacterium
GAGAGCGGCAAGAAGGTCCTGTTCGAGGGTGCCCAGGGGACCCTGCTCGACGTGGACCACGGCACCTACCCCTTCGTCACGTCGTCGAATCCCACCGCGGGCGGGGCGCTTGTCGGGTCGGGGATAGGGCCGAAGGCCATCGACGAGATCATCGGCGTCGCCAAGGCATACATCTCCCGGGTAGGAACCGGTCCGTTCCCGACCGAGCTCCACGATGAGATCGGTGAAGCCATGATCGAGCTCGGGGGGGAGTACGGCACGGTCACCGGCCGGCGTCGCCGGTGTGGTTGGCTCGACATCGTCGCCCTCCGCTACGCCACCCGACTGAACTCTTTCACCCGGCTCTTCCTCACTAAGCTCGACATCCTGTCGGCTTTCGACACGATCCGGGTGGCGGTCGGATACCGCAGCCAGGGCGAGACCTACACAGAGTTTCCCCGCCAGCATCGTGTCCTCTACGACTGCGAGCCCGTGTACGAGGACCTGCCGGGATGGCGCAAGGACATCACCGACGCCCGCCGCTTCTCCGACCTGCCTGCCGAGGCGCAGTCGTATATCCGCCACATCGAGGAGCGAAGCGGTGCCCCGATCGGCTGGGTGTCGGTGGGCCCGGAACGCTCGCAGATGCTGGAAGTGCCGTGAAGAAGTCTTTGTCCCCCACGAAGTGGGGGAAGGGGCCCCCACGAAGTGGGGTAGGGGGATGCCCGAAGGGCAGGGCAGACCCGTGGCGGACCTGTCGAACAGGTTCTCGTGTTGGGAACACAATCCCCCTACCCCACCGGCTCCGCCGGCGGGGGCCCCTTCCCCCTCTCGCTGCGCTCGTGGGGGACAAGTGAAGGTTCTCCTTATCGGGTCGGGGGGGCGGGAGCACGCCCTTGGATGGAAGATCGCCCAGAGCGACCGGGTCACCGAACTGATGTCGCTGCCCGGCAACCCCGGACTGGCCGAGCTGGGGACGATCGTGGAGGGAGTCGATCCCAATGACGTCGGGGCGGTGGCGGCGCTCGCCAGGATCCATAGCATCGACGTGGTAATCGTCGGACCCGAGGAGCCGTTGGCGGCCGGCGCCGCCGACGCCATCACCCATCTGGGCATCCCGGTGTTCGGTCCCACACGCGCCGCGGCGCGCCTCGAAGCGTCCAAGGCCTTCGCCAAGGACGTCATGACCCGCGCCGGTGTCCCGACTGCCCAGGCGTGGACCTTCGATGAGCCCGAGCCCACTCACCGGCACATCGAGAACGACGCCGGGCCATACGTGGTCAAGGCCGACGGCCTCGCCGGCGGCAAGGGCGTGCTGGTCACCACCTCCCGCCAGGAGGCCCACGCCTGGGTCGACCGCTGCTTCGGTGGCGGGTTCGGCGATGCCGGGTCCCGGGTGGTGATCGAGGAGCACCTGACTGGCCGGGAGGTGAGCGTGTTCGCAGTCTGCGCGGGAGGCGAGGCGGTACCCCTGGCGCCTGCCCGGGACTACAAGCGCCTGGGCGACGGCGACGCCGGGCCGAACACGGGTGGCATGGGGGCATACTCGCCGGTCTCCGACCTCCCTGACGGGCTCGTCGAGTGGGCGATGGAACATGTCATGAAACCGACACTGCGACAGATGCAGGAAGACGGGGATCCCTATGTCGGATTCCTCTACGCCGGTCTGGTATTGACCGAAGGGGGGCCCCAGGTCCTGGAGTTCAACGTCCGTCTCGGCGACCCGGAGACTCAGGTCGTGCTCCCGCGGATGGAGACCGATCTCATCGACCTGATCGACGGTGCGTTGGCCGGGAAACTGTCGGCGCCGGCATGGTCGGCTGACGCCGCCGTCGAGGTCGTGCTGGCGGCCGGCGGCTATCCCGATCGGCCGTTGAAGGGCGCGGCCATCACAGGTTTGGAAGGGCTGCCCGATGACGTGCTCCTGTTCCAAGCCGGTACGGCCCGCGACGGCAAGACGCTGACAGTGAACGGCGGTCGCGTCCTCAACCTCGTCGGCCTGGGTCCCAACTTGCCGACCGCCCGCGAGCGAGTGTACGCGGCCGCCGAGTCGGTGCGGTGGCCGGGAATGCAATATCGCCGCGACATCGCCGCCGATGCCCGATAGGGCGACGGAAGTCGCCCGTCAGCACAATCCGGGTCCCGAATCGGCTGGCATCGGCTGGTCGAGTGCCGGTTCACCGACGCCTGACGGGGTGGGCTACCGTCCTCGCCCATGAAGCGGGTAGCGATAGTGATGGGGTCAGGGTCGGACCGGTCGGTGATGTCGAAGGCGGAGGAGATCCTGGACAGGTTCGAGGTCGGGCACGAGACCCGGGTGCTGTCGGCTCACAAGACTCCCGATCAGGCCCTCGATTTCGCCACCGGCGCTGCCGACGCCGGGTTCGGGGTCATCATCGCCGGCGCCGGGAAGGCCGCCCACCTCGCCGGCGTCATGGCGGCCAAGTCACTGCTACCGGTTATCGGCGTTCCCATCAAGGCCTCACTCGACGGATTCGATGCCCTCCTTTCCACCGTCCAGATGCCCACCGGGATTCCCGTCGCCACGGTGGCCATCGACTCCTCGGCCAATGCCGCTCTGCTAGCCGTGGCCATCCTCGCC
>DATFFO010000250.1:0-21322 GCA_035250025.1 Acidimicrobiia bacterium
GTTCTTCCATGATGGCGAACGTACATCGATCCCGACCCGACGGGAAGACCCCTGACGGGCGTCCCGGGCGGTCGAACTACGCTCCGGCGATGGCTGCCAGCGAACATCGCGACGGGATGAGAATCGATTGGGACGTCGCCATCGTCATGGACGACGGCCTCCGCCTGAGCGCCGACGTCTTCAGACCCGAGGACGACCACCCCCATCCCGTCCTCATCAGCTACGGGCCGTACGCCAAGGGCCTCTCCTTCCAGGAGGGCTACCCGGATCAGTGGAAACGGATGATCGACGCCTATCCGGAGGTGGCGGAGGGAACCACCAACCAGTATCAGGCCTGGGAGGTAGTGGACCCCGAGAAGTGGGTGCCGGAGGGCTACGTGTGCATTCGGGTCGACTCGCGGGGCGCCGGCCGCTCGCCGGGCTTCATCGACCACTTCTCGCCCCGGGAGACGGCCGACCTCTACCACTGCATCGAATGGGCCGGGACCCAGCCCTGGTCGTCCGGGAAGGTCGGACTCAGCGGGATCTCCTACTACGCCATCAACCAGTGGCAGGCGGCCGCCCTCCGGCCGCCCCATCTGGCGGCCATCTGTCCCTGGGAGGGCGCCGCCGACTTCTACCGCGACATGACCTACCACGGCGGCATCCTCTCGACCTTCTTCGCCAACTGGTACGACATGCAGGTCAAGACGGTCCAGTACGGTCTCGGCGACCGCGGGCCGCGCCATCCGCTCACCGGCGTCAACGCCTGCGGCGACGAGACCCTCGACGGCGACGTCCTCGCCTCCAACCGATCTGACCTCGGAGGTGACATCGCCGCCCATCCCCTGGACGACGAGCATCACCGGGACCGCTCGGCTCGCCTCGAGGACATCGACGTGCCGATTCTGTCGGCGGCCAACTGGGGAGGGCACGGCCTGCACGCCCGAGGCAACTTCGAGGGATTCCTCCGGGCCGGATCACCCCAGAAATGGCTCGAGGTCCACGGTGAGGAGCACTGGACTCACTTCTACACCGACTACGGTCGCCGCCTCCAGCTCGAGTTTTTCGACCATTTCCTCAAAGGCGCCGACAACGGATGGGCCGAGCGTCCACCGGTCCTTCTCAGAGTGCGCCACACCGACCACTTCGAGGATCGGGCCGAGGACGGCTGGCCGATTCCGCGGACGGAGTGGACGACATTTCACTTCCAGGCCGACCGCTCCCTCGGCACGGCGGCCGCCGATGGCGGCATCGACCTGGCTTTCGACGCCGCCGGCGACGGCCTGGTCTTCACGACCGTCCCCTTCGAGAGCGAGACCGAGATCACCGGCCCCTCCCGTCTCGACCTCACCATCTCCTCGTCCACCACCGATGCCGACGTCTTCGTGGTGATCGGTGTCGTCGACCCGGCCGGGGAGGAGGTCGTGTTCCAGGGCGCCCTCGACCCCCACTCTCCCGTCGCCCAAGGCTGGCTCCGCGCCTCGCACCGCGCCCTCGACCAGGAGCGGTCCCTGCCGTGGCGGCCGTGGCACCCCCACCAGAGCACCGATCCCCTCACACCCGGCACGCAGTACGAACTGGCGATCGAGATCTGGCCGACCTCCATCGTGATCCCGGCGGGACATCGTCTCACCCTCACCGTCAGGGGCAAGGACTACGAGTACGGAGGGACCGACACCGGCGGGGTCGACATCTCCACCTTCAAGAACCGCTTCACCGGGTGCGGGCCCTTCATCCACCCCGAGGTCTTCGGAGGGACGACCACCGTCCACACCGGGGCGCTCACCCTCCCCGTCATCCCGGCGAAACCAGACTGACGAACGGCCGAACCTTTTCGCGCATCGATCACGTCAAAAACGACGCGTTTGATGCGCGAAAACGAGGGGAGGCTCGACCTAGCGGCCGGCGAGAACGACGATGATCGATCCCGCCAGCATGGCGACCGTGCCACCGAAGAACTTGAGGTTCATGCGTTCGAAGGGCTCATCGAACATCAGAGGCACCAGGCCCACCACGACGAGCGTCGCCAGTTGCTGGACCGTGATGGCGATGGCGATCGTGGTCAGGTCCCATGAGATCCACTGAGCCGAGACGGCGACCGCCCCGGCGGCGCCACCGAAGGCCATCCAACGGACGGCGCGGGCGGGCATCGGGTCACGCCGCCAGGCGCCGGCGATCGTGAGGATCACGCCGTAGGCGGCGAGGCTCACGGCGAGACCGATGGTGAGGCCCAGCACCGGATGGTCGAAGCGATCCAGACCCAGGCGGATGAGCAGCGGGCTGGTCCCCCAGATCAGCGCCACGGCCAACGCCAGCCAGGGCTGGGTCCAGGCGAACCCGCCTCCCTCGCCGCTCAGAGAGATCAACGCCACGCCAGCCACGGCCAGGACGACACCGGACAGGATTGGGAGCGTGAGCGGCTCGGACAGAGCTATGGCGGCGAGGATGGTGCCCACCAGCGGCGAGGCAGAGACGAGGGCTCCGGTGCGGGCTACGCCGATCCGCTGCTGACTCAGACCGAGCAGGGTCCATCCGGCCATGAAGTGGAAGAACGTGGCGACGGCGAACAGCCACACCGCCACCGCCGGGGCGGCGAAGAGCATCGCCCACTCCCCGGTGACGGCGGCCCGGACGAGGAGGATGGCCTCGACACAGAGCAGCAGCCCGAACGCCGTCCGGTAGGCGCCGACGAGCTGGTTGGACTTGCGATTGGAGACCTGTATCAGGCCGAAACCGACGGCGGCGACCAGCGCCCACAGGACACCGGCGTTCAACTCATATCAGCCAGGGCGCCAGCCAGCTTCTCCACCGTCCCCCCGTCGTGGGCGCCGGTGAGGCCGAGGATGACGAGGTCGATCCCGCCTTCGAACATGGTGGCGGCGCGGGCGGCCACCTCGGCCGGGTCGGGATCGGGGGCGATCCGGAGGTGGCTGGAGCACGAGATCTCTGTGGGATCGCGTCCGACGTCTGAGCAGTGGTCCCACATGATCTGGCGCAGACGCTGCCACTCGTCGGCGTCATCCTCGATGAACATGGCATCCCACGTCGAGGCGAATCGGGCAACCAGGCGCAGCGTCCGCTTCTCCCCTTTCCCGCCGATGACGATCGGGGGTCGGGGTGACTGGACCGCCTTGGGCTCGTTGCGGGCACCGGTCAGGGTGTAGAAGCGGCCCGAGAAGTCGGTGTGCTCCTGCGTGAGCAACATGTGGATGACCTCGGTCCCCTCTTCGAACCGGGTCATCCGCTCGTCGACCGTGCCCAGATCGATGCCATAGGCGCCGGCCTCGTCCTGGTTCCATCCTGCCCCCAGGCCCAGTTCGAGCCGTCCGCCGGAGACGATGTCGAGCGAAGCCCCCATCGCCGCGGTCACCGCCGGGTGACGAAAGTGCATGCCGTTCACCATGGTGCCGATGCGGATGCGGTTGGTGGCCTGGGCCAGGGCGCTCAGGGTCACCCACGCCTCCAGGCAGGGCCCGTCGGTGTCGCCGCGGATGGGGTAGAAGTGGTCGAAGTTCCAGGCCGACTCGTAGACGTCGATCTCGTCGGCGGCCTTCCACACTTCCAGCATCCGCTCCCAGGTGGTGTGATGGGTAGGGGTCTTGACTGCGAAACGGGCCATGGCACCTCCTCAGGACTTCGGCGTCTCACGCTACCCGGTCGGGCGGGCGGCCTCACCATCGGAGGTGAAAACGATTGCAGGGCTGCCCGACCCTCAGGGAACCCCTCAGACCACGGGATTGCTGAGGGTGCCGATACCGTCGACGGTGACCTCCACCACGTCGCCCGGCTGAAGAAAACGAGGCGGGTCGAACCCGGCCCCCACACCGGAGGGCGTTCCGGTGGCGATCACGTCGCCCGGCTCGAGGGTCATGGTCTCCGACAGGGTCGCGATGAGGGTGGGGATGTCGAAGATGAGGTCGGCGACCCGACCGTCCTGGCGCGTCTCCCCGTTGACGGTCGTACGCACGCCCACCGTCCCGATGTCGGGCAGCTCGTCTGCGGTGGCGACGCACGGGCCCAGCGGGCAGAAGGTGTCAGGCCCCTTCCCGATCAACCACTGGACGTGGCGACGCTGCAGGGCGCGGGCAGTGACGTCGTTGACGATCGTGTAGCCAAAGACGTGGTCCCAGGCCTCTTCGGCCCGGACCCGCTTGGCCGCCTGGCCGATGACCACGGCCAGCTCCCCCTCGTAGTCGGTGGTGCCGGTGGGATCGTTGGCGGTGTCGATGGCGGCCCCGGGGCCTATCACTGACGTGGGCGGCTTGGTGAAGACCATCGGGTACTCGGGAGGCGGCCGGGTGGCCGAGTCCTCGCCCGGGACTTCACGCACGTGCTCGAGGTAGTTGCGGCCGATGGCGATGACGTTCTTGCGCGGCCGCAGCGGAGCCTCGAGGCGGACGGAGTCCAGGGGGATGACCGGGACCGACGCCAGTTCTCGTGCCACCTGTGCCAGGAAGTCAGCCCCAGCGGCGATGAGGTCGACAAGGTCGAACAGCCCGGGCTCGATTGCGGTGATGTCGGCGACTCCGGATTCGACCAGCACCCCGAGCCGGGAGGCGCCGTCCGACGTGAAGCTGACGAGCTTCATCAGCCGCCCCTCCCCTGATAGCCCTTGTAGATCATGCGGATCCCAGCCAGCGTCACGAAGACCCCGAAGACCTGGGTGAGGATCTCGCCCGACATCGCCAGGGCCAGACTGGCGCCGACCTGGGCAAAGATGATGCCCGCCAGGCCGATCATCGTCGCCTGTTTGAGGTCGACCCGGTTGTTACGAAGATTGACCCGCGTCCCCGCCACGGCCGTGAAGAGGATGGCGAGCAGCGAGGTGCCCTCGGCGGCGTGCTGGCTGATGCCGAGAAGGAACACCATCGCCGGAACCATGATCACCCCGCCTCCGATCCCGGCGACGCCCGACGCCACTCCCGCCACCAGGCCGATGGCGACCCCGATCACCGCCCCGAGGACGGGCTCGGGGGTTGCCCCGAGACCCGGATCGCCTCCCAGCGCCATCCTCAGCCCGGCGAGGATCATCACCACCCCGAACACGAAGCGGAGGCTCGTCGCCGACAGGCGGTTCATGAGGTGGGCTCCGACCGTCGACCCGACCACTCCCCCCACCCCCAGGGCAAGCCCCACCGCCCATTCGACCTCGCCCGCCCAGGCGAACCGGGCCGCCCCCGATATGGCGATGAGGACGATGGCGGCCAGCGAAGTGGCGTGGGCCCGATGCTGGTCGAAATGGAGCACTCCCACCATGAGGGGGACCATCACGATGCCGCCGCCGACGCCGAGGATGCCGCTGAACAGTCCGGCCACGATCCCCACGAGAGCGAGGGAGAGGAGTCCGGGTTTGGCAGTGGTGCTGGTCACAGGATTCATCGGGTCGGCGGGGCGCCACCCTACCCCCGTCCCAACCGGGCCCAAGACGGGGCTAACTTCCTCCCACCCCGCCCGAGGAGACTCATGAGTGAATATCCCCGCTTCTCGCCCGCCGAGCTGGCCCGCAGGCGCTCCGCCGTCGAGGAGACGATGGCCAAGGCCGGAGTGAGTCATCTGCTCGCCTACGGCGCGTCCGGTGTCGGGGGGGCCGTCGGGTGGATCTCGGAATGGCCCGCTACCCACGAGGCCGCTCTCCTCGTGACCCCCGGAGAGCAAGACGTGCTGCTCGTCCAGCACTACAACCACCTCCCCAATGCCCGCCGCATCGCCACTGATGCCGACGTCCGCTGGGGCGGCCCGGACACCGTGACGTCCCTCATCGACCTCCTCGGCGCCCGGGGGACGACATCTCTCGGAGTGATGGGGCCCCTGCGCTTCGCCCAGCACCAGCGTCTGTCCGAGGCCGTCGACACCGTTGTGGCGCTCGATGCCGACTATGTCAGGCTGCGCCTCGTCAAGTCCGCAGAGGAGATAGACCGGCTCCGGGAAGCGGCCCGGCTCACCGACGCCGCCGTCGCCGCCATGACGGACGCCGCCCGTCCCGGCGCGGACGTGCGGGCGCTGGCGGCGGCCACCGAGGGGGCCTACCTGGCCGCCGGCGCCACCAACCAGATTCACTACTTCGCCGTGACGGCCATGGCCGACCCGCAGATGTGCGTCCCGGGGCAGTTCGAGCCGGCCCGGCTGATCCGGGCGGGCGATGTCCTCACCTGCGAGATCAGCGCCAACTACTGGGGGTACTCCGGCCAGCTCCTGCGCACCTTCACGATCGCCTCCGACCCCACACCCCATTACGCCGCCCTCCATGCCGCCGCCGATGCCGCCTTCGATGCCATCACCGCTTCCATCAGGCCCGGCGCCCACGCCTCGGAGATCGTCGACGCCTCGGGGGTGATCGAAGAGGCCGGGTTCACGATCTTCGACGATCTCGTCCACGGCTACGGCGGGGGCTATCTGCCGCCCGTGCTCGGGACTCGCAGCCGTTCCCACCGCCCGATCCCGGACATGCGCATCGAGGAGGGGATGTGCCTCGTGGTCCAGCCCAACGTCATCACCACCGATGAGAAGTCCGGCGTCCAGACCGGCCAGATGGGCTGGGTGGACGCCCAGGGATGGCACAGCCTCCACGACTTCCCCCGGGGTCTCGTCCGCCTCGGGTGAGGGGGTCGGCGCGGGCAAATATCCCCGTTTTGCTTGCGGGCGACCCCTGTGGCCTATATCGTGCAATCCGGGTCAGCAAACGATTGTTGTCGAGCGTTGCTGGCGGTGTGGCCACGGACTGAGGAGGAACGATGGGCAGCACTGATCGAGGGCGACGTCTGCGATGGTGGACGATCTTCACCGCCCTGACCATGGTGGTGGCAGCTTGCACAGGCGGCACGACGGACACCACGGGAGCGGAAGCCACGGTTCCCGGGGCCACAACCACCCCCGGAGACACCACGCCGCCCGACACCGGAGCCCCCGACACGACCACGGGCACGACGGGCACGACGGGCGGCGGCGAGGTCGTGAATCCCGGCCTCTATGTCCACGCCGCCGATGACGAGCCCCTCAGCCTGGATCCCGCCCAGGTGGCGGCGGGCGAAGCCGGCGAGACGATCATCATCCAGGTGTACGAGCGCCTGGTCGAGATCGGGCCCGGCGGCCCCGACCTCATCCCCGGACTGTCGACCGAGGTTCCCACCGTGGAGAACGGCCTCATCTCCGAGGATGGACTCACCTATACCTTCCCGATTCGCGAAGGCGTCGTCTTCCACGACGGCAGTGAGCTCACGGCAGACGTGGTGAAGTACTCGTGGGACAGGGCGTTGACGATGGACCTCCCCGAAGGCAACAGCAGCGTCCTCTCCGACCTGGTGGCCTCCACCGAGGTCGACGGAAACAACTTCGTGGTGACCCTCAACGAGCGCAACGCCGCCTTCCTCAACTCGGTGGTCACGGCGGCGGTGGCCTCGATCGTGAGCCAGGAGGCCGTAGAGGCCAATGGCGGCGTCGAGGCAGGAGTGGTCAACGAGTTCATGGCTTCCAACGCCGTGGGCTCCGGGCCCTACGCCCTGACGGCGTGGAACCGCGGTGAGAACATCCAGCTCGAGGTCTTCGCCGACTATTGGGGTGACCCCGCCGCCCTCGATGTCAGGATCGACCAGGTCGCCGACAGCGACGTCCGTGCCCTCGGTCTCCAGGCCGGCGACTACGACTCGATCGAGACCGACCCCACATTCATCGGTGACCTCGAGGGCGCCGAGGGCGTGGAGATCTTCTCGGGCGACTTCCTCCTCGAACCGGTGCACATGGGGATGAACATGAACATTCCCGAGGGTGCCCTGCCTCCCGAGGACACGATCCCTGTCGACTTCTTCCACGATGTCAACGTCCGCCGGGGCTTCAACCTCGCCTTCGACTATCAGGCGTTCGTGGATGGTGCCATGGCCGGGCTAGGCGGCCCTATCCCCCACTACCTGCCCCAGGGAATGCTGGGCTACGACGAGTCGCTGCCCACGTTCACGCAGGACCTGGCGGCCGCCCAGGAGGCGTTCACCGCGGCGGGCTACTGGGACGAGGGCTTCACCATGACGGTGCTGGCCGAGGAAGGCGGCATCTTCGAGATCGCCGGTCTGGTGCTGGCCGACTCGATGGCGGCCCTCAACCCCGCCTTCCGCATCAACGTGCTGGCTGTGGTGGAGACCCAGTTCGACTCGGCCCACGCCGAGAACCCGTTCCAGTACGCCGCCTGGATCAAGAACGCCGACCCGTTCGCCGATCCGGCCGCCCTGTTCTCCGCCTACATCCATCCCGACGGCGAGTGGGGTGCGGTCCACAACTTCCGCAACGCCTACGCCGACGCGGACCAGGTGGCGTCGCTGGTCGACGAGGCGGCGGTGGAGCTCGACCAGGACCGGCGGGTCGAGATCTACCAGGAACTGGCCCAGATCCTCTATGACGATCCCGTCTGGCTGATCCCCGGCAACGAACGGGCGTTGATGGCCCATCGCTCGTGGGTGCAAAACTTCCAGATGAACCCGTTGTGGCCCCGGCCGAGCATCAAGTTCCAGTACTTCGACAAATAAGGACGAATAGGTCAATCGGGCGGGGGTGATATCACCCCCGCCTCGTTATCTTCCACCCAGGACCGGCATGCAGATTCGCGAATACATCCTCAGGCGTCTCATGCTCTTCCCCCTCATCATTGTGGGGACGTCGATCATCGTGTTCGCTCTCTCGCGGGTGGGAGGCAATCCGGTGGCCATATACATCGAGCACGAGATGTCGGCCGAGGAAGTGGCGGAGCTGGAAGAGCGCTACGGCCTCGACGAACCCCTTCCCGTCCAGTATCTGGCGTGGGCCAGGGGCGTCGTGACCGGCGACTGGGGATGGTCGGCAGTGTCGGCTCAGCCGGTGACTGAGGCCCTGCGCAGCCGGGTGGGGGCGACCCTGGAGATGGCTGTCTTCGCAGCCATCGTCGCCGTGAGCCTGGGCATCGGGCTCGGCACGTTCGGGGGGTCGCGCCGCGACCGTCTCCCCGACCACCTGACCCGCGTCTTCTCGATCTCCGGCGCCAGCATGCCCATCTTCTGGTTCGCCATCCTCCTCCTCATCCTTTTCTGGGTGAACCTGGGCTGGTTCTCGACCGGCCGGTCCAGCCCCGAGATCTTCGGCAGCATCGCCCATCCGACCGGCCTCTACACGGTGGACGCCATCCTCGCCGGCAACCTGACGGCTCTCCTCGACGCCCTCAAGTTCCTGGTGCTTCCCGCCATAACCCTGGGTTTCGGGGCGATGGCCATCATCGCCCGCATGATGCGTTCCTCACTGGTCGAGGAGCTCAATGAGGACTACGTGGACGCCGCCCGTGCCAAGGGCCTGCCCGAGCGTCTCGTCCTTCGCCGCCACGCCCGCCGCAACGCCCTCATCCCCACCATCACCGTGATCGGGCTCGGCTTCGGCTTCCTGCTCCAGGGGACCGTCGTCGTCGAGATCATCTTCCGCTGGCCGGGGATCGGCCGCTGGATGGCCGACGCCGTCCTCCGGGGCGATCAGGCCACGATCATGGCCTATGTCCTTTTCACCAGCGTCCTCTTCCTCACAGTGAACATGATCGTCGACGTCATGTACGCCTACCTCGACCGCCGCGTCGTCCTGGGAGCCTGAACCATGGCCGACATCTCCGCCGCCCCGACCCGTCTGACCATCGGCCCCGGACCGTGGGCGGTCCGCACGCGCCGTTTCGGCGAGCTGGCCAGGAAGGTGCTGAGCAACCCGACCACGCTCATCGGGTTCGTGATCATCGTGGGCTTGCTGGCGATCGCCCTGCTCGCTCCCGTCGTCACCACCCCCAACGTCCCCGACCCGTACCAGATGCCCCGCGACTGGGGAGCCCGCGATGCCCCTCCCGGTACGCCGGGCCACCCGCTCGGGACCACCTCCACCGGCGGCGACGTCTTCTACGGCGTCTTCTGGGGGGCGCGGACCTCGCTTCAGCTGTCGGTGATCGTGGTCGGGATCACCGTCACGGTGGGTGTCATCGTCGGCAGCCTGGCGGGCTTCATCGGGGGGAAGGTCGACGAGATCCTGATGCGGACCGTCGACGTGCTCCTCGCCATCCCGGAGTTGATCTTCGCCCTCGCCATCGCCGCCGTGCTGGGGCCGTCGTTCGGCAACATCATCTTCGCCCTCTCAGTCGTCTTCTGGGTGAAGTACGCCCGCATCATCCGCGGCCAGATCATCCATGTGAAGCAGAACGAGTACGTGGACGCCGCCCGAGTGACCGGTGATTCCAAGTTCCGGATCTATCTCAAGGACGTGCTTCCAAACTCGGTGACGCCGGTGATGGTCCAGGCCACCATGGACATGGGCGGAATCGTCCTGACCGCCGCCACCCTGAGCTTCATCGGCCTCGCCCAGGCCGGGCTGGTCGAGTGGGGCGTCCTCGTGAGCGACGGCCAGGCGGGCATATCCGCCGGGAAGTGGTGGGCGTCGACGTTTCCGGGCCTGATGATCTTCCTGTGGGCCCTGGCTTTCAACCTGGTCGGCGACGGCCTGCGGGACGTGCTCGATCCGAGAACGGAGGACAGATGACAGCAGCAGCCAGCGCTGCTTCGAAACAAGCGACGGCACCCCTCGTGGCGTCGGTGCAGGACCTCCAGGTCCACTTCCAGTCCAAGGCCGGTGCGCTGCATGCCGTCGACGGAGTGTCCTTCGACATCCGCGATGGAGAGACACTTGGGCTCGTCGGTGAGACCGGGTGCGGCAAGAGCGTCACGGCCCGATCCTTCATGCGGCTGGTCCAAAGCCCGCCGGGAGTCTACGCCGGCGGACGCATCGACTTCTGGTCCAACGAAGCCCGCCAGACCGGTGCCGGGCCGGTCGACCTGCTCTCCGTTTCCGACGCGGAGATGCTCGACATCCGGGGCGACCGGATCGCCATGATCTTCCAGGACCCGGGCAAGGCGCTCAACCCCGCCCTCTCCATCCGCAGCCAGATCGCCGAAGTCTTCTACCAGCATCGCTCTGAGGAGCTCCTGGCTCCTCTCGGACCTGACGCCCCCCGGATCGTCCGTCGCGCCGCCCGGCTGCGGACCACTGGATTGGAGCGGCTCCTGCTCCGACTGCCTCCGCTGCGCAAGGACGCCGCACGACTTCGGACTCAGGTCGACAACATGGTCGCCGCCGCCCTGGCCGAGACGCAGATCGCCAACCCGCGCAAGATCATGGACTCCTATCCCCACGAGCTCTCCGGCGGGATGAAGCAGCGCGTGCTCATCGCCCAGGCCCTGGCCTGCAACCCCGATTTGCTCATCGCCGACGAGCCCACCACCGCCCTTGATGTCACCATCCAGGCCCGCATCCTGGAGTTGATCGCCGAGCTCCAGCAGCGGCACCAGACATCTGTGCTGTACATCAGCCACGACCTCTCCCTCGTGCGCGAGATCTGCGACCGGGTGGCCGTGATGTACGCCGGCCGGATCGCCGAGATCGGCACCACCGACGACGTCTTCAGCAACCCCGGGCACCCCTACACGCGCGGCCTGATGCGGGCGGTGCCTTCCGCCCACCACGAGCGGGGGCGCCTGGCCGCCATCAAGGGCAATGTCCCTGAGCTGATCGATCCCACCCCCTCCTGCCGGTTCAGCACGCGTTGCCCGTACGCCGTCGAGCTATGCCATACCGTCGATCCTCGGCTCATCTCCCTCGGTGACAATCACGGCGTCGTCTGCTTCGCCCACGACTCGGCCATCGACCTGGGAGTGAGACCAGAAGAGCTGCCTACCTTCAGTCGGAGGACATCATGACGGCCGTGGACGCCCGCGCCCCTGTCGACCCCGGAAACACCGCCGGTCGCTCCGTTATCACCTTGCGGGGTGTCGAAAAGCACTTCCCGATCAAGGAGGGGGCGCTCCAGCGAGTTGTCGGCCAGGTCAGGGCCGTCGACGGAGTCTCCTTCGAGGTGCGGCCCGGCGAGACCTTGGGACTGGTCGGCGAGAGCGGTTGCGGTAAGACGACCTTGGGCCGGTGTATCAGCGGACTCGTGCGGCCGACGGGCGGGGGTATCTACTTTCGCCTCTCCGACGAGGACGCCGCCACCCTCGATGAGATCGAGGCGATCCCGGTCGATAGCCGTACCCCGGACCAGGCCGGCCGTATCCGCGCCATCGACTCCCGGCACCGCATCGGCAGCATGGGGGGCCAGGCCTGGCGCACCTACCGCCGCAACTGCCAGGTCGTCTTCCAGGACTCGTTCAGCTCGCTCAACCCGCGCCAGCTCGTCAAGGACATCGTGGGCCGGCCTCTCAAGGTCTACAAGGAGGCCTCAGGCGCCGCTCTCACCGACGCCGTGGTCTCACTCCTGGAGAGCGTCGGCCTCGGGCGTCAGCACCTCTTCCGTTATCCCCATCAGTTCTCGGGCGGCCAGCGGCAGCGGATCTCGATCGCCCGGGCGTTGGCTCTCGATCCCGAGTTCATCGTGCTCGACGAGCCGACGAGCGCCCTCGATGTCTCCGTCCAGGCCCAGATCCTCAACCTCCTCCACGAACTGCAGGAGGAACGGGGCCTCACCTACCTCTTCATTAGCCACGACCTGGGAGTGGTCCGTCTGATGAGCGACCGCATCTCCGTGATGTACCTGGGCCAGGTCGCCGAGCAGGGCACGGCCGAGGAGCTGTTCGTGGACTCGCGCCACCCCTACACGCAGGCGCTGGTCGCGGCCAACCCGGACATCAACGCCGAACCGGACGAGGAGATGAAGGGCCTCGAAGGCACCGTGCCCGATCCGGCCAACCCGCCGGAGGGCTGCCGCTTTCACACCCGCTGCCCGGTGGCGACCCCGATCTGCGGCTGGGAGGTCGACGACGCCGTCGCCTGGCTCAACGCCCACGAGCAGCTTCTCGACGCCCTCGTCGATGTGGAGCGCAGATCGGCCTTCGACGCCACTCTCGTGTTCAGCGGCGCCGAGGCTGCGACCGCGGTTGTCGCGGCCCTCGAGAACGGAACCGCCCCGGAGCCGATGAGGGCTGCCCTGGCGGAGTTCTCAGCCGACGATCACAAGGTCAACGTTCGCTTCACGCCAGTGAGACCAGTGGAACTCCTGCCCATCGGTGGCGAGCGCTACACCAACTGTGTCCTCTACAGCCCTCAGGACGTGGTCGTTCACCACTAGAGCGCGGAGATGACCAGCCGGACGGCGGCGAAGGCGAGGAGCCCCAGCACCAGAAACTCGAACCAACGCTGACTCAGGCGCCGGCCCAGCATGATCCCGATCGGCGTCATCGCCACCACGGGGACGATGGCCCACAGTGCCTGGACAGTGCGCTCAGCCGTGAAGGCGTCGAGCCACACCAGGGTAGCGATCTGGATCACCCCGAAGATCTGGAACGTGAGGCTGAGAGCGAGGATGAACGACGACCGGCTGAATCGGACGCTGTGGAGATAGGTGGCGATGAGGGGCCCGCCGGTTCCGGTGGCCCCCGTCAGCGTCCCTCCGACCAGGCCGACAGGAGCTGCCCAACGGCGAGCGTCGTGGCGGTCGAGCCGGAACTCGGAGTCGTTCAGGTAGCTGACGATGTACAAGACGATCACCGCCGCCACCAACACGGAGAGGAACCGGTCGTCGATCTCCGTCAGGAGCCAGGTCCCCGCCACAGTGGCGATCGTGCCGACCGTGAGAAACGGGACGAGGACGAAGCCGGTGCCGGCCGCACCGGCCCGGTGCTCCCAGAGCAGCCACCCGTTGGCCACCAGGTTGGCGAGGGAGAGCACGACGACGGCATGCTCGACATCGGTGACGCTGGCGATCACCGGAATCGCCAGCAGGGGCCCTCCCATGCCGACCACGCCCTTGACGAAGTAGGCGACCGTGATCGCCCCGAAGACGATGACCAGCTCCGACGTCATTGGAGACGACGAACGCCGGCGCCCGCGTCGGGCTGGGCCAAGCTCAGTCCTCTCGGGAGAGGTCGGGCGGATTGAGGCCCAGCGCCCTGAGCATGCCCAGCTCGTCCCCGAAGTACCAGGCCTCGGCGATGACACCGTTCTCGACCCGCCACAGGCCGACTTCCACGACGTCGATGTGACGCCCCGTGGCGGGTATGCCGTAGAGGTCCCCGGTATGGGTGCCGACAACCCGGAAGATGCCCCATACCTTGTCGCCCTTGGCGGTCAGCTCGAGGAGGATGTTATGGCGGTCGCGGATCGACTCGTCGTCCATGCCCCCGGGGCCCTGGTGGTCCCAGAGCTGGCCGATATGAGTGAACCCGGCCCGGTGGCGGCGAAAGTCCTCCGCCAGGAACGGGCCTCGTTCGGACACACGGGCCGCCCGATAGCCGGCCACCACTGCCAGGGCCTCCGCCTCGTGCTCGGTGCAGGTGCAGGTCGTGTCTCCGAACATCGAGATGTGGGGATGATCGCGCATGGTGCTCACAGACGGACGATGGGACGGATGGCGGCACGGGACTCGAGATCGGCGAGGGCCTGGCCCACGTCCTCCAGCGGGTACACGTGCGTGACGAGCGGGGACAGGTCGACAGATCCGGAACGCATGAGGGCGATCATCGCCGGATAGGCGTTGGGGCTGGAGCGGACTCCGAGGACGTCGATCTCGTCGAGGGTGAGGCGATCGATGTCGATCGGGGCTTGCTGTCCGCCGCTGAGCCCCAGGATGGCGACCTTCCCTCCTCGGCGCACACACTCCGTGGCCTGGGTGGCCGCCACCGGGCTCCCGCTGGCGTCGAAGACATAGTCGACACCCCGTCCCCCGGTCAATCGTCTGACAGCTTTCACCGGGTCCTCCGTTTCATAGTCGACGATCTCGTCGCATCCCATGGTCTTGGCGAGCTGGAGCCGCCCGCCCCGCCCAACCATGATCAGCCGGGAAGCGCCGGCCGCCCGGGCGACAGCGGCCATCAGCAGCCCCAGCAGACCGGGACCGAAGATCGCCGCCGTGGAGCCGGCCTGGAACTCGCAGCGGCGCAGGGCATGGACGGTGAGGGAGCCCTGGTTGACGAGGGCACCCTCCAGGTCGCCGACCGAGTCTGGCAACCGGTGGAGCATCGGGGCGGGGCGCACGGCATACTCGGCCAGAGCGCCGGGGGCGGTGTGACCGTAGAGCCGGTAGCCGGGCGTGCCGGCCTTCTCGCACAGGTTGTAGCGGCCGCTGCGGCACATCGGGCAGCGACCACAGCCGATGTGGTTCTCGGCGACCACTTTGTCACCCACCGCCAGTTCGAGATCGTCGAGGCCGGGCCCGAGAGCCGCCACCTCGCCCGACCACTCGTGGCCCATGACAAAGGGGAGGGAGGGGGGCCACCCGCGGGCCTGGAAGGCGCCCTTGACCATCTTCAGGTCGGTCCCGCACAGCCCGCAGGCCCTGACCCGCACCAGCACCTCGCCCGGCCCCGGCTCGGGCACGGGCAACGTGTCGACCGCCAGGTCGTTCCACCCCCGCAGCACGGCCGCTCGCATTTCGCTCATCGCGGCTCCTCCCCGCCGGCCTCGCTCCGGGCCGCCAACGCCTTCCAAACCTCGTTGACCGAGGCCACGATGTGGTCGGCGACGGCGGCGAAGATCTCCGTCGCCCTCTCGGCCGAGACCGACCCCGGCGAGCCGTACCAGCCGCTGACGGCGACCTCCCGGAAGTCCTTCATGATCGGAAACACGTCCCTGCGCCGGAAGAGGGCATGGCCCTCGACGCCCCGGTCGACCGAATCGCCACCGCTGAGCCGATCCAGATGGACCAGCGACGGGTCGTGGGCGAGGACGGCGGCAGTCTCCATCGAGCCGGCGTGGGTGAACTCCATCTCGTCGGGGAACAGGGCGTTGGTGATGACATGCGATTCGGCGACCAGTACCCGCAGCGAGGTGGCCTGTTGAATCTCGTCCGCCCCCAGGCGAACGGCCGGGGTGTTGCCCTCATGCCAGTTGACGATCAGCAGGCGTTCGACGCCCGCGGTGGCGAGACCCCCGGAAACGTCCACCATGAGATCGACCATCGTGCGGGGGCGGAGGGAGAGCGAGCCCGCCCAGGGAAGGTGATAGGGGGCGACTCCCACCGGCGACAACGGCACGACCGGAGCCTCCAGTCGTTCGGCCACCCTCAGGGCGATGGTGAGGGCGGCGAAGGCGTCCGTTCCCAGGGGAAGGTGGGACCCATGCTGCTCGACGCTGCCCGTGACAAGAATCGCCGTCCCCCGGGCCAGGGCCTCCTGGGCGCGAGGCTGGGTCATATTGGCGAGGAGCCACCGGTCCATCGTCGTCTCCAGCTGTCGGTTCCCGGATGCATCTGCGCAAACGGTTGCTCAGGCACAATAGCCCGCCGCGGCGGAGGTGGCGACTGCCGGCACGAGCTGGCGAACCCCGGGTTGGTGAGCACGGTTTCCGTGTTCCCCGGCCCTCAGAACCGGGGACCGGCAACCGACAGCCGACAACCAACAACCGCCAGTCACCGGGCGGCGGCGGTCGACTGGCGCACTACGAGCTCGGGTGCCACCAGCCGGGTCTCGGGGCTGCGCCCCGGGTCGACGATCGTCTTGAGCAACAGCGAGGCCGCCAGCGCCCCGAGGTCGTACTGGGAGATGCGGACCGTGGTCAGGGCAGGCGAGAACCTCTCGCTGTACGGCATGTCGTTGAATCCCACCACCGACACGTCGACGGGGCAGGTACGGCCACTCGCCCGGATGGCATCGATCGCCCCCAGCGCCAGGCGATCGTTGCCCGCCAGCACCGCCGTGGTGTCGGGATACTGGTCCAGCAACTGGCGGGTGAGGCGCTCGCCCTCCTCCTCGGTTTGTCTCTCCGAGAAGCGATGCAGACCGGCCAGGCCGGCGGCTCCGAGGGTGTCGTCGAAGGCCTCGAGGCGGTTGACCGTCGAAGACACGTCCTCGGGCCCGGCGACGTGGACGATCTTTCGATGACCCAGCGACAGGAGATGCTCGACAGCGAGCCGGGTACCCATGCGGTCATCGGGGAGGACGGCCGACACCGGCCCCTGGCTGGAACCGCGGTTGAACAGGACGACGGGGACCCCCGCATCGATGGCGTCTGCGAGAACGGTGTCACTCTCCCTGGCCACCCCGTAGAGGAGGCCTTCGGCCCGAGCGCCGAGCATGGCCGAAACGTGCGAGTGGGCATGGTCGAGATTGTCATCCGTGCTGGCGAGGATGAGCGAGTAGCCGTCGGCCAACAGCACGTCGCCCGCTCCTCGCGTGATCCCGGCCTGGTAGAGGTTGGCCACATCGGGCACCACCATGCCCACCAGCAGCGTGCGTCCGGTCCGCAGCGCCCGTGCCACCGAGTTGCGCCGATACCCGAGCGAGCGGGCGGCCTCTTTGATGCGACCCTCGGTCTCAGAGGTGATGCGCCCGGCTGAGGCCTGGTCGTTGAGCACCCTGGAAACGGTCGACACGTGGACTCCCGCCTCCCGGGCGACGTCGCGCAGGGTGACGGGACGCGCCGGGCGGGGTGGGATCTCTCCTGGCCGGGTCTTGTCCACGACCGGAAGGCTAACGATCAGCGTCGTTCGGTACGCGGGTCCAGCACGTCGCGCAGCCCGTCACCGACCAGGTTGAACGAGAGCGCCCACAGGAACACCATCAGCCCCGGGAACGTAGAAGTCCACCACCTCCCGGCAATGATGTCGGCCTGGCCCTCGCTGACCAATGTCCCCCATTCCGCCTGGCCGGCCACCGCCAGGCCGATAAACGCCAGCGTTGCCCCGAAGAGGACGGCGTGGCCCATGTCGAGCGTCGCCTGGACGGCGACAGGAGTGAAGGAGTTGGGGAGGATGTCCCGTCGGATGATCCCGAACTTGGAGTCACCGATGGCGCGGGCGGCATCGACGTAATCCTCCTCCCGGACCAGGAGGATCTGACTTCGGATTATCCGGGCGTAACGCGCCCACATGATCACCGCCAGGGCCACGACGATATTGATGAACGACGGCCCGAGGATGGAGGCAATCGCAAGCGGGAAAATCAGCTCGGGGATGGAGAGGAACACGTCAACTATGCGCATCAGGAAGGCGTCGACCCGCCCGCCAGCCAGGCCGGCGGTGGTGCCGACGATGAGGCCGATCAGCACGGCGCCCCCGACGACATACAGTGAGAGCTGGAGAGACAGTCGCGACCCCCAGACGATTCCATAAAGGACGTCGCCGCCCATCCGGGTAGTTCCCAGGAGGTGGTCGGGCGACCCCGGAGGGACCGCCACCGCGCTCAGGTCGCGGGGCATCTGGTAGACGCCTCGCTCGTTTCCCGGGACTATCAGCGGGGCGAATATCGCCATTCCCAGCATGACGACGATCAGTACCGCCCCGAAGGCGGTACTGCCCCGGCTGAACACCTCTCTGGTGGTCGCCCACAGCCGCCGGGCCTTGACCCGGAACGGAGAGTCCTTTATGACACCCGGTGCTCTGGCGGTGCGGACAGCCATCTCAGGTCCCACTCCTCAGTACCACGCGCCGATCGAGGTAGCCATACACCACATCCACGGCCATGTTGATCAGGAGGAACAGGATGCTGGTGAAGATGACGAATCCCAGGGTGGTGGCCTGGTCACCGCTGAGGACGGCGTCCGCCATCCAGTTGCCCAGGCCAGGCCAGCCGAAGATCGTCTCCACCACCACCGTCCCTTCGAACATGATCCCGATCGAGAGGCCGATCACGGTGACGGTCGGGATGAAGGCGTTGCGGCGGGCGTGCCGCCGCACGACCAGCCGTTCGGGGAGGCCCCGGGCTCGGGCGGCGTCGACGTAGTCCCGACCCATTTCCTCGAGGAGCGACGAGCGCATCATGCGGGTGATGATGCCCACCGCGGCGTACCCGAGCGTGAGGGCGGGCAGCACCAAATGCCAGGCGGCATCCGCCAGGGCCCGGAAGTTCCCCGCCAGGAGGGAGTCGATGACGTAGAAGTTGGTGGGATGGGGAATGCTGTTCCACAGCTCCGGATCGGATCTCCCGTGAGGGAACCAGCCCAGGTATGACCAGAAGATGATCAGGAGCACGATTCCCAGCCAGAAAGTAGGCATGCTGGCGCCCCCGACCGCGAACACGCTGCTGAGCTGGTCGGGTAATCGATTACGGCGCCGGGCAGCAAACGTGCCCAGACCGACCCCCAGGGCGACGGCCCAGAGAGCGGCGGCCATCCCCAGTTCTATGGAAGCGGCGATCTTGGTGGGGAACACCTGGGTGACCGGGGCCGCCGCCACCGCCGACCACCCGAGGTCGCCGCGCACCACCCCGCCCAGCCATGCCAGGTATTGCATGTGCACCGGCTCGTCGAGATTGAACCGCTCTTCGAGAGCGGCGATCTCCTCGTCGGTCATGCCCGGTTCCAGGTAGGGCCCGATCGTGGTGCCCCCGAGACGGGTCAGTCCGAACACGAGGATGCTGACCACCAGGATCACGAAGGGCAGTGCCAGCAGTCGACGTCCGATGTACTTATGCAAGCTTCAGATTCCCTCCGTCGATTCTACGCCAACGCCGGGGCTTGACAGATGCTCCCGCCCGCCCGGACGGAGAAACCGTCCGGGCGGGTGCGAAGCCGTCCGATTACTTGTCGTAGAGCTTCCAGTACTGGGAAGGCCGGGGCCACATCGGGTTCTCGATGTGACCGGTCACCCAGTCGCCCGATGCTGACGGCGCCCCCTCGTTGGCAGGCATGATCCACATGGCCTCCTCATACAGGACGTTCTGGATCTCCGAGAGGATCCCGAGACGCTCCTCCTCGTCCAGCGTCGTGCGCGCCGAGGCGATCAGGGCGTCGATGGCCTCGGGGTCGGAGTATCCGTCCACGAAGCTGTTGACCGCTCCGTACCTGCCGTCGGACACCGCGCTGTCGAACAGATAGGCGTCCGGGGTTGAGTACTGGGAGCTGGTGTAGGACCACATCGCCATCGGCAGCGGGTCGGTGGCCAGCGCCTCGTCGAACTGGGCCTCGGGCACCGCCAGCACGTTGATGTGGAAGTTGGGGTTCAGGGCCTCGATGCTGTCCTTGAGGGTCAGCGCCGCTCCCGTGAATCCCTCGTGGGTCTGGTCGCTCATGATCGAGATCGTGAACCCCTCGTCCCAGTAACCGGCCTCCGTGAACAGTTGCTCGGCCATGGCCGGGTCAGTCTCGTAAATCGGAGCATCGGGGTCATAGCCGTACATCTCGACCGGGAGCATGAAGCTACCCCGGCCACCAAGGCCCCCCAGGATCCCGTCGATGTAGCCCTGGTAGTTGAAGGCATAGTTGAACGCCTGCCGGATCCGCACATCCTGGAAGAAGTCCAGCGGGATCGTGTCACCCTCGGGCAGGGCGCCTTCGGCGATGTTCATGTTCATGCCGATCTGGAGCACCTGGAGATCGAGGACGCTCGTGTCGACCACGGCGTGCTCGATGCCCTCGAACGACGGGACGTCGGTCGGGCTGATATCGACGATGTCGAATTCCTTGGCCTGCAGGCCGGCGGCCGGCGAGTCGACGATCAACTCCCACCGCACGGGCAGATGGGCGGGCTCTCCCCAGTAGTCCGGGTTGATGTCGAACGTCATCCGGTCGCCCCGCTCCCACGTGGCGAGCGTGTAGGGGCCGGTGCCGACCATGTTCTGCGCCATGAACTCGTTGGGCTGGCCGGCGGTGACTCCCCCGTTGGCCTCGACTGCATCCGGGCTCACCACACTGGCGACCGGGTGGGCAGCGAGAAAGGCCAGGAACGAGGCATCGACCTCGTTGAGGGTGACCTCGAATGTCAGGTCATCGACTGCCGTGGTGCTGGCCACGTTGGAGAAGAGTTCGGACTGACCCTCGGGCAGGGCCATCTCGACCACCCGGTCCCACGAGAACTTGAAGTCCTCTGCGGTCATGTCGGTCCCATCGGAGAAGACCACGCCCTCGCGCAGGTTGAAGGTGTACGTGAGCCCGTCTTCGGAGATCAACCCGTTGTCGAGCGTGGGAACCTCGGTGGCCAGCGACGGAATTACCGAGCCGTCCTCGGCGTCGATGGCCACGAGCCGGTCGTAGACGTTCAGAATCACGTCCATGCCCACGTCGTTGCCGTTCACCGCTCCGGGGTCGAGGTTGAACACGTCGTCATTGACCGTGACCACCAGCGTGTCCGGGTTGGGCACGTCCGAGGGCGCCCCGCTCGTACCGGTGGTGCCGGCCGTGCCCCCGTCAGGGGTCGTGCCGCTGTCGTCGGTTGTCGTCTCGCTTCCACACGCGGCGAGGGCGACGACCATGAAGATGATCAACGCCCGGCCCGCAATCGATATCCGTCGCATATGTATTGGTTCCTCTCTCCTCCTGGCCACCAGGCTCGGGCAGAACGAGGGCGTGCCGGTCATCCGACGCCTCCGACGCTCAGCCCAATCGTTTGCACGCTAGCCCTAGCATGAAAGGACTGTCAACCAAAAGAGCCGTTGGCTCTCAC
>DATFFO010000251.1:0-23379 GCA_035250025.1 Acidimicrobiia bacterium
TCCGGGCACCGGTCCGTCGAAGAGATGTGGGAGGGCGCTCCCGGCGGCGAGAGCTTTCGTGACTTCCACGACAGGATCCACGGCGGGCTTGACGCTGCCTTCGCCGCGCGGGGGATCACGCCCAGCGGAGAAGGACCGCACCTCTGGGACGGGATCGACGAGCGTCGAGTGGTGATCGTCGCCCACGGCGGAACCAACGCCCTCATCATCGGGCGCCTGCTTGGCGTCGAGCCCACGCCGTGGGAGTGGGACCGGTTCACCCACGTGCACTCGGGAGTGTCGCGCCTGGTGTCGCTGCCCACCGCCGGCCACCACGCCTGGAGCCTGCGCGCTCTGTCCGACCGCAGCCACCTCCCAGCAGCCATGGTCACGGCGTAGCGCCCAGCCGCGGCCGCAGTGGTAGTAATCAGGAGGAAGCCCGCGCCGCCGATCCGTGGAAGGATGACCAATGCGAGCAGTCCTCTTCAAGGAATACGAGACGTTCCCGGTCCTCGAAGATGTCGAGCGTCCAGCCGCGGGTCCGGGCGAGGTGGTGCTCAAAGTGGCGGGTGCCGGTGCCTGCCATTCAGACGTCGCCATCTACAAGGAGTTCGCCGAAGGTGATCCCGGGGCGCAGGCGCCCCCGTTCGTGCTGGGGCACGAGAACTCGGGCTGGGTGGAGGAGCTCGGCCCCGGGGTGGCGGGCTTCGACGTCGGCGCTGCCTATCTCGTCTACGGCCCGATCGGATGCGGTCGTTGCCGGGCATGCTCCCGGGGACAGGACACCTATTGCGAGAACGCCGCCACCATGCCCTATCTGGGAGTTGGGCTGGGACGGAACGGTGGGATGGCCGAGTACGTCAATGTCCCGGCCCGCAACCTGGTGCCGCTGGGTGACGCCGATCCTGTGCTGGCCGCCCCGCTCTCCGATGCCGGCCTGACTCCCTACCACGCCATCAAACTCGCCCTTCCCCACGTGGCGGGAGGCGGGCGCCATGTGCTCGTGATCGGACTCGGCGGCCTCGGTCAGATCGCCGTTCAGATCCTCACCGCCCTCACCGGCGCGACCGTCATCGCCACGGACATGAAAGAGGACGCCATGCGGCAGGCGGAGGAGAACGGGGCCGTCACCGTTCCCGGCGGTGAAGATCAGTTCGAGGCGATCCGCGACCTCACCAGCGGACGCGGCGTCGACGCCGCCTTCGACTTCGTCGGGGTTACCCCGACCATCAAGACGGCCCAGGCCGCCCTCGCCCAGGGCGGGAGACTCACCGTGGTCGGCATCGGCGGCGGGACGACCGAGTGGTCATTCTTCACCAATCCCTACGAGGCGACGATCACCAACACCTACTGGGGGACGATCGAGGAACTCCACGAGGTCGTCGACATGTACAAGAACGGCCAGATAACGCCCGAGATCGAGCGGTTCTCCCTCGACGACGCCCTCGAGGCCTACCGGCGCCTCGAGGCCGGAGAGGTGTCCGGCCGGGCCGTCGTGGTTCCCCACTGAGGACGACGGAGCGCGATCGTCAGCGGTCGAGTCGGCGATGAGGGTGGATCAGCACCTCGGAGCCGATGGGGACGAAGCCGGCGGCGAGGAAGGCGCGGAGTGAGGCGGCGTTGCCCGGCGACACCTGGGCGAAACACCAGTCCTCATCGGTCAATGCCGCCAGCGCACCGCCGATGAGCCGACGCCCGACCCCGCGAGCCCCGGTGCCGCCAGGCTCGAACAGTTCGACGGCCATCTCAGTGCGGCCGGCGAGACCGATCCCCACCACGACCAGTCCGTCATCGTCCCCGTAGACCGTGACCTGGCGCCGGTGTTGGCGAGATCGGCTCACCCGCGGGTGGTCGTCGAGGTCTCTCCTCACCGCCAACGGCTGCTCCTGACCTCCTGGACGGCGGACGAGCACGGCGTCGTGACAGCCGATCCACCCATTCGGTCCCGCCAGGAGGCGCTGGACGTCCGGATGACCGGCCCCGCCGAACCCGTCTGCCCCAGCCGCCTCGAGCTCAGCCAGGCTGACTTCGGCGAGGACATAGGCGTGGCCGGTGAACTCGACTATCGCCCAGGTGCCGGCGGCATCGGGAGGCATGACTTCGACGGCGCCGTCGACAGGCGGGAAGCGTCCCTCTGCCGCCGCCCTGAAGACGGGCAGCAGCGGATGTACCTCCACCACTCAGGACTTCTGGACGACGCAGAACTCGTTGCCCTCGGGGTCGGCGAACGTCGTCCAGCGCGTTTCGTACTCGAACTTGTCGTGGATATGCCTGGCCCCGAGTTCCAGCAGTCTCTCGGTCTCCGCGGCCAGGTCGTCGGCCTCGAGATCGATGTGCATGCGGTTCTTCGCCACCTTTTCCTCGGGGACCTGGTTGATCAGGATCGCAGGGGTCCCCGCCGGGCGGTTGGGACCGCCGACGACGGCGAAGGCGGCGGTCGACTCGGGCGACACCCCCCAGCCCATCACCTCGGCCCAGAAAGCCGCCAGCGAGAGGGCGTCGGACGAATCGAAGGCGATGTGGGCGATGCGCATGCGGCTCACGGTACCCGCCCCGGCCGGTCTGGGCCCTCGCCCCCGGTGTGACCGATGGCTGGTCGGGGGATCGGTTATGTTCGCGGGGTGGACGACCTGACCCCGCTGACCGTCGACTGGCCGGTGGAGCATGCTGTGGTCGGCGTCACCGATGCCGAGGCGACGCTGGGGCTCGGCGGAGAAGCGGACTGGCGGACCCGGATCGCCTCGGTGTCGAAGCTTGTCGTGGGCATGGCCGCCCTGGTCGCCGTCGAGGAGGGGACGATCACGCTCGATGAGCCGGCCGGACCCAGCGGCTCTACGGTCGAGCATCTCCTGGCCCATGCCTCCGGCCTGGCATTCGACTCGGAGAGGATGTTGTCGTCTCCGGGACGGCGGCGGATCTACTCCAACACCGGCATCGAGATCTTTTGTCGCCATCTCGAGAAGAAGGCGGAGATGGCCATCGGCGACTACATCTCGATCGGTGTGCTCGAACCTCTCGGCATGACGCACACGGTGCTGGAGGGTTCTCCCGCCCACGGCATCCAGTCCACCATCACCGATCTCATGCTCTTCGCTCGCGAGTTGCTCGCCCCCACTCTGGTTTCGCCGGCGACCCTGGAGGGGGCGGTGCAGGCGCACTTCCCCGAACTCGCCGGGATCCTTCCCGCCGTCGGATCCTTCGATCCGAATCCCTGGGGGCTCACCTTCGAGATCCGGAGCGACAAGCGGCCCCACTGGACGGGAACACAGAACTCGCCCGAGACCTTCGGGCACTTCGGCGGCAGCGGGAGCTTCCTGTGGGTGGACCCGACGGTGGGTCTGGCGGCGGCGTCGCTGTCCGATCGCCAGTTCGATTCGTGGGCGATGGCCGCCTGGCCACCGTTCTCCGACACCGCCCTCTCGAGCTACGCCTGACTCAAAGGCCCGGGCCCTGACCCCGAATCTCTTGGACCTGGGCAATCGCCTGGCGGAGGTCCGCCAGCCACTCGTCCTGTTTCTGGCCGACCAGCTTCACGCACCAGGCGAGTGCCTCCGATCGCGACCTGGCGACCCCGGCCGCGATCAGCGTGTCGAGGACCCGACGTTCTGTCATCCGTAGGCGGGTCATGGCCGGCGCGGCCACGGTGGTAAAGAGGAGACGCTGCTCGCCGCACTCTGCTCCCCATGAGACCGATCGTCCGAAGGCTCGCTCGCCCTGGCGGGCGATGTCCATCCGGGTTCGCCTGGTCTCTTCTCTCCACGCCTCGATGCGGGATCGGTCAGCGACAGCGCGGTCTTCGTCGTCGGCATCCTCGGCGAGAGCCGGCTGGGGGAGTCGGCCCACCACGAGGATCTCGTCTCTGTCCAGTTCGATGCTCGGCGGCTCGGTGAACCATGGGTCAGGCAGGCGACCGGCGAACCAGGCGGTGATGTCCTTCGAGGCCATAATTACAACATTACTCCAATACACGGAAAGTGCAAGCTGTCATCCTGAGTTGACATCCTCCTGCGGCCAGGTACTGTGTCAACCGGAGATGACAGATCAGGACAGCGAGATGGACATCAGTAAGGCCCTCTTGGGAGCCGAGAGCCCGGATCCAGTCGACGGCCTTCGCGCAGTGGCTGTGCTGCGGCGCCTGGCGGAACGACTCGAGGCAGTCCACGTCGGCACGGCGAGGCAGGCGGGATGGACGTGGGCCGAGATCGGAGACGCCCTGGGCGTGTCCCGGCAGGCCGTGCACAAGAAGCATCGGAGGCGGGGCTGATGTTCGAGCGCTTCAACACTGAGGTGCGCGCCGTCGTTTTCTCGGCGGCCCAGGAGGCCACGGTTCGCCGGGGAGAGGGGAGAGTCGGCAGCGACCACCTCCTCATCGGTGTCGTGGCGACGGGTAATCACGCGGCCGAGCAAGCCGGGCTGTCAGTCGATGGCCTCCACGAGGCGCTGGACCGCCTCGACGCCAGGGCGCTGGGCGCGGTTGGTCTGGACGCAGCCAACCTCGCCCTGTCCCGACCCTGGGGTTGGGCGGGAAGGGGTCATCTCCCGTTTACGCGGGGAGCCAAGAATGCCCTTCACCGCACCCTCCGCATCGCCATCGATCTCGGCCACCGCCAGATCAGCTCCGACCACCTTCTGGCCGGGCTGACCGTCGGCGGCCCCAAAGACCCGGCGGTCCGGTTGCTGCGAGCCTGCTCGGTGGAGCCGGCCGAGTTGGAGAGCGCAGTCCGCCGCCGCCTCCACCCCCAGGCCTCCTAAGCGAGGCGACTGCCCCCTACAAAGCTTTGTCCCCCACGAAGTGGGGTAGGGGGATCGGCGAAGCCGAGGGCGAACCCGTCGCGGACCTCTACTCCGCCAGTTTTTCTCGGCGCAGGGCCAGCAATTCGGCCGCCCGCTCTATGCCGATCGAGGCGGGATCGTCGCCTTTGCGCAAGCTGGCGTTGACGTCGCCATCGGTGACGTAGGGGCCGTAGCGGCCCGAACGTACCGTCACCTTCTTGCCCGACACAGGGTCGTCGCCCACCTCGCGGAGGGCGGAAGGGGTGGTCTGGCCTCGACGCCGGGGCGGCTCGGCCAGCAAGGTGAGAGCCTCCTCGACGGTGAGGGTGAAGAGTTGCTCCTCGGTCTCCAGGCTGCGGCGGTCGTCTCCCCGCTGGATATACGGGCCGTAGCGGCCGTTGAGCGCCACCACCTCGACACCGTCGGGGTCGGTGCCCACGGTCCGCGGCAGGGACAGGAGCCGCAGGGCGTCGTCGAGTCCCAGCGCGTCGAGCTCCATCCCCTTGAAGAGCGACGCCCGGCGCGGCTTTTCCTTCGAGCCCTCTTCCTGCTCGCCCAACTGGACATAGGGTCCGAAACGCCCCGTGCGGGCATAGACTGCCAGCCCTGACTCGGGATCCGTCCCGAGGATCTTGTCCCCCCGGGCGCCTTCGTCGATCAACTCGGTTGCCCGCTCCACCGACAACTCGTCCGGGGGGATGTCGTCGGGCACGGAGGCTCTCTCGTCATCGCGTTCCAGATAGGGGCCGTAGCGGCCGACCCGGGCCACGATCTGGCGGCCGGCGTCGTCGGTGCCGATCGGGATCGAGTTGACCGCCCGGGCGTCGATGTCGCCCAGCTTCTCCTCGACGGTCTGCCGCAGGCCCTCCGCCCCCAGGTAGAAGCGGGTCAGCCACGGCACCCGTTCCTCGTCGCCGGCAGCGATGCGGTCGAGATCGTCCTCCATGCGGGCGGTGAAGGCGTAGTCGACGAGGTTGGGGAAGTGCTGCTCCAGGAGAGTGACCACGGCGAAGGCCGTGAACGAGGGAATCAGGGCACCGCCCTTCTTCCATACGTAGCCTCGGTCCTGGATCGTGGTGAGGATCGAGGCATAAGTGGAGGGTCGTCCCACGCCCAGTTCTTCAAGCTTCTGCACCAGGGACGCCTCGGTGTAGCGGCGGGGCGGCTGGGTGTCGTGGCCAACCGGCTCGAGGTCGACCACGTCGACGGCTTCGCCTTGCTCGAGCGGGGGCAGGATCGATTCCTGGTCGTCGGTCTGGGCGTTGGGGTCGTCGAGGGACTCGACGTAGACCTTGAGGAACCCGGCGAAGGTGATCGTGCGGCCGGAGGCGGCGAACTCGGCGTCACGACCATCGGCGGCGGTGGCGCCGAGGCGAACGCTGACCGTCTCGCCTTTGGCGTCGGGCATCTGGGACGCCAGAGTCCGCTTCCAGATCAACTCGTAGAGCTTGGCCTCGTCAGGGCCGACTTCGCCGGCCACTTGCTGCGGCGTCGGCCAGCTGTCGCCAGCAGGGCGAATCGCCTCATGTGCCTCCTGGGCACTCTTCGCCTGGTTGCCGTAGAAACGGGGGGACGGTGGGACGTAGGCGTCTCCGTAGAGGCGCCCGACCTGATTACGGGCCTCGGTGATGGCCTCGCCCGACAGCGTCACCGAGTCGGTGCGCATGTAGGTGATGTAGCCGTTCTCGTACAGCCGTTGGGCCACCGACATGGTGCGCGACGAGCTGAAGCGCAACTTGCGCCCCGCCTCTACCTGCAACGTCGAGGTGCGGAAGGGAGGATACGGCTTGCGGGTGTAGGGCTTGGTCTCGACCGAGCGAATCGCAAACTCGGCCCCTTCGAGTGCCGCTGCCAGCGCCCCCGCCCCTTTGGCGTCAAGGGAGAGCACGTCTCCCGACACGCGGCCGGTGGCGTCGAAGTCGCGTCCCTGGGCGATGCGGGTGCCATCGATGGCTACCAGGGAGGCATCGAACATCGCCCCGCCGTCCACCTTGGCGAAGCGTCCCTCCAGGTCCCAGTACGAAGCGGAGGTGAACGCCATGCGCTCGCGCTCACGTTCGACGACGATACGCACCGCCACCGACTGGACTCGGCCGGCGGACAAGCCCGTGGCGACCTTCTTCCACAGCACGGGCGACACCTCGTACCCGTAGAGGCGGTCGAGGATGCGCCGTGCCTCCTGGGCGTCGACCAGGCGATCATTGACCTCACGCGGGTGCTCGAACGCCTCGCGGATGGCGTTGGCCGTGATCTCGTGGAACACCATTCGCTTCACCGGCACCTTGGGGTTGAGTACCTCCACCAGATGCCAGGCGATGGCCTCGCCCTCCCGGTCCTCGTCCGTCGCCAGGAAGATCTCGTCGGCACTCTTGGCCAGATCTCGCAGCTTCTTGATGTTGTCGCGGCGGTTGGACGAGAGGACGTAGATCGGCTCGAAGCCCTCGTCGACGTTGACCCCGAGCTTGGCCCACGGCTCGTCCTTGTACTTGGCGGGGATCTCCTTGGCCGAACGCGGCAGGTCGCGGATGTGACCCATCGACGCCTCCACCACGACTTCCTTGCCGAGGTATTCGGAGATCTTGCGCGCCTTCGTGGGCGACTCGACGATTACGAGAGTTTTGGCCATTGCTGGCCGCAGACAGTACCGCGGGCCTGCTCCGACGTGTAGTCGTTGGGTTGGTAGCGTTGCCCGGCATGCAGCCCCTCGTCACCGAGCGCGGACGGGACCTGATCCGTCGTGGGCCGTTCGCCAAGCTGTGGTGGTCGCAGATGATCTCCAGCCTCGGCGACTGGGTTGCCCTGTTCGCCTCCTTCGCCCTCGCCGCCCGCATCGCCGGAGGAGGGAGCGGGGCGGCTGTGGCGATCTTGGTGCCTCTCCTGGGGCGAATCCTCCCCGGCCTCTTCTTCGGGTTCCTGGGCGGCGTCATCGCCGACCGATGGAGCCGGAAGACGACGATGATCATCGCCGACTTCGGGCGGGCCGTACTGGCGATCGGGCTTCTCTTCGTCGGAACCTATCCCCAGCTCTTCGTCCTGACCTTCATCACCGAGATCTTCGCCCTCATTCGCCAACCCGCCCGAGAGGCGGTGGTTCCGACCCTGGTGTCGCCCGACAAGCTGCTGGCCGTCAACGGCCTCAACCTGGCCGCCGCCTATGGCACAGCCCCGATCGGTTCGGCGCTCTACGCCGGTCTGGCGGAGGTGAGCCGGTTCATGCCCGAGATCGGCCGTGTCGGCGCGGCCATCGGCACCGCCTTTCTCTTCGACTGCCTCACCTTCCTGGTGTCCGGCATCATCGTCATCTTCATCCCCATCTCCGCTCCCAAAATTGCCCGTGACCGGGCTGAAGGGATCAAACCCCAGGGTTCGGCCTGGCGGGACATAGTCGAGGGGATGCGGTTCGTCATGGGGTCGGGCCCCGTGCGGCGGATGATCTTCGGAATGGCGGCGGGGCTGTTCGGCGGCGGCGCCCTCTTCGTTCTCGGCCAACCATTCTCGGACCAGGTGCTGCGGGCGGGGGAGTCGGGCTACGGCATCCTCGTCACCGCCCTGGGTGTTGGCGTCGCCCTTGGGATGATCGGGGTGACGGTTTTCGCCACCATGGACACCCGTCGTGAGCCGCTTTTTGCCCTGTCCCTGTTGACCACCGGCGTCGCCATCTCCTTCACAGCCTTCGCCGATACGGTGTTCGGGGCGGCCGGGTGGGCTTTCGTGGCCGGCGTCGGAACCGGTATCGCCTACGTGAGCGGGTTCACTCATCTGCACGCCTCGGTCTCCGACGCGCTGCGAGGGCGCACCTTCGCCGCCCTCTTCGCCTTCGCCCGCACCGCGCTGCTCGTTTCGTTCGGTCTCGCCGGCGTGGGCGCCGCCGCCCTGGCGGGCGTGTTCCCCGGGGAGTTGAACAACGGGATCCGGGCCGTGATGCTGGTGGGCGGTGTGGTGGTGGCGCTCTCCGGGGTGGCCGTTCTCCTGGGTTCGGGAGCCTGGCGGATGAGCCTCGACCCGGACAAGATCGAGCGGCTGGAGGAGGCGGCGGACTCCATCACCTGGATGCGCGGGTCTCGCAAGCCGACTGAGGACGAGTGAGCTTCTATCTCGCCATCGAGGGTGTGGACGGGGCCGGCAAGTCGACCGTGGCGGCGGCGACCGCCGACTCGCTACGCCGCTCCGGCCACGAGGTAGTGCTGGTCCGGGAGCCGGGTGGCACCACCCTCGGGGAGGAGATCCGCCAGATCCTGCTCCACGGCTCACATATGGCGCCGTGGACAGAAGCGCTGCTGTTCGCCGCCCAGCGGGCCCAACTCGCCGTGGACGTGATCGCTCCCTCCCTTGCCGCCGGGAAGGTGGTCGTCACCGATCGCAGCTACTACTCGTCGCTCGCCTATCAGGGTGGCGGCCGGGGCCTGGGGGTCGAGTTGGTGCGCGCCGTCAACGAGGCGGGCCTCGGCAAGGTCGTCCCGGATGCGGTGGCCGTGCTGTGGCTCGACCCGGACGCCGCCCTCGCCCGCCAGGCGGGTTCGGACCGCATCGGCGACGAGGGGGAAGCTTTCCAGCGCCGGGTCGACGAGACCTATCGGTCGTTGGCCGCGGCCGATCCCGACCGGGTCAGGCTCATCGACGCCGACCGCCCGCTCGACGACGTCGTCGCCGACGTGACCGGACTGGTCCCATGACCGGGTGGTTCGAGGGGATCGTCGGCCATCAGCGGGTGGTCTCTCTTCTGGAGAGGGAACTGTCGTCTCCGGCGAACGCCTACCTGTTCGTCGGGGCGGCTTCGGTCGGGAAGGCGACTGTCGCCCGGGCGTTCGCCGCCGGTCTCCTCTGCCCCACCGGCGACCCCGACTGCAACGTATGCCGGCGCGTGATGGGGGGCAACCACGCCGACCTGGTGCCGGTGTATCCAGACGGCCGGGCGACGTTGGGGGTGGAGCAGGTCCGGGGGATCGTGGGCCAAGCCTCGTTGTCGCCGATGGAGGGTGCCCGCAAGGTCTTCCTTTTCGAGGAGGCGGGGGTGATGACCGAGCAGGCCGCCAATGCCATGCTCAAGGCTCTGGAAGAGCCGACCGCGACAACCGTGTTCGTGCTGGTGGCCGAGTCCGAGGACGAGTTCCCCCCGACCGTGGCCTCACGTTGCCGTACCGTCTACTTCGGGCGGGTGCCGGAGCCGGACATGGTCCCGGCCCTGGCGGCGGTGGGAGTCACGGGCGAGGATGCCGAAGGTCTCGCCCGGGTCGCCGGCGGAAGGCCCGGCCTGGCGCTGTCCCTGGCTCGACGCCCTCATGTAGCTGACTTCCGGCGGCTGTGGCTGTCGATCCCCGGTCGGGTCACGCCTCGACCGGGCGACGCCCAGCGCCTGGCCGAGGAGGTCCTGGCTGCCCTGGCTCCGATGATCGCCGAGGCGGTGGGTGAGGAGGAAGACAAGGAGCGCAAGGCCCGGGCCGAGCGTCGCGCCGAGCTGGCCCTCTTGATGAGCGGGCTGGAGATCCTTGCCTCGTGGTACACCGACTCGGCCTCGCTCCAGCACGCCGGACCCGTCCGCAACACCGACATCCCGCTGGCCGACCTCACCGACGTCACCCCGGCCCGGGCCGTGGCCAACGCCGAGTTGGTCCTCGACGCCATGGTGGACCTCCAGCTCAACCTGCGCCGCCAACTCCTGCTGGCCGACCTCTTCGCCCGCCTCGCCTAGAACGGTGTGTTGCTTGTTGAGCGTGCATACGGCAACAGTCATTGTTGGTCCACGCCCACTGAAGGGCGGGGGCTACAGGTGACGGAGACGCTGGAGGCGGGCGTCCCATTCGTCGCCCACTTTTGAAACCCAGGTCGTGACGTCGGTGAGCGGCTCGAGGACGGCGGAGTAGCGGACCTCGCGGCCTACCAGCGTGCGCTCCACGAGGCCGGCCTCGTCCAGGGCGACCAGATGCTTGGACACGGCCTGGCGCGACACGGGCAACTCGGCGGCCAGTTGTGTGGCGGATGCCGGGCCCTGCGAGGTGAGGCGCTCGAACACGGCGCGGCGGGTCGGGTCGGACAGAGCCGCGAAGAGCGGCTGCGGGTCGCTCACGCCGCCAGGGCGAAAAAAACCGGAGGCGAGCCCGTGATCCTGTACTCCAGCAGCCGCTCGGTGACCGTGACCCGCGAGCCCTCTTCGAGAGGCGCGATGTCGATCGTCACCTGAGAGGGGTCGCCGTCGGGCTGACGCCACGACCAGGTGATCGAGCGTCCGGGATCGACCTCCTCGACCGTACCGATGGTGTCGGCGTCGGGCACCGTGACCGAGCCGCCCGGGCGGGGCTCGACGACGACCCCCAGCCACTCCTCGGCCAACTTGCCGTCGACGATCATCTCCCACACCTCGTCGGGGGAGGCATCGACGTCGGCGCTGCGCTGGACCTCGGGTCCTTCTGTTTCACCCATGGATATGCAACCTAGCAGTTGCGACTGAGGTATGGTGTCCAGCAACCGTTCGGTTGCACTAAGGAGGTGCCCTGATGCTCATTCCCACAGTCGTCGAACAGACCGCCCGCGGCGAGAGGGCGTTCGACATCTACTCTCGGTTGCTCGGCCACCGGGTGGTGTTCCTCGGAAGGCCAGTGGACGACGAGCTGGCCAACCTCGTCGTCGCCCAACTCCTCCATCTCGAGTCCGAGGACGCCGACAAGCCGATCTCGCTCTACATCAACTCGCCGGGCGGATCGGCAGACGGCATGTTCGCCATCTACGACGCCATGCAGCACGTCCGGCCCGACGTCGAGACGACCTGCATCGGCATGGCCGCGTCCGCCGCCGCCGTCATCCTGGCGGGAGGTTCGGAGGGGACCCGGTCCATCCTCCCTCACGGGCGGGTGATGATCCACCAGCCCCATGTCGGAGGTCTCGAGGGCCAGGCGTCCGACATCGAGATCCACGCCACCGAGATCATCCGCCAGCGCGAGCTGGCCAACCAGGTGCTGGCGCGTCACACAGGGCAAGACATCGACACGATCCGGGCGGACACGGACCGCGATCGCTGGATGACCGCCGAGCAAGCCGTCGAGTACGGCCTCGTCGACCGGATCCTGTCGCCGGCGACGGTGCCCGTGGGGTTGGAGGGCTGATCCTTGTCGCACCCGGGCCGTAGGTTCGAGACGGCCGCCCGCTGGCCCAAAATCGGCCCACCCCGCCGCCCTGGCTACCATTCCCATCTCCGCCGGAGTAGCTCAGGGGTAGAGCAATTCTCTCGTAAAGAATAGGCCAGGGGTTCGAATCCCCTCTCCGGCTCTTGGCAGATCAGGCCGACTTCGAACGCGACGCCATGCCCTTGGCCCGCCAGCTCTACGGGGCGGCCATGCGTATGACCCGGAACCCCTCCGACGCCGAGGACCTGGTTCAAGAGACGATGCTCAAGGCATACCGGGCCTACGACTCGTTCACCGAAGGCACCAATCTCAAAGCCTGGCTCTATCGCATCCTCACGAACACGTACATCAACAAGTATCGCAAGGCCCAGCGTCGCCCCACCGAGACGGATCTCGGCGAGATCGAGGATCTCTATCTCTACCGGCGCATGGGATCGGAGGAGTCGGCCGAGATGTCCCGCTCGGCCGAGGACCAACTTCTCGAGGGTTTGGTCGAGTCCGACATCAAGGAAGCGGTGGAAGCCCTGCCCGAGCATTTCCGGATCCCGGTTTTGCTGGCCGATCTGGAGGGTTTCTCCTACAAGGAGATCGCCGACATCCTCGAAGTTCCCATCGGAACAGTGATGTCTCGGCTGCATCGGGGAAGAAAGCAGCTCCAGCGAACGTTATGGGAATTCGCAAGTAGACGCGGACTCGTCCCTGACGGAGCCGAACGACCATGAGTGAATTCTGCGACCAGGCCCTGACCGAGGTTTACCTCTACCTCGACCGCGAGCTCACCTGGTGGCGCCGGCGACAGATCCGCCAGCATCTGGAGGACTGCCCTCCCTGTCTGAAGGGCTACCACTTCGAAGAGCGGCTGCGAGTCGTCGTCCGCCAGCGCCTGGCCGAAGAGGTCCCTGCCGAGTTCCTCGACCGGCTCAACGAGGCCATCCGCCGCGAGCAGGGATTGGGACAAGCCTGAGCTTTTTAGCCGCCGGAGCCGTTGGTAGTGTTCCGCCCGACATGCTCCTCCGCCGACTAGTCGCCATCTGCCTGCTCGTGATTGCCAGCCTCGCCAGTTCCCTGGCAGCCTCGGCGACGGAAGAGACCACCGACACCACCACCGCCACCGAGACGACAGTCGCCGAAGGTCAAGGTTCCGGAGTCGCCCCGGCCGTCACGGTCCCGGTCGAGGAAGAAGACACGGGCCCAGACGACTGGACGTATCGCTACCTCATCCCAACGCTCATCGCACTGGCGGTGATCGTCGTCATCGCCACCACGATCCAGTACTTCCTCCAGGTGGTCCGGAAGCGCTACAAAGTCGTCGAGTGACCTCCCCTTCGCCGCTCACCGGGCGCCTGGCCGCCCGGATGGCGGGCACCCACCCGCTGGCCGGCACCTATCTCGTCGACCAACTCGGCACCGACATGGAGTCGGCGACCGAGCGGGCCTCGACCATGGTCACCGAGGCCACTCGGCTGCAGGCGCCGGCCCATCCGGTAGTCGAAGTGGTCACGCGTCACGATTGGGTGGTTCGCAACGTCGCCTCCTTCGGTCACCTACTGGAACCGGCCGAGCGCCGGATCGCCGAGCGCCTGGAGGCGTCGGGCCGTCTGGGCTCCGCCACATCTAGCCTCGCCCACCAGGTCGTCTCTGCCGAGACCGGGCTACTGCTCGGCTTCCTGTCGCGCCGGGTCCTCGGCCAGTACGAACTCGTCCTTCCCACGGGCGACCGGGGCGACACGGTGGCCTACGTCGGGGTCAACCTGATCGACATGGAGCGGCGCCACCAGTTCCGGCCGTCGGAGTTTCGGCTCTGGGTCGCACTCCACGAGATGACCCACCGGGCCCAATTCGTGGGGGTGCCATGGATGGCCGACTACTTCCTCTCGCTCGTCCACGAACTCGTCTCGCAGGCCGTTCCCGAGCCCGGTCGGCTCTCCCGGGTCGTGGGAGAACTCCTCGAGTCGCGGGCAGGAGACAGACCGCTCATCGACGAGCGCGGCCTTCTTGGCCTGTTCGCGAGCCCGGAGCAGCGGGACACGCTCGATCGCGTCCAGGCGCTGATGAGCCTTCTCGAGGGACACGGGCACGTGGTGATGGATCGGATCGGAGCCGAGGTGCTGCGCGGCCACGGGCGGATGGCACGAGTCCTGAAGGCACGGAGATCCGACCCGAAGACGCAGCTGCTCTTCAGGCTCACCGGGCTGGAGATGAAGATGCGTCAGTACGAGATGGGGGAGGCATTCATCCTCGAAGTCGAGCGACTGGCCGGCTGGGAGGCACTCGACGCCGCCTGGACGGACGCCTCTGCCCTTCCCACACTGCCCGAGATCGAGGATGCCGCCGGATGGCTGAGGCGCGTCGCCTGACTCAATTGGGCGCCGCTGTCGAAGCGGCGGTTGTCCTTCCTGAAGGTCCCCTCGCCGTAGCCCTCTCCGGGGGCGCCGATTCGGCGGCTCTCCTCTGGCTCTGTGTCCGGTCCGGTCGCACTGTCAGGGCCATCCACGTCCATCACGGCCTCGCCGCCTCGGACAAGATGGAGCGGGCGGCGACCGCCGTCGCCGCCGACCTCGACATCGAGTTGAACGTGGTGCGGGTCGAGATCCCGGCGGGCGCCTCCCCCGAAGGCCAGGCGCGTGCCGCCCGCTACGCCGCCCTCGACCGGGCTCATGAGGCGGGCGAGTGGGTGCTTACCGCCCACACCTCCGACGATCAGGCCGAGACCGTGCTCGATCACCTCCTCCGCGGCTCCGGCCTGGACGGCCTGGCGGGGATCCCGGCCCTCCGCTCGCCGTTCGCCAGACCGTTCCTCGGTGTCAGCCGGGCCCAGACCCGGGAGCTTGCCACGCTGGCCGGCCTGCCCTGGCAGGACGACCCCGCCAACGACGATCCCGCCCCTCGCCGTAACCAGATCCGACGCCGTCTGCTTCCCCAGCTGGAAGCTGACTACAACCCGCGTCTACGCCAGGCGTTGACCGCCATGGCCGCCCACACTGCCGCCGACGTCGGACACCTCGAGGCACTCGTGGCGTCGGTTCCTGTCCTCGCCACGCCCGCCGGCGCTGAGATCGCGGCCGGTGCCCTCGTCGCTGCCCCACCGGTGCTCGCCAGCCGTCTCGCCCGCCGGCTCCTGGCGGCGGCCGGGACTCGTTCGGCGCCGGCGTCGGCGGTCGAGGCGGTGCTGGACGTCGCTGCAGGGCCGCAGTCCTCCCGCCTGGTGTCGGGCGGTCTGACGGTGAGGAGACGGGGCCCGATGGTTGCAGCGGAGAGGAGCGGGGAACCCGAGGCGCCGGAGACGCGTCCACTGTCTGTCCCCGGGATGACCGCTTTCGGTGCGTGGATCTTCGAGGCCTCGGTCAGCGACGCCGGACCGGTGGCGGCGCCGTTGGGAGCAGCGTGGATGGTGGCCGACGCCGGCAAGGTGGGCCCCCTCAGCATCGAACCGGCGTCCTTGCACCCGGCGCTCGCCGAGCGCCTCGCCGCCACCGGGATCCTCGCCCCTGACCGGCCCTCTCATCCCGTCGTGGTGGGAAGCAACGGGCCGGTGTGGATACCGATGGTGCGCCGCCTCGCAGGCGACGGTTGGGTCGATGACTCCACCGAGCGCTACCTTGTCGTCCGCACCCGAGTGGACCGGAAATGTCGCAAATTCAGACGCTGATCTCGGCCGAGGAGATCGCCGCCGCCCTCAAGAAAATGGGCGCCGAGATCTCGCTGGACTACAAAGGGGAATCGTTGCTGGTGGTGGGCGTCCTCAAGGGCGCCTTCATGGTGATGGCAGACCTGGCTCGCCAGATCGACATTCCCGTCGAGTTCGACTTCATGGCCGTCTCCTCTTATGGAGCCTCTACCCAGACGTCAGGCGTGGTCAGGATCCTGAAGGACCTCGACGAGGAGATAGCCGGGCGCCATGTGCTGATCGTCGAGGACATCATCGACTCGGGGCTGACCCTCAACTACCTGCTCAAGAGTCTGAGGGTGCGACGTCCCGAGTCGCTCGAGATCGCCGCCCTCCTCGTCAAACAGGGCATCCAGAGGGCCGATATCGACGTGCGCTATACGGGATTCGAGATCGGCCCCGAGTTCGTGGTCGGCTACGGGCTCGACTACGCCGGCCGCTACCGCAACCTGCCCTACGTGGGCGTCCTCGACTCGTCCGCCCTGTAGACCCGGCTCCATAATGACTGCTCGAGACCGCTTGTCCGTGCTGGGTGAGATCACCCGGGCCCTCTCCCGCGGCGAGACACCCGACGAGATCATCCGGGTCGCTCTGGGCGCCATCGCCGCCACCATCAATGCCGACGTCGTTTCCTTCGCCGTGCCGGAGGCGACCAGGATCCGCTTCACGCTCCTCGAGAGCGACCAAGTCTCGGTGGTCTCCTTCGAGCGCGATTCCGGTGGTCTCACCGAGAAGATCCTGGAGTCCAACGAGCCGCTCATCGTCCCGGATTTGATGATGTCGGGGTTGCAGCTGCGACGCCTGATCGGCGAGGAGACAGCCCACGCCCGCTCCTACGTCGGCGTGCCGGCCCGCAGCGGAAGCCGCGTGCTCGGCGTCCTCAGCATCCAGTCGTACCGGGCGGGTGTTTTCGACGACAACGACGTTCGGCTCATCAGCCAGGTCGGGCGCCAGATGGCAGACGCCATCGTCTCGAGCCGGCGGGTGGCCCGCATGCAGCGTCGCTTCAACGAGCTCGACCGCACCCAGCGTGAACGCACCGATTTCCTCGTGGGGGTGGCGCATGACATGAGGGCGCCGCTGGCCGGCATCATCGGCTTCGCCCGCATCCTCGAGGAGTTGGACGTGGTCGCGGCCGACCAGATGGCCCGGGAGGCAGCCCAGTTCATCGCCGCCGAGTCCGAGCGGCTGTCCGATCTCGTCACTCAACTCGTCGACTTGGGCCGGGTGGACCTGGGCGAGACGACGCTCGACCTCGAGCTGCTCGATCTGCGCAAGGCCGCCGAGCAGGCGGTGGAATCGATGCGGGTCCGCTTTCCCGCCCACCGCTTTGTCGTCCGCTCCGACGGCCCGGTGTGGGTGGAGGGCGATCTGCTCCGGATCCATCGCATCCTCGTCAACCTGATCGAGAATGCGGCCATCCATGGCCCCTCGGGGGGGCTGGTGACCATCGAGTTGGAAGCCGCCGACGATGGGCCGGTGATCATGGTGTCCGACAGGGGGAGCGGGGTTCCCGAGCCGGAGCGCGATCGCATCTTCGAGCGCTTCGTCCGCCTCGACGGCTCCACCGCCGGCTCGGGGATCGGGCTCTACCTGGTCAAGGCCCTTGTGGGCGCCCACCGGGGGACCATCACCGTCGGCGACGCTCCCGGCGGCGGGGCCAGGTTCGTGGTGCGTTTGCCTGGTTCTTCTAGCGGTATCCATCCCGTACCATGACACGACCGACCCTCCCCGGTCATCTACCCGAGAGGCCACTGTGAACCGAACCATCCGCACGCTGCTCGTCTACGGACTTGCCATAGTGGTCCTGGCCGTCATGGCCCAGTGGTGGTTCGACCAGTTCACCGGTCCCGAAGAGGTCGGCCTGTCCGATTTTCTCGCCCAGGTCGAGGAGGGTGACTTCGAGAAGGTCGAGATCCTGGCCCGCAGCAACCAGGTCAACGGGCGGCTCGATGGCTCCCAGTTGCCGCCCGAGGGCTACGAGGCGTCGGCCTCCTACCCCGACGGCTACGAGGGAAACCTCACCGATCTCCTCAAGTCGACCAATACCCCGTTCGAGTCGAACAACCAGCCGCCCGGCTTCATGGAGATGCTCATCAGCTTCCTGCCATGGCTCTTCCTGCTCGGCTTCATGGTCTTCATCTTCATGCAGATGCAGGGGAGCGGGAATCGGGTCATGCAGTTCGGCAAATCCAAGGCCAAACTCGTTTCCAAGGACCAGCCTCGGGTCACCTTCAAGGACGTGGCCGGCCTCGAGGAGGCCATCGAGGAGCTCCAGGAGATCAAGGACTTTCTCCAGAACCCCGACCGCTACCGCCAGATGGGGGCCAAGATCCCCAAGGGCGTCCTTCTCTTCGGCCCTCCCGGCACCGGGAAGACCCTTCTTGCCCGCGCCGTCGCCGGCGAGGCGGGGGTCCCGTTCATGTCCATCTCCGGTTCGGACTTCGTCGAGATGTTCGTAGGTGTCGGCGCCAGCCGGGTCCGCGACCTGTTCGAGCAGGCCAAGGCCACCGCCCCCGCCATCGTCTTCATCGACGAGATCGACGCCGTGGGTCGCCACCGCGGGGCCGGCCTCGGCGGTGGCCACGACGAGCGCGAGCAGACCCTCAACCAGCTCCTGGTGGAGCTGGACGGCTTCGAGGGCAACACCGGCGTCATCGTCATGGCCGCCACCAACCGTCCCGACATCCTCGACCCGGCCCTCCTGCGTCCGGGCCGCTTCGACCGCCAGATCGTGGTGGACGCCCCGGACATCGAAGGCCGCAAGGCCATCCTCGAGGTCCATGCCAAGGGCAAGCCCCTCGCCAACGACATCGACCTCGAGGTGCTGGCCCGGCGTACCCCCGGCTTCACCGGCGCCGACCTCGCCAACCTCATCAACGAGGCGGCGCTGCTGGCAACACGACGCCGTAAGCCCGAGGTGACCATGTCCGAGCTCGAGGAGGCCATCGACCGCGTGATGGCCGGTCCCGAGCGAAAGTCCAAGGTGATGACCGAGGACGAGAAGCGGCTCATCGCCTACCACGAAACCGGCCATGCCCTGGTCGGCTGGGCACTGCCCAATGCCGATCCCGTGCACAAGGTCACCGTCGTCGCCCGCGGGCGCTCTCTCGGCCACACCCTCGCTCTCCCCACCCACGACAAGTATCTGGTCCGGCGGTCCGAGCTGGTCGACCAGCTCGCCATGCTGCTCGGGGGACGGGTGGCGGAAGAGATCATCTACGCCGACCCGACGACCGGTGCCGCCAATGACATCGAGAAGGCAACCTCGATCGCCCGCAAGATGGTGATGGAGTACGGCATGTCCGACGAGCTCGGCCCTATGCAGTACGGCAAGGGAAACAGCGAGGTGTTCCTGGGCCGCGACTATGGCCGCCAGCAGGACTACTCCGACGAGGTCGCCGCCTTCATCGACGGCGAAGTGCGAAAGATGATCACCGCTGCGCACGACGAGGCCGAAGAGATCCTCAACCGCCATCGAGACGCCATGGAGCGGATGGTGACGGAGTTGATGGACCACGAGACCGTCGGCCCCGACGAGGTCGCCTCGATCTTCGAAGACGTCCCCAAATGGGAGCACGCCGAGGACGGTCTCCGCGTCCGTTATCCCCTCAATCCCGTCCCGCACCCGGGAACTGTGGCCGCCGCCTCCCGCGTCGAGCCGGAGGAGGAAGAGACGATCAAAGAGGTCACCGTGAAACCCCAGGGTCGCCGGGCCCGCCCCCGCCCCGACACCGCCGAGGCCTAGAGCGCGGCTTGACGTTTCTCTGACATTGGGCTGAGGAGCCCCGAACGGCGCATGACGCATCCTCGTGAGTGTCAGCAACTCATGGAGGAACCATGTCGATTCGGAACAAGACCTTGTTCGGTCTGATAACAGCTGGGCTTCTGGTCGCCGGGGTGGCCTGGGCGGCCGACGTCCCCGGTACCACCGTCAGCGATCAGACGGTGATCCCGGTCGAAGGGGCCGGGATGGTCACCGTCGAACTGGCCCCTGCCGGCCTTTCGCTGGTGGAGGCGGTCCCCGAGGCGGGCTGGACCGTGACCGTGGAGACCTCGGTGGGTAGAGAGGTCGAGGCCCGTTTCGACTCCAACGATACGCGGGTCGACTTCTCCGCCGAGCTCGAAAACGGGAACATCAACGTCGAAATCGAGCGCAGGGTCGCCGCACCTTCTGGCAGCTCGTCGACGACGATCACCAGCACATCGGTGACGGCGCCGTCCACCACATCCTCCACCGTCGACCGTCCCACCTCGACGACCACGGATGACGGCGGCTCCACCTCCACCAGCATCGACGACGACGGCGGATCGACCTCGACCACCGTCGACGATGACGGCGGCGCCACGTCCACGACCATCGACGATGACGGCGGCTCCACGTCGACGACCGTCGACGATGACGGCGGCTCGACCTCCACGACCATCGACGACGACACGGTCGACCTCCCCGACGGCCCGCGCACCTTCACGGTCGGCGCCGCCGGGAGCATCACCGTGAACATCCAGAGCGGCAGGCTGGCCCTGACGGCCGTCATTGCCGCCTCCGGATGGTCCTACGAGATCGACAAGTCGGAGTCCGACGACATCCGGGTCGAGTTCGAGAAGGGCGACGACTCCGAAGCCGAGATCCGGGTTCGCATCAATGACGGATCGCTCGAGGTCGACATCGACACCGACTGATCAGCGTCCCAACCTGGCGACAACGAGGGCCCCGCCTGCGGGGCCCTCGCCCATTTCCAGGTACCCGCCCAGGCGCTCGCACAGGCTGCGCACAATATCCAGGCCGAGACCTGTAGACCCGGCGCCGCTCTTGCCCCTTTCCATGAGCTCGGTGCGATCGCCGAAGCCCGACCCGGAGTCGGCGACCTCGAGCACCGGAGTGGCCCCTTCCGCTCGCACCTCGACCCGGAAAGGGGTGCCTTCCGGAGTGTGGGTGAAGACATTGCCGATCAAGACATCGAGGGCGGCGGCGATCTCGGACGCGTCGGCCGAGACGGTCACGGACTCGGTGGGGAACGAGACCTCCACTTCCCGGCGTTGGTTGCGGGCGAGCACCGACCAGAACTCGAGTCGCGTGCCGACGACTTGGCCGAGATCGGAGGTGGCTTGGCGGGGCCCCGGATCACTGCCCCGCTCTCGGACCTGGCGGATCAGCTGGTCCACGGCCGCTTGGGTTCGGTCGACCTGCTCGACCATGAGTTGGCGGCCGTGGTCGTCGCCCGATCTCTCGGCCTGGAGGCGCAATGCGGTGAGCGGGGTGCGGAGACGGTGGGAGAGGTCGGCCAGCGCCTCACGTTCTCCTTCGATGATCCCGCCCAGCCTGGCCGCCAGCCCGTTCAGTGCGGCGGCCACCCGCTGCATCTCCGGCGGTCCCGCCGGTTGGGCCCGCGCCGACAGGTCGCCGTCGGCGAGCCGGCCGGCCACAGCCGCCAGGCTGGTTACCGGCTCGACCAGGGAGCGTCCCAACCTGTCGGCCAGCAGGAGGGCGCCACCGACCAGCGCCACGGCGAGGGCAGCGAGGAGAGCAGTCGCCTGCCACACGCCGGCTCGCAACTCCTCGGCCTCGGCCACGGCGACGACGGCGACGATTCCGGCCGGAGTGGCCACGGGGAGGCCTATGGCCCAGTCCCCGCCCGGAACACGCAACGAACTGGTGGCACCGGCCGCCACCGCCGTCACTACGTCCGGGAAGACCGGGCCGGTGCCGACAGTGACGCCGCTGGGCAGGAAGATCATGGCGTCGGCGACGAGCGCCGATTCGGCGACCTCCTCGCTGAGGTTGCCATCAGCGGAGGAGACGGCAACCGCCAGGGCCGCCGCCACGGATTGGGCGCGCTGCTCGGCCGCGACCTGCGCCCGGTCTTCGGCCTGGCGGCGTACCAGCAGGCCGAGCGGTATGACGAACGCGACCACCACGAGCGAGGTGACGGCGAGGACCAGCCAGTTGACCTGGCGTCTCACGGGTTGGGGTCCAACTTCACCCCGACCCCGTGGACCGTATGGATGAAGCGGGGTGCCGAAGCCGATTCACCCAGCTTCTTGCGGAGACCGGAGAGATGGACATCGACAGTGCGGTCGCCGCCTCCGTACGGCATCCGCCAGACCTCAGCCAGGAGCTCGCGGCGCGAGACGACCCGGTCTGGCCGTGCGGCCAGATAGGCGAGCAGCTCGAACTCCTTCGGGGTCAGGTCGACCTCGCGGTCGCTGGTGGTGACACGCCGGCTCTCGAGCTCGATCCGTAGCTCCCCGAACTGGAGCACGGGAGACGGGACATCCCCCTCCGCCCGGCGCAACACCGCCCTCACCCGCGCCTCCAGCTGATTCACGGAGAACGGCTTGACGAGGTAATCGTCCGCCCCGGCGTCGAGCGTCGAAACTATGTCTCCGTCCTCCCCCCGGGCGGTGGCGGCAATGATCGGGACTTTCGACACGGCCCGGATCATCCGCAGCAGCTCGGCGCCGTCCAGATCGGGGAGACCGAGGTCGAGGATGACGAGGTCGGGCCGCGAGTCCACCACTGCCTGCAGACCGGGAAGTGCCGCCGCCGCCGTTTCCACGTGATGTCCCTGAGCGGCCAATGTCTCGGACAGCAGGCGGCGGATGTCGCCGTCGTCTTCGATGATCAGGACCGACGCCATCGACCGAAGGCTAGAGACATAGCTGGCGCTGGCCGTCCTTACATTCCCCTGAGGTTCTCAAAACACAGGCGATGGGACAATGGCGCCCGTGAATCGTTCGAGATTGATACTGGCCTGGGTCGTGGTCGCTGCCCTTTCGACAGGCCTCGCCTGGGGAGTGCTCAGCTTGGCGGCCGGTGAGGTGGCAGAGACCCCGGAGACCCCGGTCCTCGCCGTAGACGCCACCCCTACCACCGCAGCGTCGACGGAGACGTCCCGGTCGACGCCGACCTCGTCTCCCACGGACGGCCGGGCCGGCGGCACCGGGGCGACCGCGGCGTCCCCATCGTCGGGTCCGTCGTCCCCGACCACGGCAATCGCCGATAGTTCCCCGACTCCGGCCCCCTCGTCGGCAACTAGTTCGACCTCCTCCACCACGACCACCGGGCCGCCGACCACCACGACGACGACCGCTAGCCCCACCACGACCTCGCCGCCTGCCGAATGGGCACAGTCCACCGTTCCGACGGCGGGTGGAGTGGTTGTCGTCAGCCACCGCCCCTACGAGGTCAGGCTCGACTCGGCCACGCCGGCGCCCGGGTTCACCATGGAGATCGACAATTCGGGCCCCGACGAGGTACGGGTCGAGTTCGAAGGCGAAGACGACTACGAGGTCCGGGTCCGCTGGGAGAACGGCGTCCTCACCACCGAGACCGACTAGTGGTGTGTCGCTCAATTAGGGAGCGCGGCAGCGTGTTGCGACCCGTCACGGGTTGCCGAAATGACTTACCGGGTCCGTTCTAGGGTCGGATACGGTTCACTTTGGCCAGTTCGCGTGCTTGGATGGCCGGCGGGCAGGGTCGGGAATTCGAGGGGAAGATTCATGACTCACGTCTTCAGCTTGATACGAGCGGTGGCAATGGCAGCCCTGGCGTTCTGTCCGGCGGTTCCGGCCATGGCAGACACCGTTCTCAGTCAGCCGTTCGAGGATGCGACCTGGGATGAGGATCCACAGGCCCCGATCGAGGAGTCGATCGAGGCGCTGCGCGAGGTCCATCCCTACCTGGTCGATGTCCGCAGCCTGGATCTGACCCGCACGGAACTGACCAACGGATTCACCGACCACGGCCTCAAGATCGTTATTCCACCCGGTGGCTACCGCGGCTTCGGGCCCTATGCCCGCCTTCCCAAGCCCGTGACCGAGGCCTGGTTCCGTTAGAAC
>DATFFO010000252.1:0-6457 GCA_035250025.1 Acidimicrobiia bacterium
GGAGCTCGTCGTCGGGAACCGAGGCTCCAGACGTGACTGTGAACTCGGCGGCCCCCGACATGGACCACACCGCGATCCGATATTGAGTTCCGGCCGTGAGGTTGGCGGTGATCGTCTTCGGCTGGTCGGTTGTGGTATTCGCACCAACCCAGGCGTTGGTACCGGCCACACGGATGTCGAATCGAAGGTTGGCTGGACCGTCCCAGTCGAGCGTCAGCTGGTCGGGACCGCTCACCGTCGGCGTGTAGATGGTCGACGTCCAACGAGGTCCGGTGGCGCTGGTCGAGTCCACGGTCCCTGAGAAGAGCACCGTGGGTTCACCGACATTCGCCACCAGGACATCGACGGCGTCCGTGCCGGTCTGGTTCCCGGTGTCGGTGGCGACGGCGCTGATGGTGTGGTTGGCGTTGGTCGTCGTGGTGGTGTCCCAGTCGACCGACCAGCCGTCGTTGCCGTTGGTGTCGGTGCCGACGGACACGCCGTCGACCCGGAATTCGACCGAGTCAACGCCGTTGTCGTCGTCGGCGGTGGCAGTGATCGCCACCGAACCCTCGACTGTGGCTCCGTCGGCCGGGGCTGTGATGTCCACCGTCGGCGGGGCGTCGATCTCGCCGCTCACGAAGAAGTCCGTACCTGTCCAGGTCTGACCGTCGACGAGCGGCCCGCTGAGCAGCTCGACCGTGCCCGGCACGGGTGCCCCGTTCGCCATCTGGATTCGACGCAGATTGCCGTCGATCCGCGTGTAGTAGAGGTGGTCACCTATGACCTCCATGCCGCTGGTGCCAACGGGCTGGAAGCCGGTGGGCTGTGACGGGATGGAGAAGGTCTGGCTGCCGATGATGCCGCTCTCGAGGGACACGTACCGATAGAAGAGGGCGGACTGGCCGGAGCGCGTGAAGTAGAGGCGGCCGTCGGACCAGGTCATCGATGTGACGTCGACCAGGGACGGGGCGGTGCCGGCGTACACGCCGGATATCAGGTCCTCCGCCGGGCCAAAGGTGGTGCCGTCGAACGACCGGCGATAGAGGCGACTGTCGGACAGGGTGTAGTAGAGATTCCCTGCCTCGAGGGTGGCGCCGCGCACTGTTGACCAGTCGATTCCCGTCCCGGGTACCACGGTGGCCGGGGTGGCGGTGTCGCCGTCATACGACCGCATGGTCAGGTCACCGTTGGCCTGGGCGGTGCGGATGTCGACGGGCAACGAAACCGGAGTCGGGGCAGGAACCGACGTCCCTCCTTGGAGGGGGAAGAAGGCGAGCTTGCCTTTCTGCTGGAAGTTCACCGTGTCGGTGTCTCCCCCGAGATAGAGACCGGTGGGGGTGACGAATAGTGTGTGCACGACCGACCCGCGGTCACGGCCGGGATTCCACTCGTAGGGCGCACCGTTGAGCGGGTCCAGAGCCGCCAAACCCTCCCTGCTGACGGCACCCTGCTGGGCGCTGTCGCGTCCGCTGTGGTTGTTCATCCAGCGCTGGTGGCCGCCGATGTAGACGGCCCCCGTAGTCACGGCGACCGCGGTGAGGGTGTCGCCGCCGGACCAGTTGACCCAACTGGCATTGGCTCCGGATGTGGCGGGCTCGTGCTCCCATCGCGCAGCGGTGTCGCAGAGGGTCCCCAGGAAGGGACCGCCGGTGGTGACGGCCACGAAGTAGTCGTCGTCGGGCGAGAACTCGATGTCCCGCATATACGTCCAGAAGGAGCTGCTGCAGGCAGAGGCGTAACCCTGGGTCGACCAGGGGAGCACCGAGTTGCCGGGGATGTCGATGAGGGCGACCTGGACGCGGGGCTGGCCCCCGACGTCGATGAAGTTGCCGACGATGACCATCGTGCTGCCGTCGGCGGAGATGTCGAGAGAAGTCACCCAGTCGTGGGTTCCGGCTCGCGGTGCACCGACGGCGACGTTGAAGGACGGGTCGACAGCTCCCGTGGTGGCGTTGACCTTGGCCAGCCTCTCCCGGGGCTGCCCGCCCACGTTCCAGAAGTCACCGCCGAGGTAAAGGTTGTTGCCGCGAACGATCAGATCCCGGACCCTCCCCTGGGTGGTCGTGTTCCATCCCGCCACCCGCTGGCCGTTGCTGATGTTCAGCCTGGCGAGGCCGAATGAGGGCTCGCCGTTCACGGTCGAGAAGCTGCCCCCGATGATGACCGACTGGCCGTCGGGTCCCGCGGCCATGGCATCGATCGTCCCGTTGACGGCGGGCACGAAGGAGTTGCTGACCAGGCCGGTGGACTTGCTGTAGGCGAAAATGTTGGCGCGGGGGATCGAGGTGCCGGACCCGGGGTTGCGCACCGAGGGGAAGCGGCCGGCCACGATGACGGTGTCGCCCAGCTCGACCACGCCCGAGACGTAGTCGCTGATGCGGTTGCCGGCTACGAATGGAACATTGGCGGCCGGGTTCGTCCGTACCACCGAGGTCAATTCCGCCCGGTCGGAGGGATCACCCGCCGCCTCGGCGGGGATGTCGGTCCACGGACCGAACAACGACGTCACCATCGACAGCAAGACGATCACGATCGTCGTGCGGCGGATGGCGAGCGAGGGATGCCGGTGGGCAACCTGAGATGTCACATCGTCCTCATTTCTGGAGTCATGGGCTGGGCCGCATCGGGCCCATTTCGTGATCTGGCGCTGTCATGAAGTCGTCAGGTGGGGAGGCGGGCCGGCGGAGCCGACCTTCGAGGAATCCGAGCGCCGTCACCGCGAATCCCACGCCGATGTTGGCGGCGCGGGCGAAGTCCCAACCCGGTCTGCGCAGGCCCGCGCCGAGGTAACGGATGAATCCGGATCCCAGGGCGCGCACAGCGTATTGGCGCTCGACGGACGTAGCTCCAGCCAGGCCGAGGTGAGCGGCGAGATCGGCTTTGGCCTGACCTTCCAGCCAACAGCGACGAACGAAGTAGCGCCATCGCGTCCGGCTGGCCGGAACCGAGTGGAGCACCACGGCTGACGGTTGAAACTCGACGTGGCCGCCAGTGCGGGCGGCCAACCGGATGGCCAGCTCGGTCTCCTCACAGCGGGCATACGGGGGACGCGAGACCTGCCAGGCGAACCCTCCGTGCTCGATCATCTGCTCGCGCCGGAAAGCCATGTTGGCTCCAATCGGAGCGCGAACTGGACCGGCTGTGGTCCGATGGCCGCGATAGTGGCAGCCGACCACCCAAAGGAACTCGTCGGGCAGCCAGCGGGGACCATCACCGGTTTCCCAATGGGGGAGCGCAAGACCGGCGACGCCGATCACGCTCGGGTCTGAGAACGGTTCGGTCAGGGCATTCAACCAGCCCGGTTCGGGGCGGGCGTCGTCGTCGATATAGGCGATGAACGTGCCGGTGGCCATCAGGGCCCCGGTGTTGCGGCTTCCCGAAGGGCCCCGATCCTCGGCGTTGGCGACGGCGTGGACCCGGTGGCCCAACTCGTCCTTGACCCGGTCCAGAAGCGCCTGGTTGTGATCGACCACCACGATGACCTCATTCGGTGGAGGCGACTGTGAGAGGGTCAGATTCACCGCTTCGACGACCTTGTCCCAGCGCTCCTCCGTGTGCGTGGCGATGACGATGGACCAGGTCATTTCGCGCTCGCTGGTGGGTCCTGGCGGGTGAACCGCTCGGACAGCAAGGTGCTCAGGATCCTCCACCCGTCTCGGAAGGTCTTGAGGTTGCTGACACCGTGGATTCGGCGCGCCTCGAACGAGGGAACCTCGGCGATCTTGAGCCGGGCGCGGAGGGCACGGGCGTTCATGAGCGCCTCGATCTCGAAGCCTTCTGAGTCAGGGTTGATGATGTCGAGGGCCCGACGCCAGAAGGCCATGTACCCATAACAGAGGTCCGAGTAGCGCTGTCCGAAGAGGAGCCTGGTGAGCCGGACCAGCCCCCAGTTGCCCATCTTGCGATGAATCTCCATGTCGACGGTGCCGCCCCCCTGGGCGAACCGTGATCCCTTGACGAAGTCGGCGCCGGCCATCAGCTGACCCACGAAGACATGAAGCTCGGCCGGGTCCATCGACCCGTCGGCATCGATGCTGGCGATGATGTCCCCGGTGGCGGCTTCGAAGCCGAGCCGCATGGCATCGCCCTTGCCCGACCCCGTCTGGTGGATGACGATGGCGTCGGGGATCAGCGAGGTCGCCACCCCGACTGTGTCGTCTGTCGACTGTCCGTCGACGATGATCACCTCCGCCACCCAGGTGGGGATACGAGGGAGGACGTGGGGGAGGTTCGAGGCTTCGTTCATGGTCGGAATTACGAGCGAGACTCTCGGCATCCAATCCGACCAGCGGTGGAGATCGAGGTCGACGGCAGGCTTGGTCGCCGGCGCGACTTCAGCCTCCGTCAGATCGATCAGGACGTCGGTTTTGACGTCAGAAGGAACGCGATCAACGCCGCGCTCAGGGTTGGTGCCCAATTTGCCCACACTCCCAGCCTGCTTGTTTGCCCAACATCAATGTAGCCGCAACCGGGGCCTGTTCTAGAGGTCGGTTGACCCATAGTCCGCCCCCGAAGCGGCTCTAGCCTGAACAGTTCGGGGCCAACAAGGGAGCGGCATGTCTCGTCGAGCCAAGTTCATATGGTCGGGGCTCGTCGTCGCCGCGCTCGTGGTTCTCGTGCTGATCCTGACGGGAGGCGCGGGGGAAGGCATTCCGTCGGAGCCCCAGGCCGGAGCGACGACAACCGTGACCGCCGCCCCACCCGAGACGACTGCGGCGCCGCCGTCCACCTCGTCCTCGAGCGCCCCGACCGAGACGACCTCGACAGTGAGTAGCACCGCTCCGACGACGACCGTTCCGGGCAGCACCGTTCCGTCGACCGTTCCTCCCGAAACCACCACTACGACACTGGCCCCGGCCGACGACCCCGACGCCGGCGAGGATCAGGAGGCGCCGGTCCCGATCGGGCAAGCGATTGTCCTCGGAGAGTGGAGGATCGGTGTGTCCGCCGTCGAACTGGATGCCACCGAGACGGTCCTGGGCTATGTGGATTTCAACGAAGACCCGGCCGACGGCAGTCAATACCTGATGGTCGAGCTGAGTGGCGTCTATCTCGGGAACACGTTCGTCCAGCCGGTCTTCGACTGGGCGCTGGTCAAGCCGGAGTTCTCGCATGTTCCGGAGGGCCTGGAGTGCGGAGTGGTGCCCAACAGCATCTACGACGTGGATCAGGTCGCACCGGGCGGGCAGTTCACGGCCAGCGTCTGCTTCGAGATCCCGACCGCAGAGGTCACCGATGACCTCGTCCTCACCCTGGGTCTCCTCGACGAGTCGGGCAGCGAGCGGTTCTTCGCGCTGCGATAATCCTCGTTCTGAGGGCTGGGGACCACGGAAACCGCGGTCGGCAACCCTGGGTTCGCCAACACGCCCCGGGCTTCGGAGAATCCGATAAAGCGTCTTGACCCGGTATCCGATAACGTGCAGCAAGCCCCCACCTGCCTGCGAACGGAGGCCTGCACATGCCTGCACCCAGACGGTCCTCCCCGTCCTGGCGGATCCTGGGACTGATTGCGCTGCTGACGATCTCGTTGGCGGCCGGTTGGGCTCCCACCGCGGCCGCTCAGACACCCGCCGACCGCTTTGAGGACGACGACGATTCCATCCACGAGGGAGCCATCGATGCCATCGCCGCCATCGGCCTGACGTCGGGCTGCAATCCGCCCGCCAACGACCGCTATTGCCCCGAGCGGCACCTGTCGCGAGCAGAGATGGCAACCATGCTCACCCGCGTCGGGGAACTCCCACCCGTGTCCACGGCCCGATTCGTCGACACCCTCTCGAGTGTCCATCGCGCCGACATCGAGTCGCTGGCGGCGGCCGGCATCACGAACGGGTGCAACCCGCCCTCCAACGACCGCTTCTGCCCGAACCGCGACCTCACCCGTGGGCAGATGGCGGCCTTCCTCGTGCGGACTCTTGGTCTCGAGGGTGGGGGCGCGCCCTTCGACGACACGGTCGGAAGCATGTTCGGCGCCGAGATTTCCATCCTCGCCGCCGAAGGCATCACCAAGGGCTGCAATCCGCCCGACAACAATCTGTTCTGTCCCGATAGGGCTGTGACCCGGGCCGAGATGGCGACGTTCCTGGCCCGGGCTTTGGACCTGACTGTGGTCGACAATCCGGGCAACGACACGCCCGGTACCTCACTACCTCCTGGCGATCCTCCGCCCGCCAACCCACCCCCGCCCGGCGGCGACAACCCTGACGCGGAGTACCCCGGCCAGCCGCGGCCGGGCACGGTCCTGTGGGGTGCGGCTGTCGGCCAGAACACCGATCCGACCGAACGCCATGAGGAGCCGACCGGGGAGACGCTCTCCGTGCGGCGCACCTTCTTCCAGTGGGAGCATCGAGCCGGCTACATGATCTGGGTTGCCTCGGATGATCTCGCCAATGGCCGTCTTCCCTGGGTCTCGATCAAGCCGCCGGCAGCCGGATGGGAAGGTTTGGCTTCGGGGTCATACGACGACGAGATCGAC
>DATFFO010000253.1:0-2286 GCA_035250025.1 Acidimicrobiia bacterium
TGGAAAACACCCTACCGGCGGAGGCATGGAAGCCAGCCTCCCCGCAGGAGGTCGGCGTCTACAGTCTCAATCATGGCCCATCAGCCGCTGCCCGAGCGCCAACCCTGGTCCGAGGGTCTCGTGCAGTCCCTCCTGGACACTTACGGGCGCCAGCGGGGTCCCCTCATGCCCATCCTCCACGAACTGCAGAACCGATGTGGTTATGTGGACGAGCGGTCCGTCGATCTGCTCGCCGTCGGCCTCAACCTGAGCCGGGCAGAGGTTTACGGCGTCATCACCTTCTACCGGGACTTCAGATCGGAGCCGGTGGGCGAGCACGAAGTCAAACTCTGCCGCGCCGAGGCATGCCAGGCCGTCGGGGCAGAGGCGCTCGCCGCCCACGCCCGTTGGCGCCTGGGTGTCGACTTCGGCCAGACGACGCCGGACGGCAGCGTGAGCCTCGATCAGGTCTTCTGCCTGGGCAACTGCGCTCTGGGGCCGTCGGCGTTGGTGGATGGTCGCGTCCACGGCCGGGTGACGGCCGACGTCATCGACCGGCTGGTTGCCCCGTGACGCGTGTGTTCGTGCCCGGGGACGCCGCCGCCCGCTCGGTCGGGGCCGACGCCGTGGCCGAGGCGTTGGGGCAGTCGGATCTAGAGGTCGTCCGTAATGGTTCGCGGGGAATGCTGTGGCTGGAACCGCTGGTGGAGGTGGAGACCGATGACGGCCGCATCGCCTACGGACCCGTGACTGCCGCCGACGTGCCATCGTTGCTAGACGCAGGCCTGGCGAGGGGTTCTCACCATGTCCTCCGGCTGGGCCCGACCGATGACCTGGAGTGGATGGCCGGTCAGAGTCGGCTGCTTTTCTCCCGGGTCGGCGTGATCGACCCCCTTTCCACCGAGGACCATCTGGCCAACGGTGGATTCGCCGGCCTGCGACGGGCCCTGGAGATGGATCCCGCCGCCGTTGTCGAGGAGATCCGCGACTCGGGTCTGCGGGGACGGGGTGGGGCGGGGTTCCCGACAGGAATCAAGTGGAAGACCGTGCTCGAGGCGGCGGGCGAGACCAAGTTCATCTGCTGCAACGCCGATGAGGGTGACAGCGGCACCTTCGCCGACCGGATGCTCATGGAGGGCGACCCGTTCACGTTGATCGAAGGAATGCTGATCGCCGCCTGGGCGGTGGGAGCCACAGAGGGTTACATCTACATTCGTTCGGAGTACCCGGACGCCATCCGCGCCATGGGCAGGGCCATCGTCAAGGCCTACGCCCACGGTTGGCTGGGCAAGGCGGTGCTCGGATCGGACCTCAGTTTCGATCTGGCGATCCGGGTCGGCGCCGGTGCCTACATCTGCGGCGAGGAGACCTCGATGCTCGACAGCCTCGAGGGCAAGCGAGGCATGGTCCGGGCCAAGCCTCCCCTGCCCGCGCTGGAGGGCCTGTTCGGCCTGCCGACGGTCGTCAACAACGTGCTCACCCTGGGAGCGGTGCCCTCGATCCTCGCCGATGGCCCGGAGACCTACGCCAACCTCGGTTCGGGCCGGTCGCGTGGAACCCAGGTTTTCCAACTGGCCGGGAACATCGCCCGCGGGGGGATCTTCGAGGCGCCCTTCGGCCTGACGCTGGACGAGCTCGTCAACGGATACGGCGGAGGCACCCGCAGCGGCCGGCCGATCCGGGCCGCCCAGGTGGGTGGCCCGCTCGGCGCCTATGTCCCCCCCGAGCATTTCGATGTTCCCCTCGACTACGAGGAGATGGCGGCCCGGGGCTTCATGCTCGGCCACGGCGGGGTCGTGGTCTTCGACGACACCGTCGACATGGCCCGTCAGGCCCGCTTCGCCATGGAGTTCTGCGCCGAGGAGTCGTGTGGCAAGTGCACACCCTGTCGGATCGGTTCCGTGCGCGGGGTCGAGGTGATCGACAAGATCATCGCCGGTGAGGACCGGGAGGCGAACCTGGTGCTGCTCGAAGACCTGTGTGAGGTCATGGTCGACGGCTCACTGTGTGCGATGGGCGGCCTGACCCCCAACCCGGTCCGCAGCGCCCTCAAATACTGGACGGAGGACTTTCTCTCGTAGCCTCGTCCCCAGAAGCCTTGGCCCCCACGAAGTGGGGTAGGGGGCTCGCCGAAGGCGAGGGCGAACCCGTCGCGGACTTCGGTGTAGGCGGCTGTGGTGGGTGCGAGACCCGGGGTAGGCTGAGGCCATGACCTTGCTGGTCGAGCACGATTTTGGGACTCCCCCCGCCACGGGGACGGGACTGGTCACACTCGAGATCGACGGGCAGACCGTGATCGTTCCTGAG
>DATFFO010000254.1:0-7829 GCA_035250025.1 Acidimicrobiia bacterium
TGACGCTGACGTTGTCGGGCCGGTCGGCGATGACGGTGACGACCTCGTCGGTCGAGATCCACCCCCAGTTCATGGGGTAGGTGATCTCGTCGAGGATCACCAGGCTATGGGCGCCGGCCTCGATGATGGCCCGCGCCGTGCGCCAGGCCTCGACGGCGATCGCCTGGGACTCGTCCATGTCTTCGGAATCCCATGTGAAGCCGTCGCCGATCGTGTGCCATTCGACGCCGAGTTGGCGGGCGATCTTCTTCTCACCGACTTGCCAGTCGCCCGACTTGAGGAACTGCACGACAACGACGGGCCAACCGCGGGCCACGGCCCGGATCATGGTTCCGAAGGCGGCGGTCGACTTGCCCTTGCCATCGCCGGTGTTGACGAGGACGAGCGAGGGGGTGCGCTCGGTCGCCGGCCGGGGAGGCTGGGTGGGAGGCTCGGCCGTCACGCCTCGACCAGGCAGAAGGGATGTCCCGCCGGATCGAGATAGACTCGCCAAGTCGTCCCCGGCTGGGCTTCGGCCTTGCGGGCGCCCAGGGCCAGGACCGCCTTCTCCCCCTCGTCCATATCTGGCACGTCGAAGTCGAGATGGAGCTGCTGGGGGTGTTCGTCGCTCGGCCACTGCGGCGGGACGTGGCCCGGGGCGTGCTGGAAGGCGATCGTGGCGCCACTTTCCGATCGGAGCTGGATCCATCCTGGCCCGTCATGAGGCTCGATCTCCCAGCCCGTGACAGCGGAGTAGAACTCGGCCAGCCCTTCAGGGTCGGCGGTGTCGATCGCCACGAGGGCGAAACTGGCGATGCCTGGCACGTTGAACCTCCTCGGTGTAGGCGATCGAGGCTACCGGGCTGCGGGCCGTTGTTGCTCCCGGTTAGATTCCCGGGCATGGCAGGCACCGTGATCGTCGTCGACCACCCGTTGATCCAGCACAAGCTGACCCTGATGCGGCGAAAGGAGACGGCGTCGGCCGACTTCCGCCGGCTCCTGCGTGAGATCGCCGGCTTGATGACCTACGAGGCCACCCGCGATCTCCCTGTCGAGACCGAGGCGATCGAGACTCCGATCGGCCCCATGGATGCCCCCGTGATCGAGGGCAAGAAGCTGGTGGCGATCTCGATCCTGCGGGCGGGCAACGGCCTCCTGGACGGGATCCTGGACCTGGTCCCATCGGCGCGGGTGGGTCACATCGGCCTCTACCGGGATCCCGAGACACTGCAGGCGGTGGAGTACTACTTCAAGGTCCCCGAGGACATGGAGGACCGCGACGTGATCGTGGTGGACCCCATGCTCGCCACGGGTCATTCGGCCGTGGCCGCCCTCGACCGCATCAAGGCGCGCCATCCCCGCAGTGTGCGTCTCATGTGCCTTCTGGCGGCTCCCGAGGGGATCGCGTATGTGGCCGAGCACCATCCCGATGTGACGGTCCTGACCGCCGCCATCGACTCACACCTCAACGACCACGGCTACATCGTCCCCGGCCTGGGCGACGCCGGCGACCGTCTCTACGGCACCAAGTAGGTCGCCGCCGCAACTGCCGTGCAACGCACGGCACCAGTTCCCGTGCGTTGCACGCCAGTGGGAGGAATTACGCCCCCATCTGGTCGAGGTCGGCCATGAGGACCTGGCGGTCCTCCTCGTCGTCGATCTGGAGGGCGAGCTCTCGGGCTGCCATGAGGTGAGCCTCGAAGGTCTCGACGTCGTCGACTTCCGCCGCCGCCCGGGCGATGGCCTCGTGGGCGAAGGCTACGACGAAGGCGTCGAGGTCCTGGGCCCGGCTCAGGGAACGCTCGCCGAAGCGCTTGGCCAGGTCGGGATGACCGGCCACGACCGCGGCCCGCGACACCTGCCAGTCGGCGATGGCGCGGTTGCGGGCGTCGCCGACCTCGTACCAATGCGCCCGCTGGGCGAAGGCAGAGGCCAGCATCTCGTCCAGTCCCTCGTCGTCCAGGTCGGCGCGGTCCATCAGCTCCCAGGTGTGATTGAAGAAGCGGGGGGCGAACGTCCGGTGCCAACGTTTGACCTCGTTCTCGGGCGGGTTCTCGATGGGGGTGGTCATTCCCAGAGGCTAAGTACCAGCCGCTCCTGATGGTGGGGAAACTCCTTCATTTCGCCCTGGACGGTATGAGATACCGGGCTCCGGGTCCGAGGCGGGCGGCACTGTCCTGGGGGTTGAGCAATGAGCAGCGGGCCAGCGAGAGGCAGCCGCAGCCAATGCACGAGGAGAGGTCGTCGCGAAGGAGTTCGAGGGCGGCGATCCGCTCGTCGAGCCGTTCTCGCCACGCCGACGACATGCGCGCCCAGTCGTCGCGGCGAGCGGGCCGGTCCGAGGGCAGGATGGCCATGGCCTCGGTGATCTCATCGAGGGAGAGGCCACAGCGCTGGGCGGCCCGGATGACCGAGACCCGGCGGATCGTGGAGCGGCGGTAACGCCGCTGGTTTCCGGTCGTGCGCTCGGATGTGATGAGGCCGCGTTCCTCGTAGAAGCGCAGCGCCGAGGTTGCCACCCCGGTGCGCCCCGACAACTCGCCGATGGTGATCATGTCCGTGGAGTCCACGCCACCTTCCAGAAATAGCTTGACTTCAAGTGTACTTGAAGTTGTAGGTTGCGCTCATGACACATGGCACAGACCGCAGGATCGCCATCGTCACGGGTGCCTCCCGGGGCCTGGGACTCGCTCTGACCACCAGGCTGGCCGCGGATGCTTGGATCGTGGTTGTCGATGCCCGGGACGAAGAGGCGCTGAGGTCGGCGACGGCCGACCTTCCGGGAGTCGAGGCTCTCGGCGGCGACGTTGGCGATCCCGCCCACCGGCAGGCTCTGGCCGACGCAGCAGCCCGGCACGGAAGGCTCGACCTCCTGGTCAACAACGCCTCCCGGCTGGGACCCAGCCCCCAGCCCCGGCTCGGCGACTACCCACTCGACACCCTGGCCGGCGTGTACGAGACCAACGTGTTCGCACCGCTCGGTCTGATTCAGGCGTGTCTGCCGCTCCTGGCCGCGTCGGGAGGAGTGCTGGTGAACGTGACGTCGGACGCCGCCGTCGAAGGCTACGAGGGTTGGGGCGGGTACGGCTCGTCCAAGGCCGCTCTCGAACAGGTGAGCCGGGTGCTGGCAGCCGAGGTACCCGCCATCTCGGTGTACTGGGTGGACCCCGGCGACATGAACACCCGGATGCAGCAGGAGGCGTTCCCCGGGGAGGACACGTCAGACCGGCCCCCGCCGGAGGAGAGCGTTCCCGGCCTGATCCGGTTGATTGAGCAACGCCCGCCCTCGGGACGGTACGGGGTCCAGGCGGCCCGGGAGGTGGTGTGACCGCTCTCGCTCCCATCCGGGAACCGGCGTCGACGGCCGCCTCGGGACCACCCGAGAGTCGCGGCATCCGGCGCGACGGGGTCAAGCTCATGGTGGCGGAGGGCGAGGCGCCCATCGCTCACACCGTGTTCTCGAGGCTCGGCGAGTGGCTCCGGCCCGGCGACCTGCTGGTGGTGAACGTCTCCGCCACCATGCCTGCCTCGCTCGACGGTCACACCGCCGCCGGCGAGCCCATCCGGCTGCATCTGTCGGCCCCGATCGGTGGCGACCTGTGGACGGTGGAGCCGCGGCGGCCACAAGGGATTGGCTCGACCCGGATGACGGACCACGGCGGCGGGACTGTCACACTGGCCGCCGGCGCCGCCGCTCATCTCCTCACGCCCGACAGTCGTTCACCTCGCCTGTGGGTGACCCGGATGATCGACACGGGCGACCCCCTCGCCTTCCTGCAGCGCCACGGCGAGCCCATCCGCTATTCCCATACCGCGGCGGCGTGGCCGCTGGAGGCCTACCAGAACGTCTACGCCCGCACGCCGGGTTCGGCCGAGATGCCCAGCGCCGGACGCCCCTTCACCACTCGCCTCCTCACGACGCTGATGGCCGGCGGGGTGTTCGTGGCGCCCCTGATCCTCCACGCCGGCGTGGCGTCGTTCGAAGACGGCGAGCGCCCCGACGTCGAGCGGTACGACGTGTCCGAGGCCACGGCCGGCATCGTCAACCACGTCAAGGGCGCCGGGGGCCGGGTGATCGCGGTGGGCACCACCAGCGTCAGGGCGCTGGAAACGTTGACCGATTCCCGCGGTGTCGTGCATCCCGGCTCGGGGTCCACCGACCTCGTCATCGGACCGCAGCGCGGTACCAGAGTCGTCGACGGGTTGATCACCGGCTGGCACGACGCCGGCGCTTCCCATCTCGACCTGGTGGCGGCAGTGGCGGGCCAGGCGACGGTGGAGCGCTGCTACCGGGACGCCGACGAGTACGGCTACCAGCGCCACGAGTTCGGCGATTCCCTGCTCGTGCTCCGCGATCAGACCTCGGTGGGGAGCGGGAACCAGCGCAACGCCTCGGCCGACTCGGGGAGGGACGCCGCGCTCTCTCCTCTCGACCACGCCGACTCGAGGATGCGGCGGGCTTCGGCCAAGTAGTCGCCCAGCCGTTCGAGAGGCTCGGACGGGAGATCGGGCAGGTCAGGGTCGAAGATCGCATCGAGGGTGAGAGGGGGTGAGGCCAGACCCTGGCGATGGCGCCACGAGCCGGTGGCGGCGTCGAAGTCGTACTCAGGCAGCAGCCGCCAGCCCAGTTCGGCGACCAGATTCACGGCCTCGACCAGGTAGGCGAACTCGGTCTCGGAGATGAAGTAGTTGAAATTGATCCGTACCCAGCCCGGCTTGATCACCTCACATCCGGCGACGATCTCGGCCTCGATGAGGCGGCTCATCTCGGGCGTGACGCCGAGGAGACGGTGACCGTAGGGCCCGGCGCACGAGCAGCCGCCCCGGGCCTGGATGCCCAACAAGTCGTTGAGCACGGCGACGACGAAGTTGTGGTGGAGGTGCTTCCCTGGGCCCAGGTGCTCGGGGGCTCCGACAGTGAAAGAGACGATCGAGAGGCGGTCGGCGGCGGGGTTGCCGAGGATGCGGATCCTGGGGTTCGTCGACCAGGAGTCGATGGCGCGGCGGATGAAGTCGTCCTCCCGACGACGGATCTCGTCGGTGCCGACCGCCTCTTTGATCGCGAACACGAGGCCGGCGCGGATCGACTCGATGATGGCGGGGGTCCCGCCCTCTTCCCGGTGCTCGGGATCGGCTACATAGCTGTGGTGATCCTCGTTGACGTAGGTGACGGTCCCCCCTCCCGGCACGGCCGGCACCCGGTTGGCGAGGAGGTCGCGGCGGGCCACGAGGACGCCGGGCGTGCCCGGCCCGCCGATGAACTTGTGGGGCGAGATGAAGATGGCGTCCTTGTGGTCGTGGCCGTGGGTCAGCGGGGACCGCATCTCGATGGCGACATAGGGCGCCGCCGCCGCCAGGTCCCAGAACGACAGCGCCCCATGGCGGTGGAGCAGGGCGGAGATGGCTGTGGTGTCGGAGAGGATGCCGGTCACATTCGAGGCGGCTGAGAAGCTTCCGATCTTCAGGGGGCGGGCGGCGAACTGTTCCAGGCGCCCCTCGAGGTCGGCGAGGTCGACGTGCCCGTCAGCGTCCTCGGCGATCTCGACCACGTCGGCGATCGACTCGCGCCAGGGCAGCTCGTTGGAATGGTGTTCATATGGCCCGACGAACACCACGGGGCGCTCGTCGGGCGGGATACAGGAGAGCAGGTGGTACCGGTCTTCGAGGTCGGCAGGTATGCGCAGCCCGAGGATGGAGATGAGCCGGTCCACGGCGCCCGTGGACCCGGATCCGGCGAAGATCACGGCGTGCTCGTGACGGTTGGCCCCGACGCAGCGTCGGATGATGTCGCGGGCCTCCTCCCGGAACCGGGTGGTCTGCAAACCGGTGCCCGAGGTCTCGGTGTGGGTGTTGGCGTACAGCGGAAGGACCGAGTGGCGGATGAAGTCCTCCACGAACCCGAGCGAGCGTCCCGAGGCGGTGTAGTCGGCGTAGGTCACCCGGCGCCGGCCGAACGGGGTGAGGACGGCCGTGTCGGCGCCGACGACGCCTTCCCTGATCCGCTCGATGAGGTCGCTCACCTCCCCAATGATGCCAGGCGCCGGCTCGGAACGTCAGCCCGTTAGGGACGAGCGAGCGGAACCAGTTCGGTCAGGTGTCGGATCACGGGATGGTCACCGCCGATGACCGTCTCACCGTGGGAGACGTCGCGGACGATTCGATACGTCCCCATCCCCAGGCGACGGGCGCCATCGAGGTAGTCGGCGCGGTCGTCGACGAAGACCGAGGCGCCCGGCGCCACTCCGATGGCGTCGAGGGCGTGCTGGAAGATCGCAGAATCGGGCTTGGTCACCCCCACCTCACACGAGAGCACCACGACATCGGTGGATTCGTTCAGGCCAAGCCGATCTACGACCGGGCGGGTGGAGGGCGAGCAATTGCTGACGACTCCGGTCTTCACTCCGCGCTGGCGTAGCTCGCCCAGCACCTCCAGCGAGTCGTCGTAGAACCGGATTTCGGTGGCGAGAAAGCGCGCTTCCATCGCGGCGAGCTCATCCATCTGGCGATCATCGGCGGGGACGCCGCAAGCTTCCGCCACTGCCGCCAGCACCGACCTGGCGTCCGACGGGCGACCGCCGTCGCGAAGGTGGCGGAGCCTCTCGTAGGCATCGTCGACCGCTGCGACCGGGACACCGAGACGGTCGGCGATCAGGGCGGCATGGTGCGGCCAGTCGGTCACGACCAGGGTGTCGTAGAGGTCGAAGAGGATCGCCTGTGGCCGCATCGCCCAGCCACCCTACGAGGTTGTCAGACTGGTGGGGATGTCAGACGTCTACACCCATGGCCATCACGACTCCGTCCTCCGCTCGCACCGCTGGCGGACGGCAGAGAACTCGGCCGGCTATCTCCTCGACTACCTCGGCTCGGGGACGAGCCTGCTCGACGTGGGGTGCGGTCCGGCCACGCTGACCGCCGACCTGGCCCGCCGGGTCGCGCCCGGCTGGGTCGTGGCCATCGACCGCGCCGGATCCGTGCTGGATGAGGCCCGCAGCCGGCTGGCCGATCTCGACAACGCCGAGGTGAGAAAGGGTGACGTCTACGACCTCGAGTTCGAGGACGCCAGCTTCGATGTCGTCCATGCCCACCAGGTTCTGCAGCACCTGACCGACCCGGTGAGAGCGCTGGGTGAGATGGCCCGGGTGAGCGGTCCCGGCGGGCTGGTGGCGGTACGGGACGCCGACTACGGAGCGATGACCTGGTGGCCCGAGTCGGACGGCCTGGAGCGATGGAGTCAGGTCTACCACGACGTCGCCCGGGCCAACGGCGCCGAACCGGATGCCGGGCGGCGCCTGCTCTCCTGGATGATCGACGCCCGGCTCACCCCCGTTTCGGTCTCAGCCTCCACCTGGTGCTTCGCCACCCCCGCAGAGCGGGAGTGGTGGGGAAGCCTGTGGGCGGAGCGGACCCTGGCCTCGGACTTTGCCGGCCAGGCGACCCGGTACGGGGTTTCCGACGCCGACGAGCTGACGGCGATCGCCGCCGCCTGGCGAGAGTGGGCAGCCGCCCCCGCCGCCTGGTTCGCAGTTCTCCACAGCGAGGTCCTGGCCCGGCCTTCGTGAGTGGCCATCGCCCTGGGGCTCGACGGCCGAGCGGATGCAGCCGGGCAAGATCAGCGAAGGGGGATCCGTCGTCGGCGTTCTTTGGTTGTGGAGGAACGGCCTGCCGCTTCTTTGGACGGTGGCTGACGCTATTCGTTCCCCACGGTCGAAAGAAGGTGAACGTCAACCGACTAGCAATCAGAGGGCGTCGCGCCGGCGCAGCGCCCAGGTGAGGAGGCCGACGCCGAGAACCACGACAACGGCGACCTTGGCAATGCCCCCCCATGCCCCGGGTGTCATGGGCCCCAGGGC
>DATFFO010000255.1:0-10046 GCA_035250025.1 Acidimicrobiia bacterium
CCGAGGTGGCCCGCCGCCACCTCGACTCACCCCACACCCCCACCGATCACGGCAACCGGCCCCACCTCACCGTGATAGTCGACTGGGAAGTCCTCACCGGTACCCGCCGGGACAAAACCTCAGAACTCCTCGACGGGACCATCCTCACCCCCACAGCCGCCCAACGCCTCGCCTGTGACGCCTCCGTGTGCCGGCTCCTCACCGGACCCCACCACGAGATCCTCGACCTGGGACGCACCCGCCGCACCGTCACCGCCGCCCAATGGAAAGCACTGCGTATCCGCGACCGCCACTGCCAATTCCCCGGCTGTCGCCGCCCCTGGTCATGGTGCGACGCCCACCACCTCATCGCCTGGTACCGGGGCGGACCCACCAACATCGACCTACTCGTCCTCGTGTGCCGCTACCACCACACCCTCCTCCACGAAGGCGGCTGGACCCTCACCGGCACCCCCGGCAACCTCACCACCAAGCGACCATCATCCACTGCCCCCGCCATCCCCACCGCCAACTCCCCACCCTGAACCCGGCCGTCGGGAACCAGCTGGCGTCCAATTCGGCAGCGAATTCCCCCGACCACCCTTCAGCCAGCTGTTGTTTGACCGATGTTTCGTATGTGCCATACTCCGTTTCGCACATGAACCGACACTTCGTACTCCTTATCGACTGACGTACACGCCCCCAAGACCGGCGTGTGCGTCAACCTGCCCTCCCCACCGGGAGGGTTTTTTGTTCCCGAAATATCCCCAAGGCGACACACCATGAGTGACCAGACCGGAGCCCATATCCTCATCGAGGCCCTTCTCCACGAGGGGGTCGACGTAGCCTTCGGCGTGCCCGGCGGGGCGATCCTGCCCTTCTACGACACGCTCTACGACGCTCCCATCCGTCACATCCTCGCCCGCCACGAGCAGGGCGCCGGTCACATGGCGGAGGGGTACGCCTGGGCAACCGGCCGGGTCGGGGTCTGCATCGCCACCTCCGGGCCGGGAGCCACCAACCTGGTCACCCCGTTGGCCGACGCCCTCGTCGACTCCGTCCCCCTGGTCGCCATCACCGGCCAGGTGCCCACCAATGCCGTAGGCAACGACGCCTTCCAGGAGGCTTACACCACCGGCATCACCATGCCGGCCACCAAGCACAACTACTTCGTCACCGACCCCGACGAGATCCCCGCCATCGTCAACGAGGCGTTCCACATTGCCTCCACTGGACGGCCGGGCCCGGTCCTCATCGACCTGCCCAAGGACATCCTCAACGCCCGGGCGGCGTGGAACGAGCCCGGGCCGATCAATCTCCCCGGATACAAGCCCACGATCGACGGCCACGTCCCTCGGATCCGCGAGGCGGCGGACCTGATGGAACGGGCCAGTCGGCCGGTGCTCTATGTGGGTGGCGGCATCATCAAGGCCAACGCCGCTCCCCAGCTGCGTGCCCTGGCCGACCGCACCGCCACCCCGGTGACCACCACCCTGATGGGGCGGGGCGCCTTCCCCGACGCTCACCCGCTGGCCCTGGGCATGCCTGGCATGCACGGCACCTACACCGCCATCACCGCTCTCCAGCGGGCCGACCTGATCGTGGCCGTCGGGGTTCGCTTCGACGATCGGGTCACAGGTGACCCGGCCTCGTTCGCCCCCGAGGCGACCGTCATCCACATCGACGTCGACCCCGCCGAGATCGGCAAGGTACGCCAGGCGGACGTGCCCATCGTCGGCGACGCCGGCCGGGTCCTCACCCAGCTCCTCGAGGCGTGGGGCGACCGGGCGACACCGGAACGTCAGGCCTGGCGGGAGACCTATCAGCGTTGGCAGCGCGACCATCCTCTGCGATACGACCAGCAGCCCGACGGGCCCATCAAGCCCCAGTACGTGGTCGAGGAGCTCCACCGCCTCACCGGCGGCGACGCCACTCTGGTCTCCGGCGTCGGTCAGCACCAGATGTGGGCCAGCCAATACTGGCAGTTCGAGGACCCGAGGCGCTGGGTCAACTCGGGCGGCCTGGGAACGATGGGCTTCGCCGTTCCCGCCGCTATCGGTGCCAAGACCGGCAACCCCGACGATCTCGTGATCGCCGTCGACGGGGACGGTTGCTTCCAGATGACCTTCCACGAAATGATCACCGCTGCTGTGGAGAACATCCCCGTCAAGGTCGTCGTGTTCAACAACGGCGTCCACGGGATGGTGACCCAGTGGCAGAAGCTGTTCTACGAGAACCGGAGGTCGGCCTCGAACCTCGGGAACAGCGTCGACTACGTGATGCTGGCCGAGGCAATGGGCTGCCACGGCTTCCGGGCCGCCACTCCCGCCGAGGTGGCTCCGACTCTCGAGAAGGCCCTCTCCACCGACGACGGACCGGTCGTGGTCGAAGTGGTGGTGGATCCGGAGGAGATGGTGTTCCCGATGGTCCCGGCCGGCAAGACCAACGACGAGGTCTTCGTCGGCCCCGGCGAAAAGGTGGTGTTGGAACGATGATGGCTCGCTGCGCTCGCCGATCTAGGTGCCATGTCCTAGGTGATAGGTATCCAGGACCGGAAACTTATGACTTTGAACCCGTGCCCTACAACGGCGCCGCCGGCGCCGGCGGCGCCTCATGAGACACACACTGTCCGTGCTGGTCGAGGACAAGCCGGGGGTCCTGGCTCGGGTCAGCTCTCTGCTGGCGCGCAGGGGGTTCAACATCCACAGCCTCACCGTGGGTCCCAGCCACGAGCCGGGCCTGTCGCGGATGACGATCGTGGTCGACGCCACCGAGCTGGAACAGGTCAAGAAGCAACTCCACAAACTCGTCAACGTCGTCAAGATCTCGGAAATGGAGGACCGGCAATCGCTCGAACGGGAGCTGATGCTGGTCCGGGTCAACGCCCAGCCCGCCCGTCGGGCGGAGCTGCTGTCGCTGGCGGCAGTCTTCGACGCCGCTCCCGTGGACGTCGGACCAGCCTCGATCGCCTTCCAGATCGTGGGCAAACCGCACAAGGTCAATGACTTCCTGGAACTGGTCCGCCCCTACGGCGTGATCGACCTGGTGAAGTCGGGATGGGTCGCGATGGCCCGGGAAACGAAGACCCGGGGCGCGTCGCTCCGGGCCGTCAAATAGAAGGAAGAGCATGGCAACCATCTACTACGACTCCGACGCCGACCCCGACCTGATCAAGGGCCACCACGTGGCGGTCATCGGCTACGGCAGCCAGGGACATGCCCATGCCCTCAATCTCAAGGAATCAGGGGCCGACGTAATCGTGGGCCTGCGCAAAGACTCGTCGTCGTGGGCCAAGGCGGAAGAGGACGGCCTCAAGGTGATGGAGGTTGCCGAAGCAGTCCGTTGGGCGGACGTCACCATGCTCCTCGTACCCGACGAGCTCATGGCCGCCCTCTACGAGGAAGAGGTGGCGCCCAACCTCGACGAGGGCGACGCCCTCCTCTTCGCCCACGGCTTCAACGTCCACTTCGGCGCCATCACCCCGCCGGGAGACGTGGATGTGCTCATGGTCGCCCCCAAGGGCCCCGGCCACCTCGTTCGACGCACCTACACCGAGGGTTCCGGTGTCCCCTGCCTCGTCGCCGTCCACCAGGATGCCACCGGCTCCGCCCTCCCACTGGGGCTGTCATACGCCCACGGCATCGGCGGCACCCGCGGCGGCGTGCTCGAGACGACCTTCCAGGAGGAGACTGAGACCGACCTCTTCGGCGAGCAAGTGATCCTGTGCGGCGGCGTCTCCGAGCTGATCAAGGCCAGCTTCGAGACCCTGGTCGAGGCGGGATACCAGCCCGAGTCGGCCTACTTCGAGACTCTCCACGAGCTGAAGCTCATCGTCGATCTTCTGTACGAGGGCGGCCTCTCTTACATGCGTTACTCGATCTCCAACACCGCCGAGTACGGCGATTACACCCGGGGCCGGCGCATCATCACCGACGAGACCCGCCAGGAGATGAGAAAGGTCCTGGCGGAGATCCAGTCCGGTGCCTTCGCCAACGAGTGGATGGCCCAGGCCCGTGAGGGTGCCCCACACCTGCTGGAGCAGCGCCAGGCCAACCGCTCCCACCAGATCGAAGAGGTGGGAGCCCAGTTGCGCGGCCTGATGCCGTTCATAACTCCAAAGCAAGCTCCATGACCGCCGAGACGGAAGACGGAGGACGGAAGACGGAGGACCCCAGCCGCTCCTGCGGAGGGTTGCTCGGTCTTCTGTGGCCGGTCGGCTGACTAGACCGACCGGCCTCCGCAGCTTCCGACTTCCGACTTCCGACTTCCGACTCAAGGAGCGCAGCGACATGAGCGACCGCTTGGTCATTTTCGATACCACCCTGCGAGATGGGGAGCAGGCTCCCGGGATCGCATTGACGCCCGACGAGAAAGTAGCCATCGCCCACCAACTGGCGCGGTTGCGCGTGGACGTATTGGAGGCGGGATTCGCCGCCTCCTCCCCCGGTGACTTCGAGGCGGTGTCGCGCATCGCCGACACCGTCACCGGACCTGTCATCGCCAGCCTGGCCCGCGCCCATCCCGACGACATCGACCGCGCCTACGACGCCCTCAAGGGCGCCGACCGCTTCCGCATCCACGTGTTCATGTCGACGTCGCCGATCCACATGGAGAAGATGCTGCGCATGACCCCGGACGAAGTGATGGCCGCCTCGGTCGAGGGGGTACGCCGGGCCCGTCAATACACCGACGACATCGAGTTCTCTCCGCAGGATGCCACGCGCTCCGACCCTGACTTCATGATCGAGGTATGCCGCCGGGCGGTGGAGGCCGGGGCCACGACCATCAACATCCCCGACACCGTGGGCTATGCCACCCCGGCCGAGTTCACCGACCTCATGAAGCGCGTGTTCAAGGAGGTCAAGGGCAACCGTGACGACGTGACCATGTCTGTCCACTGCCACGACGACCTGGGCTTGGCGGTGGCGAACTCGCTGTCCGCCATCTCGGCTGGAGCGCGCCAGATCGAGGGCGCCATCAACGGCATCGGGGAGCGGGCCGGCAACACTTCGATCGAAGAGATCATCATGGCGGTCAAGACCCGTCAGGACTTCTTCGACGTCGAGATCGATGCCGACACCACACAGATCTTCGAGACCAGTCGCCTGGTGTCGAGTCTCACCGGCTACCCGGTGCAGTTCAACAAGGCCATCGTCGGCCGCAACGCCTTCGCCCACGAGTCCGGCATCCACCAGCACGGAGTGCTGCGGGCGCGGGACACCTACGAGATCATGGACGCCGCCGCCGTCGGCCAGGAGGGCGGCCAGATCGTCCTCGGCAAGCACTCGGGGCGAGCCGGCTTTGCCGACGCCCTGACCAAAATCGGCGTCGCTCTCGAGGACGACGCCTTCCGGCGTGCCTTCGAGCGGTTCAAGCAGGTGGCAGATCGCAAAGTCCAGATCGGGGAGCAGGAACTGCGGGCGATCGTGGCCGACGAGATGGACTCTCCGGCCGACGGGATCCGCCTCGTCGGGCTCCACGTGTCGGGCGGCAACGAGGTCACACCCACCGCCAGCGTCACCGTCGAAGTCGGCGGCGTCACCCGCAAGTTCGAGGGTCGCGGCGACGGGATGGTGCACGCCTCCTTCGCCGCCGTGAAGGAGGCCTTCGGCATCACCGAGGCCGGCCTCCTCGACTATCGGGTTGTGCCCGTCACCTCGGGCGCCGACGCCATGGCCGAGGTCAACGTCGTCATCCGGGTCGGAGATCACACCTACTCGGGCCGGGCGGTGGCCACAGACGTCGTGGAGGGGTCGGCGCAAGCCTTCGTCGAGGCACTCAACAAAGCGGCCATCAACCAGGCCGTCACGTCGTAGAGGGTTGTCGGTTGGCGGTTCACCGTCGACCGTCGCCCGTCAACTGACAACCGACGACCGTCTAATCTCGCCCTCCCGATTGACTCCGGAGGTTGCCGATAAATCCGTGGCTCGGTCTGGCCATCGTCCTGGTCATGATCGTCATCACCGGCTTTTTCGTCGCGGGTGAGTTCTCCCTGGTCGCGGTCAGCCGAAGCCGGGTGGAGTCCAGGGCAGCCGACGGCGAGCCACGGGCCAGACAGCTTCTGGCGCGGCTGCGAGACCTCTCGTTCGAGCTGTCCGGAGCACAACTCGGGATCACTGTGACGTCGCTGGTGGTCGGCGCCATCGCCGAACCGACCGTGGCGAGACTGATCGAGCCGGTACTGCACGGGATCGGGGTCGAGTCCCGCTCAGTCTCAGTGGCAATAGCTTTGTTGCTGGCGACGATCGTCTCGATGGTCGTCGGTGAGCTCATGCCCAAGAACCTGGCGCTGGCTCGCCCCTATCAAACCGCCGTCAGCATCGGCCTGTCGATGGCGTTCGTCAACCGGCTCCTACGTCCGATCATCACCTTCTTCAACACCTCGGCCGATTGGACCGTACGCCGTCTCGGCATAGAGCCCCGCCACGAGTTGGCCGGGCTGCGGTCACTGCAGGAGCTGGAGATGATCGTGCGGGCGTCGTCGGCCGAGGGTGAGATCGGGCGGCGGGAGACGTCGCTGCTGACTCGGGCAATCGCCTTCGTCGAGAAGGACGCCGCCGATGCCATCATCCCCCGGGTCAACGTGGTCGGGATCCCGGCCAAGGCGACCGTGTCGGAACTGCGGCAACTCTCTGTCGAGACCGGGCACTCCCGCTTCCCGGTGTTCGAGAGCGATCTGGACAACGTCACCGGGATCGTCCACGTCAAGGACTCGTTCGTGGTCCCGGCCACCTCACGCGACTCCGTGGACGTGAGTTCCATCGCCACCCCGGCCGAGGTCGTGCCCGAATCGATGCGGCTCGACAGCCTTCTGATCGATCTGCAGCAGAAGGGACGGACGATGGCGGTCGTGGTCGACGAGTACGGAGGCACGGCTGGCATCGTCACGATCGAGGACATCGTCGAGGAGATCCTCGGCGAGATCGAGGACGAACACGACGACGCAGAGCCCACGGAAACACCAGGGACCCTCTCGGGCGCCCTTCATCGTCACGAGGTCGAAGAGCTGACGGGTTTCGAGTGGCCCGACGGAAGTTATGAGACGCTCAGCGGCTTTGTGACCGCGCAACTCGACCGCTTCCCGCGGCCCGGCGACGTCGTTGTCAGCGGCCACCACCGCATCGAGGTGGTATCGGTCGAGGCGCACATCGCCGACCGGCTCGCCATCCGTACCGTCGAGCACCCGGAACCCGGATGACGGTCGGGATCCTTTTCGTAATCGTCCTGCTGCTGCTCCTCAACGGCTTCTTCGTAGCGGCCGAGTTCGCCTTTACCGCCGCCAACCGCCACAACCTGGCGGCACGCCAAACACGGTCGGCCCGGGCCGCCCTCGCCGCGGCCGAGGACCTCTCGTTCACCCTGGCAGGGGCCCAGCTCGGCATCACAATCGCGTCGCTCGTCCTGGGGTTCGTGGCCGAGCCCGCGGTGGCGGCCGTGCTGGAGGCGGCCGTGGGGAGCCTGATCGAGATCTCGGACACTGTGCTACACACGATCTCGTTCATCATCTCCCTCTCGATCGTGGTCTTCCTCCACATGGTCATCGGCGAGATGGCTCCCAAGAACATCGCCATCGCCGACCCCGACCGCTCGGCGCTGGCAATGGCCATCCCGTTCCTCGTCTACTCGACGCTCTTCAAGCCGATCATCTGGATCCTCAACGAGTTCGCCAATCTCGGCCTCCGGGCATTCGGCGTCGACCCCGACGCCCTCGACCAAGCCCACACCAGCGACGACCTGGCATCGATCATCACCGCCGGCCGTCGCGAAGGCATCGTCGAGGAGTTCGCCCATCGCCTTTTGACGGGTGCCATCGACCTCGGCGGTCTCGAAGCCACCCACGTCATGGTGCCCAGGCCGGACGTCACTGCGCTCCCCCTCACCACCACCTTGGCGGAGTTCGAGCGGGCATTCACGGAACAGGGATACTCCCGGATCCCCGTCTACCAGGAGGACCTCGACGACATCCGCGGGTTCGTCCACGCCAAGGACTTGCTCCAGCTGTCGCCCGACGACCTGGACAGGGCCATCCCCGAGGAGATGCTCCGGGAGGTGCTGATCGTCCCGGAGTCGGCCAGGGTCGACAGGCTCCTCGAGGACATGCGTCGGAACCGCAACCATCTGGCGATCGTCATCGACGAGTACGGGGGAACGGCCGGCATCGTGACGATGGAGGACATCGTCGAGGAGGTCGTCGGCGAGATCCGCGACGAGCACGACACCGAGACCGACGGAGTGCGCAAGGTGTCGGCCACCCGCTGGATCGTCGACGCCGCCCTCCGACCCACCGAAGTGCGCAGGGCGAGCGGTCTCGATCTTCCCGAAGGCGAGTACGACACCGTTAGCGGGTTGGTGATGGAGCGGATCGGCCGGATTCCCCGGGTCGGCGATCGGATCGAAGACGAAACCTGGACATTGCGGGTGAGATCGATGGAAGGTCGCCGCGTGAGCGACGTCGACCTCATTGCCAAGAGACGAAGGAGCAACGAATGAGCGGGCACAGGATCGCCGTCATTCCCGGGGACGGAGTGGGACCCGAGGTGACCGATGTGGCGCTGGGAGTGATGGCAGCCGCCGCCGAGGCCCATGACTTCGAGTTCGAAACGGTGTCCTACGACCTGGGTGGCACCCGGTACCTGAGGACCGGGGAGGTGCTGCCCGACTCCGTCCAGGAGGAACTGGCCGGGTTCGATGCCATCCTCCTCGGAGCCGTCGGCACGCCCGAAGTTCCGCCCGGCGTCCTGGAGCGAGGCCTGCTGCTCAAGCTGCGCTTCGACTTCGACCAGTACGTAAACCTGCGACCGGTGAAGCTCTACCCGGGTGTCCCCTCCCCCATCGCCGGGCTGGAGCCGGCTCAGTGCGACATGGTCATCCTCAGAGAGAACACCGAAGGTCTCTACGCCGGCGCCGGCGGTCTCCTACGGAAGGGGACCGAACATGAGGTCGCCACCCAGGAGTCGGTGAACACCCGCATGGGGGTCGAACGGCTGGCCCGGGAGGGATTCGAGCGGGCGGGGGAACGGAGGCGCCGCCTGACCCTGGCGCACAAGACCAACGTCCTCAACTACGCCGGGGACCTGTGGCAGCGCACCGTCGACGAAGTCGCCGAGGAGTACCCCGACATCGAGGTCGACTATGTCCACGTCGACGCCGCCTGCCTCTATCTCGTCACCGACCCGGGTCGCTTTGACGTCATGGTGACCGACAACCTGTTCGGGGACATCCTCACCGACCTGGGGGCGGCCGTCCAGGGCGGCCTCGGTCTGGCCGCTTCCGGCAACCTCGACCCCCGGCGCCGCCACCCCTCAATGTTCGAGCCGGTCCACGGCTCCGCTCCCGACATTGCCGGGCGGGGATGGGCCAACCCGGTGGCGGCGGTGCTGTCGGCCGCCCTGTGCCTCGATCATCTGGGCGAGACGGAGGCGGCCGCGGCGGTGGAAGCGGCCGCCGTCTCGGTCCTCCCCGAACTCAAGACGATGGGCGGCCCCGACATGGGCATGGGCACGTCCGAGATCGGTGAAGTGATCGCCAGCCGCGTCGGAGGAGCCTGACATGACCGTACTGCAGCTCCGGGTCGTCGTCGAGGCGGAGGACTACGAGCAAGCCGTGCAGTTCTACCGCGATGTGCTTGGCCTGCCCGAAGAGCTAGCCGTTGCCGGTCCCGACGGCGCCCAGGTGACCATCCTCGAGGCCGGCCGAGCCACTCTCGAGCTCGCCAACCCGGCCCAGAGGCGCTACATCGACGAGGTGGAGGTGGGAAGAGACGTCGCCCCCCGGATACGTCTGGCCTTCGAGGTGACCGACAGCGCCGGCGTCACCGAGGATCTGATAGCCGGCGGTGCCGAGCTGGTGGCCCCTCCCACCCGCACTCCATGGAACTCCTCGAACTCCCGCCTCGATGCGCCCGGTGGGCTCCAAATCACGATCTTCGAGGAGCGCGACGGCGACGGTTGAGTTTCATGTCCAGCCGGGAACCAGGCGAACTTGGATGACCCTCCTTCAGGTTAATCAGGCCATCGAGCGGCGAGTTGTCGAGGCTTTGGTGAGCGAGTTCCCCAGCGGGATTAGTC
>DATFFO010000256.1:0-3693 GCA_035250025.1 Acidimicrobiia bacterium
CGGCGACGGGCCATGGGCGGCCTCCATCCCGGTTGGCGGCGGTCGTCGAAGACCCGGCGATGCTGGGAGATGAGGATGTCGGTCCGAGTGCAGATGCCGACGAGGGCACCGTCTCCGTCGAGCACGGGAAGATGTTCCACGCCTTCTTCCATCATCCTCTCGAGGGCGGTCCTGAGGGACTCCTCGGGGCGGGCCGTGATCACGTCGGAGCGGACGACGTCGGCCAGCTTTTCGGGCCGGGGCCGGTCTTGGCCGAAGAGGTCCGAGCGCGAGACGATCCCCACCAGCCTCCCATCCGCCACCAGGGGAAAGGCGCCGTGCCCGGACGTGGCGATCAGGTCGATGGCGTCCTGAGTCGAGGCCTCGATGGGGAGCGTGACCACCGAGGAGGTCATCACGTCGCCTACCTTCCAGGTCCCCAGTACATCGACGCCGAGGTCGGTGGAGACCACCATTCCCCGCCGCGCCAGCTTCTCGGTCATGAGGGTGTGAGGAAGGAGCCACGCCGCCACCAGGTCGGCGAGCACCGCGGCGAGGATGAGGGGGAGTATCACCTCGTAGGCCCGGGTCAACTCGAAGACGAAGACGATGGAGGTGAGCGTGGCCCGGGTGGCGGCGCCGAAGGTGGCGGCCATGGCCACCAGGGCGAACTCGCCGGGGAGGATCCCGGCGCCGGGAAACAGCCCGACGGTGACGTGGCCGATGACGGCGCCGAAGGCGCCCGAGATGAGCAGTACCGGAGCGAGGGTTCCTCCCGACGTCCCCGAGCCGAGAGCCAGCCACCAGGCGACGAGTTTCGCCCCCGCCAGGATCGCCAGTCCACCCATCGTGTACTCGTCGGCGAGGATCTTGTCGATGACGTCGTATCCCACGCCGAGGACCTCCGGCACGAACAGGGCGACACAGGCGAACCCGACTGCTCCCAGGGCGGGGTGCCAGAACTCCGACACCGGCAACCGCCGGAACCCGGCCTCGACGGCGAACAGACCCCGGGTGATGACGACGGCGGCCAGTCCGGCGAGCAGCCCCAGCGGGAGAAAGAGGGGCAGGTCGGAGAGCCCGGCGAAGGCGAAGTCGGGAACGGAGAACAGCGGCCCGTCCCCGAACACGGCGTTGTGCACACCGCCCGCGACCGAGGCGGACACGGCGAGGGGGATGAAGGCGCGGGTCGAGAACTCGAACAGGAGGAGCTCGATCGCCAGCACGATCGAGGCGATCGGCGCCCCGAAGGTGGCCGCCATGCCGCCGGCCGCTCCGCAGGCGAGGAGGATCTTGCGCTCGGATGGCGACACGTCCAGCACCTGGCCTAGGAGCGACCCGAGCGAGCCCCCCGTGACGATGATCGGGCCTTCCGCCCCGAACGGGCCACCGGTGCCGATGGCGACCGCCGCCGACAGCGGTTTGGCGAGGGCGGTGCGGGGCGCAACCCGGCTCTGTTTGGACAGCACCGACTCCATCGCCTCGGGGATGCCGTGGCCCTTGATGATCGGGCTCCACTTGGCGAGGAGCGCCACCACGAGGGCGCCGGCCACGGCCACGATCACGATCCGGGGGCTCGGTTCGAGCGTCGCCATGGCCGGGAGCTCGGTCGCCACACGCCCGAACAGCGTCAGGTTGGTGATGAGGCCGATGAGGTTGACCAACAGCCAGGCCGCCCCCCCGGCCAGCAGGCCGAGGAGGGCGGCGAGGAGGGCCAGGAAGCTGATGCGCCGCGGATCGCCGTTGAGAGCCACCCTGACAAGTGTATCGTTTCACGATATGCCCCAGGACCGGCTCACGGACGCCGACTACCGGCGACTCCTCGAGTTACGCGATGGTCTGCGCCGGTTCCTGAAATGGAGCGCTGCCCAGGCTCGCCAGGCCGGGCTGACTTCGGCTCAGCACCAGCTCTTGCTGGTCGTCCGGGGCCATGACGGTGGCCCCAGCCCGACGGTGGGCGAGGTGGCGCGGCATCTCTTGATCCGCCACCACAGCGCCGTGGAGCTCGTAGACCGATGTGAGAACGCCGGCCTGGTGGAGCGAGTGGCGGATCTGGTTGATCAGCGGGCCGTGCGGGTCGAGCTCACCGCCAAAGGAAGACGCCACCTGGCCATGCTCTCCGAGCTGCATCTGGCTGAGCTGGGCCGGCTGGCGCCGAGGCTGGCCCCGATCTGGTCGGGACTCGGCGCCCCACCGACTTAGTGCTCTCCAACGGAAGTACGGTCGCTGTCCGTTGAAATGCCATCGCATTTCCGGTGGGGAGCACTAGGCCCAGATCCACACCGATTCACTTGGCTCGTCGAGGTGGATCCAGACCTAGCCGACCGTGGTTTCAGCTGTGGGCGGCGGCGAGGCGGCCCAGCGCCAGGGCGGCAAGAAGCAGGCCGAAGTCGCGGAGGGCGACGTCGAGAAAGCCCCCGGCCATGAGCAGGGTTACGATGATCAGCCCGAGCCAGGCGGCGACGACGTAGGCGAAGATCCGGGGCCGGAACCACACGCCAAGGCCGGCGGCGATCTCGATCACGCCGACGATTCCCATCACCAGGCTGCCGCTGACGGCGTCGGTGACGAAGGTCGGCAGGTACTCGGTCCAGTCGGTCATGACGTTGAAAAACTTGTCGAGTCCGAACAGGATCGGCGCCACGGTGAACCCGAGACGAAGGATCTGGAAGGCCATCCTGTCTTGATCGACCTGGCGGGCGGGTGCTGCGGTTGTTGTCACGATCTCCTTCTTCCTGCTCTATAGCTTACACTTCTATGTTTTACAGAGGGCGATCCGTATTGTCAACTTCGATTGGCTATAGAATGGAAGGATGCCCGAGTCCACTGCTGATTCGTTGTCCGTCATCGGAGCCCTGTCCGACCCGACCAGACGGGCGGTCTACGAGTTCGTTCGCCACGCCCCGGGAGCGGTCAGCCGCGACCAGGTGGCCGGCGAGATGCAGATGGCACGTCAGACCGCCGCCTACCACCTCGACCGGCTCGCCGACGAAGGCCTGGTGGATGTGGAGTTCACGCGCCTGAGTGGACGGTCCGGTCCTGGCGCCGGGCGGCCGGCCAAGACCTACCGTCGCTCGGACCGCGAGTACGCCGTGTCGGTGCCGGCCCGTCGCTATCTCCTGGCGGCACGGGTCCTCCTGGAAGCGGTCAGGGCGGGGGGTGTGGCCCTGACCGAGCTCCGGGCGGCGGCACGTCGCCTGGGCGAAGGCATCGGCGCCGAGGGCCTCGACCCGGCGTTGCGCTCGACCGGATACGAGCCGGTGGAAGAGGACGGGGAGACCCGTTTCCGCAACTGCCCTTTCCACGCCCTGGTCGACGAGGATCGTTCCGTCACCTGCCAGCTCAACCTGGCCCTGGTCGAGGGAATGGTGGAGGCGTCGGGAGACGAGCGCCGGCCTCGGCTCCAACCGGAGGACGGCTATTGCTGTGTCCGCCTGAGAACGGACTGACCCGGGCGCAGCTCTCGCGACTATGAGGACGTGAAAAGGGCCGGGCCCACGAAGGACCCGGCCCTTGTGTTGTGCTCGACGGCTCTCCTACAGGAGGACGGCTCGTCTGCGGATGGAGAGGAACACGAACCCGCTGAAGACCAGCGTCAGACCGACGGCGACCGCAACCGCGGACAGGGCGTAGGCCAGGATGCCGAGGCCCAGAGCAGTGGTGAGGGTGGTGGCGCTCATCCAGGAGGCGCGAGCCTCGTTGGGGACCATCACC
>DATFFO010000257.1:0-3527 GCA_035250025.1 Acidimicrobiia bacterium
GAGACATGCCGGCGACTACGACCTGGTCGTGGTGGGGAACAAGGGGATGACCGGCTCCCGGCGATACATCCAGCGGGTGGTGCCGAGCAGGGTGGCGCACGAAGCCGCGTCGGATGTCCTTATCGTTCGGACGGTGAGTAGGTCGTTCTTCGATCTCCGCCCCGGTGAGGGCGCCGTCGTCGAGGTCGATGGCGAGAAAGTCGCGGCCTACCTCCACGATGATGGGACGACCTACGCGCTGTCCGCCCGGTGCCAGCACATGGGATGCCTCGTCGACTGGAACAGCCGGGCCCGGACCTGGGATTGTCCCTGTCACGGCTCCCGCTACGAGTACAGCGGGGCGATCATCAACGGGCCTACCACCAAGCCGCTGCCCCCGGTCGAGACCTAGAAAACTAGGCCGCGGTATCCCTACGCTTCGTCTGATGGCCAGTCGGGCCGGAGATGCGGGGTGATGAGATGGACCACCCGACAACATTGGGTCGTAGCAGTCTGAAGGTCCCGCGCCTCGGAGTCGGGGCCATGACCTGGGGCGAGCCTCGAGGCCTGGCGCGATTCCACCCGGCGACGATGGCATATGGCGGCGCCCACGGGTACCAGGAGGAGTCACTCGCCGTCGAGGCGAGTCTGGAGGCGGGTGTCGACCTTGTCGATACCGCCGCCTTCTACAGCAGGGGTGCCTCGGAAATCCGCGTGGGTGAGCTGGCGCAGGGGAAGGACGTCTTGATTGCCAGCAAATTCCCGTCCGGGATCCGGTTTCAGGCCGATGAATTCCCGGGCGAGTTGGAGGCCAGCCTGCGCAGGCTGGGACGGTCCAACCTCGACCTCTACCAGCATCACTTCCCGGGACGGGTGTCGATACCTGACTTGATGAATCGCCTGGCGGATGCTGTTGAAGCAGGGAAGGTGACGGCGGTAGGAGTCAGCAACTACTCGGCGGAACAGATGCGCCAGGCTCACGCCGCGCTCGCCGATCGCGGAGTCCCGCTCGCATCGAATCAGGTCGAGTATTCACTTTTGCACCGACAACCGGAGACCAATGGTGTTCTCGACGTGTGCCGTGAGTTGGGCGTCACTCTCATCGCCTATACCCCGCTCGCTGGGGGAATGCTGACAGGGAAGTATTCGGCCGAGAATCGTCCCACCGGATTCTACCGACGTGTCCTGCCCCGGTATCGCCGCAAAGCGCTGGACGCCATACAACCCGTGGTCTCGCTCCTCCGCCAGATCGGTGATCGACATTCGAAGACCCCGAGTCAGGTCGCCCTTCGATGGCTGATCGAGAACCCGATCGTGCTGCCCATACCTGGCGCCAAGAACGCCAAGCAGGCAACAGATAATGCAGCCGCCCTCAGCTTCTCGCTGGCGGCCGAGGAAGTCGCCGCCTTGAGCGATGCAACCCGAGCCTGGAGGGCCTGAGCCCCCGCAGGAAGTCGGGGATGTAGCTTCCGTCGGTGTCGAGGACTCGTCTGTGGGCGCATCTCAGTGGTGTGGGCGACGAGATGGTCTCTTCCATCCGTCACCTCGTCGAGGCGCTCCGTGTCAGGGACATGCGGCGGGTGCTCGCTGCGTACCTCGGCTTCAGCGTGGCCGAGATGGCGAACTTCGTCGCCATCCTCATCTACGCCTACGAAGTGGGCGGGTCCACGGCTCTCGGCCTGGTCGCATTCCTCCAGCTCGCCCCGGCCACCGTGTTCGCCCCCGTTGGCGCCACCCTCGGCGACCGCTACCGCCGCGAGCTCATGCTCATCGTGGCGTACGCGGCCTTCGCCGCCTCCTCGGCCTCGATGGCGATCGCGCTCTACGCCGATTGGCCAGTGGGCGTGATCTACTTCCTCGCCGCGGTCAACGGCACGGTTCTGACCCTGGTGCGACCGTTTCACGAGTCCCTCCTCCCCGCCCTCGCCCGGAGCACCGAGCAACTTACGGCGGGGTATGTCGCCGGCGGAACAATCGAAAACCTGGGCTGGATCGCCGGGCCGCTTCTGGCCGGCGTCACCGCGGCTGCCTGGGGAATCGGCACCACCTTCGTCATCACGACGGCCCTTCTCCTCCTCGGCACGATGTTGGTCTGGAGTGTTCAGACCACCACGGCAGCCGACCGAGGCACCGGCCAGAGCGCAATTCAGATGACACTGGAGGGGTTCGGCGCCTTCCGCGGCCCCCGTCCCAGGGTCATCCTCCTCTCCTCGACCAGCGTCTTCTTCCTAGCCGGTGTTCTCGAGGTCGCCACCATCGTCCTCGCGTTCGAGGTGTTCGCCACGGAAGATTCCGGGGCTGCCTGGCTCAATGCCGCTATCGGTATAGGTGCCGCAGCAGGTTCGGTCCTTGCGATCGTTCTGATCGGAAAGAGACACCTCGCTCCATCGATGCGGCGGGGACTGCTACTCATCGCCGTATCCGTGTCTTTGATCCCGATCTTTGGATCGCAGGCAGTCGCCCTTGTCGCTTTGGCCGTCATGGGCGCCGGCTGGACCTTCGTCGATGTGTCGGGTCGGATCATGCTGCAACGGGTCATCCCGCTCGGCGGTCTCTCCCGGGCGTTTGGGGTCGTGGAGGGAACCTCCACCGCCGCCGAGGCGCTCGGCTCAGTAGCGGGGGCGGTCCTGATCGGCTGGTTGGGCGTCGGGTGGACGCTGGTCGTCGCCAGTCTGCTCATCATCCTTGTCGTCCTGGTCAACCGCGGGGCGCTCCAGGAGGCGGATGTTGGGGTGATAGTCCCCATCGAGCACCTCCACTTGTTGAGGTCGACGCCGATGTTCGCCGCATTAGGCCCGGCCGAGTTGGAGCGCCTGGCATTGACCATCGGTGAGGAATCGGTCGGCCCGGGCTCCGCTGTCTGTGTGCAGGGGGAGCCGGGGGAACACTTCTATTTCGTCGAGCGGGGGACTGCCCGGGTCGTGCGTGATGGAATGGATGTCGCAACCCTGGCGACCGGGGACTTCTTCGGGGAGATTGCCTTGTTGCGGGACATCCCCCGAACCGCCACTGTCGAGGCCGTGGGCGACCTGGATCTGTTGGTCCTCGAAAGGGGGCCGTTCCTGGACGCGATCAAGTCGTCGGCATGCCAGATCGAAGCGGCCCAAGCGGTCTCCCAGACTCGTATGGACGAGTTGGGGATGTGAGGAATCCTCGAGGGACGACGCCAACAGCATGGTGCGTCGTTCTTCGCTATGTTCCGGCAGGTATCGGAGCGAGGAGGAGCAGAAGTGCCCACATTCATGGACGTCCACAACATGGACGGGGGAGTATCCGCGGCAGATGTCGCCGGGGCTCACCAGGCGGATCTGGCCCACCAGGATCAGTACGGCGTCAATTACAAGAGCTACTGGGTGGACGAGTCGAACGGCAAGATCTTCTGCCTCGTCGACGCTCCAGACTCCGACACTGCGGTAAAGGTGCACCGGGAGGCGCACGGTCTGGTCGCCGACGAGATCTACGAGGTCGTCGAAGGATCTTGATGTCGGGCCTGTCAGAACTCAGGCCTTTCTGAGTCCAATTCCCACGTAGGGTCGTGCGATGGCGGA
>DATFFO010000258.1:0-11540 GCA_035250025.1 Acidimicrobiia bacterium
CCGGTCCGTGTACGGGGTCAGGGGCAGATTCTCCACCCCTCCCCGGCCATCGGTGAGGCCGCGGACCTCACCCTGGTCATCGGATCCGGACAGGTCCACCTTCTCCCGGTCACCCAGCGCTGAATCGATCGGGTCGAAGACGGAGGATCGTCCTGGGGCTTGATTGGGGTCCTCGTCGCCGCTTCCCCCGGGACCCATGCCACCGCCGCTGCTGTTGCCGTTGCCCTGGCCGGCCCCCTGCTGGCCACCGGCTCCGTTGCCGCCCCCGCCACCTCCACCGCCCTGACCCTGACCCTGTCCTTGCCCTTGACCTTGACCTTGACCTTGCCCTTGACCTTGCCCTTGTCCTTGTCCTTGTCCCTGCCCCTGACCCTGGCCCTGCCCCTGACCCTGGCCTTGCCCCTGACCCTGACCTTGCCCCTGACCCTGACCCTGTCCCTGGCCCTGGTTCTGGGATTGTTGATCGGAGAGACGCTGTTGGGCGTCTCCCACTTCGGAGGCGGCCCCTGCCGCGGCCTGGTTGGCTTGGGAGTCGGCCTGGGCTCCCTCGACTGCATCGGCCGCATCCCGCAGCGCGTCGGCCGCTTCGGTCGCATCGCCGGTGCCGGCGGCGAGCTGGGTCAACTGGTCGGCCGCCCCGGAGAGGGCATCGGAGAGCGCCTGATCGACGCCGGCGGCGTCGGCGGCGCGCTGGCGGAGCTGGCTGACGGCAGCAGGCAGCCCCGAGGTGTCACCCGCCTCGATCTGACGGGCCAGGTTCTCGAGCTGCTCGGAGGCGGTGTCACCGTCGGCCACCGGCTGCTGCTCGAAGGACGACTCGAGCCCGGCCAGACCGGTGCGCTTGGAGAGGGCGGCCGGGTCGAGCGACTCGGCCAGGTCCTGGCGGGCGTCTCCCAGAGTTTCGAGCGCTGTCTCGATGTCGGGTGCCTCCCGCAGCTCCTCGATCAGTTCCTCCAGCCGGTCCGCAACCTCAGGCGGCGCCTCTGCGGCCAGCTCCTCGAGACGATCGGCTTCGGCCGCAATCGCCTGGCGGTCCGCCTGGCGTTGGGCGAGGGCGACATCGGTGGCGGCAGGTACCAGCACCAGTGCCGCCAGGACGGCCACCGAGAGCAGGGTCAGGCCCAGCACCGAGCGGGGAGGGACGAGCCGGGCCACCGGGGCGACGTCGCGGGAATCGGCCCATGCCGACGCCGCCGCCAGCTGCCGCGTCTCCTCGGCGGTTGGAGCCGCATGCGTGCCGAGTTCCAAAGCAGTGGTAACCCGGTCAAACCCTCCCAGCCGCCGATCCACCGCGATCGCCGCCCGCTGACGGGACGGCCGACCGAGGAACGACCAGACGATCGATGCCAGGACGGCGACGGTGAGGCCGCCGACCACAGCCCAGTCGGCCCACTCGATCACCCAATGGCGGGCGAGTCCTGCCAATCCAGCCAGCAACGCCGCCGCTGCCCCTGTCCACCCGACGAGGCGACGGGCCAGGCCCTCCGCGGTGAGCCGACGGCGGGCCTCGGCGACGATGGTCGCAACGGACTCAGGAACTGCCATTGCGTCCTCGTAGCGGTCTGATGCGGGCGGCAGGGGCCGTGACCCGGGCGGCAGCCCCGCGCAGGGTCAGCAAGGTGATGAGGACATACAGTCCGACGGTGAACATCCACACCGGAGGACGGCGGAGCGGCAGCGCCTGGGCGCCATCGGCGGGCAGAATGCCACCCCCGACTCCAACTCCCACGCCGAAGTCGTTTGAAAAGCCCTGCCGCTCCATCAGGAGAGCCTCGACCGGGTCGAACGGAGTCTGCCAGACGGCGCCGTCGCTCCCGAGGGGGGCCACCACGGCCGACACCATCCCCACGTACGGGTTGGGGAGGATGGAGATGACCTCGCGGCCGCGAGCGGGGAAGGGGTCGTCACCGTGGATGAAGAGGAGCTCGGCGCCCATGGCGGCGAAGGTGATGAAGGCGATGATGAAGGACCACGTGTAGGCCGTGGCGACCGCCCCCCGCGAGGACCGGGCCCGAGACGATCCCCAGATGCCGATCGAGCCGAGTGTGACCGCCGTCAGCATCACCATCCCCAAGCCGACGACTACGTCGCCGAGACGAACGCCGCCGAAGAGGAGAGGCAGGGCGACGACGGGCGCCACCGAGGCGAGGAGAAGCAAGAAATAGGACATGGAAGACCACAGCTTGCCCAGCACGATCTGCAACGGGGACAGCTGCGTCACCTGGAGCAGCTGGAACGTCTGCCGCTCCCGCTCACCGACGATGGAGAGGGCGGACAGCCCGGGAACGATCATCACGACGGCGGTCATGAGCAAGGCGAGCATCGACTCGAAGATGAACTTGCCCATGAAACCGCCGGCGATGGCCTGGCCGAAGCCGAAGGCACTCTCGGCCACGAGTTGGGCGAGGAGATAGACGAGGTATCCGATCAGGCCGACGCCCAAAACCCATATCGTCACGAACACCGGAGCGCGGCGACTCCGGAAGCGCTCCTTGACCTCCCGGCCGAGCACCGGGTTGAGAGACAGATTCATCGTGGCTCCTCGCCACGGGTGAGCTCGAGGAACAGCTCCTCCAGACCAGCAGCTTCCGCCCGCCATTCGTAGACCGACACGCCAGCCGAGACGATGTCGGCCAGGAGTCGGGCGGAGGTGTCGTCATCGCCCGCCATCACGAACTCGACGCGCCCCCGTTCCACCGCCGCCTCCGCCACCTCGGGGTGGGCGCCGAGCAGGTCGAGAGCGCGATCGACTTCGCCGTCGGGGATGCGCACATGGACCCGCCGCGAACCGGTCATCGCCCCGCGAATGGCTTCCATCTCGCCCTGGGCCTTGACGATGCCCTCGTCGATGACGCCCATGTGGGTGCAGATGCCCTCCAGCTCCGCCAGGATGTGGGAGCTGATCAGGATCGTCTTGCCCATCCGGTGCAGTTCGGCGATCAGCTCCCGGAGTTGCACCCGGGCGCGGGGGTCGAGTCCCGAAGCGGGCTCGTCAAGGACCAAGAGGTCGGGATCGTGGACGAGGGTCCTGGCGAGTGACAGCCGCTGCTTCATGCCCCGGGAGAGAGCGTTGACGTCGGCGTCGACCTTGTGACTGAGGTCGACCAGGGCGAGAAGGTCGGTGACCACGCCCCGCCTCTTTGCCGCCGGCACTCCCTGGACAGCGGCGAAGAAATCCAGGTACTCGTAGGCATTGAGGCTGTCGTAGAACCCGAAGAAATCGGGCATGTATCCGAGGTGACGGCGCACGGCCCTGGCGTCGCGGGCGGGATCGGCCCCGGCAACCGTGACCGCGCCGCCGTCACGTGAGAGCAGCGAACTGAGGATGAGCATGGCGGTGGTCTTGCCGGCGCCGTTGGGACCGATCAGCCCGAACACGGCGCCTTCCGGGACGGCCAAATCGAGGCCGCCGAGCGCCGTGACGCTTCCGTACCGCTTTTCCACCGCCTGCAGGGAGATCATCAGGCCTCCCACTCCAGGCTCAGCGAGTCGGGGCTGAAGGGATTCTCGCCGAACTCCTCACCGACCAGCCGCACGTAGACCTCACCGTCGGCCGAGACCATCGCCGGTGGGAGGTCGTCGTTGCGTTCGATCTCGGCGAACTCACCCGCCGTCCAGTCCCAGGCCAGGTAACTGCTGGCAGGAACACCGAACTGCTGGGCGTCGCGGAAGGTGACGTTGCTGGCCGGGTCAGGAAGGCTGAAGCGGACCGTCAGCTCGTCCGTGGCCACGATGTGCTGGGCGCCCCAGTCCAGCCAGTTGATGAAGCCGGTACCGACGACCGTTGCTCCCACACTCGAGGCGTTACCGGAGGCGGAGGACGTACCGGCTCGAATGAGAACGAGCGTGGTTCCGGGGACGTCCGAAGACGCCCCATCGACTGACACGTCGGGCTGGTAGCCGTCGGTGAGGCCGACGAAGTAGATGCCGGCGTCGTCCGTCTCGGTAGCAAGCACCTGGTTCAGCGCCCAGAGCCCGTTGGATAGGTTGGGATCGTCCCAGAGCTGACGCTCGTTGATGAGGGCATCGATGAACCCGAAACCGAACTGGTTGATGCCTGCCGGGCTCACAACCTGGCCGTCGTCGCTGGCGGAGAGCTCGGATCCCGCCACCACGGAGGATCCTCCTCGCATCGCCCCCCATCCCCAGAAGTCCAGCTCCGTGTCGTTGGCGACGACGAGCTGGCCGTCTTCGAGGCTCACGGTGGGCAGGGTCAGGTCCGGGGCCGGGTCGTAGAGACCCACGCCTGTGAAGGCCAGCTGGTCGAGTTCCAGCTGGGCACTGGCGTCTCCGTCGATCCTGAGCTCGGCGGAGGCGACGCCTCCGAAGACGTTGCGCTCGGGGTAGACGGATGACTCGGGGTCGAACGAGACCCTGCGCTCTCCGGACACACCGGCGGCGACTATCACGGCTGATCGGGCCTCGACGGCGCCATCGGATATGACCACGGTGGCGTGGCTCACGTTGGTCCCGGCGATTCGCTGGCGCCCGGCGACCCAGAAGCCGACCACGGCGACGAGGGCGATCGCCGGGATCGTGACCCACGCCAGGTCACGCTTCCCGAGACGGGAGAGAACGAAGAAATTCACCGGCCCCACCAGGAGGGCGAACCCCAGGATGGCGAACAGGAGCCATGGGAGCGAGGGCACCTGGCGACTTCCTGACTCCGATGCCGCCTGGAAGAGGCCGCCCCCCATGTTCGCCATGTCCCATTCCGGCGAGTTGGCCAGATCGAGAGCCGTCGGACGGAGAATGGCAGCCCAATCGTCTCCTGGTCGCTCGGCCAGACCTTCCACGACAATCACCCGACCCGAACCGAAGGGGGCGGCGGTGACGCCGTCAACCCCGGTGGGGAGAGGAGGCCGGGACAGGTCCACGGTCGAAGCCAGAGCCGGATCGAGGATCACGCCACCGCCGGTGAGCGCCCAGTCGAGAGCATCGTCGAGACGGTCGGCGCCCGCCCCTCCCAGAATCAGATAACCGAGCACGTTGAAGGTGGACGGAGAAGCGTCGAGTGGGACGACCAGAGGTGCCACCGGCCGGTCGGTGATGATCGTCCGCACGCGGGCCAGCGTGTCGGCTAGCTCGTCGTTGCCGATGATTCCCACGGTGAGCTCGTCGAAGGTCGACCGGGCGCTCACGGCCTCGCTCACGACGGGTTCGCCGTCGGTGTCGAGGACCTCGACCGTCAGCCGGGTGCCGTCGGCAAGTGAGGGGACGGTGAGGGTGTAGACCTGTTCTCCCCCGGCAGGTACTTCGACCGGGCGACTCACGGAGATCCCGCCCCCACGGACCCTGAGGCGACCGCTGAGCAGGACGGGAGTGGAGATGGTTGCCTCCACCGCTACCGGTCGTCCGGTGGGCACGAAGCCTTCCAGCCCGATCGTCGCCTCGAGCGTCGGACCTGTCTGGGCGGCGGCGGCGACGCTTTCGTCCCCCACGGCGGCGACCGCCGCCGGTGGTGAAACTGTCACCGTCAGCAGGCCCACCAGGAAGAAGCCGGCCATTCTGCGCACTGGTTTGAGACGTTCCGGGTAGTCCATCGGTTCCCCGGCCCCGAGGACTACTTCTTGGATTGCTGGTAGTAGGGGTCGGTCCCCGAGGCGTGGTCTGTGACGTCGACGACGGACACAAGCTCGGGGATGGCTTCGACCAGGATCCTCTCGATCCCCTGATGGAGCGTGACCTGGGCCATGCCACATCCCTGGCATCCCCCGAAGAGCCGCAGATAGGCAGTGTCGTCGTCGACGGAGACGAGCTCGGCTCCACCCCCGTGGCTGGCGATGGCCGGGTTCACCTGCTCGACGATGACCTGCTGCACCCGATCGGCCAGCGGGCCCGACAGATCTCCCTTGGGAGCCGCCATCGGGGGCGGGGCGGGGCTGTTGGGGTTGTTCATCGACAGGCCCTGGGCGCTCAACTCGAGCGCGGCGCCCTGGAGCTTCTCGACGTCCGCCTCAGGGATGATCACGGCCAGGTCGCCGTGGCGCTCCAGGCGCTGGCTGTCCGTCTTGTCATCGACCGGCACAAAGGCGAGGTCGTAGTTGAACTGGAGCCCGGTGATGCCGGCCACCCCAACCGAGAGGGCGAATTCGCCCTCACCAGGCTCCTGGTCGCGAAGCTGGATGATCATCTCGAGGGCGTCGGGGGCGATAGTCAGGACGTCTGTCATGTGTGCCACCATGGTACAGGTCGGCGGATGTTTCTCCACCGAACTCGCTCATGCCACGTGCACTCGTCATCCTCCCCACCAATTCCTATCGAACCTCGGACTTCGTCGCCGCCGCCGACGCCCTCGGCATCGATCTGGCGGTGGCGTCCGAGGAGGACCCACCGCTCGATCTCGGCGACCGCTTCGTTCGCATCGACTGTCACGACGTCGAAGCGGCCGCCGGCGCCATCGTGGCTCTGGCCGACCAGACGCCCATCGACGCCATCGTGGCGGCCGACGATGCCGGCGTGGTCGTGGCGGCCATAGCTTCGGAGCGTCTGGGGCTGGCGGGCCACCCTCCGGCGGCGGCCGCAGCCACCCGCGACAAGCTGAAGATGCGCCAGTTGCTGGCCGACGCCGAGGTGCCCCAGCCGAGTTTTGCCAGCGTGGGCGAGGAAGGATTCGACGCCGGCGTCGTTGGCTTTCCGCTCGTGCTCAAGCCCCGCACGGGCGCCGCTTCTAGAGGGGTTCTGAGGGTCGACGGACCCGGGGATCTGGATGCGGCGACTGCCCGCGTCCGGGCCATCGCCGCCAGCATCGGCGAGACCGGCCCGCTTGTGGCCGAGACCTACATTCCCGGAGCCGAAGTCGCCGTGGAGGGCCTGGTGGTGAATGGCGATCTGGTGATTCTGGCCGTCTTCGACAAACCCGACGCCCCTGATGGCCCCACCTTCGAGGAGACGCTCCTCGTCACTCCTTCCACCCAGCCCGACTCGGTGCAGGCGGAGCTTGCCAGGGTCGTCCGATCCGGTGTCGCAGCCCTGGGATTGAGCCACGGACCCATCCACGCCGAGGCCCGCATCGACGATGCCGGCCGGGTTTTCCTCCTCGAAGTGGCCGCAAGGTCGATCGGTGGACTGTGCGGACGCTCGCTCCGGTTCGGCCTCGAAGGAGCCGGTCTCGAGGCCCAGATTCTGGCGACCGCCCTCGGTCTCCCGACCCGCACCCACCGCCAGCCACGCCCCAGCGGCGTGATGATGCTTCCCATCCCGGCGGACGGCGTCCTCTCGGGAGTGAGGGGCGTAGACGAAGCCCGCTCCATCGATGGGGTCACGGAGATCGACATCACGATTCCTCCCGGCACCGCCGTCGAGCGTCTCCCTGAAGACGGTCGCTACCTGGGTTTCATCTTCGCCACCGGCCCCACCCCCGAAGCGGTGGCCGACACCCTGCGCCAAGCCGCCGCCCTGATAACCGCCGACATCACCCCCTTTGTCCCCCACGAAGTGGGGGAAGGGGCCCCCACGAACGAAGTGAGCGGGGTAGGGGGAGCGCCGAAGGCGCGGGCGAACCCGTAGCGGGCCTCAAACAGGCTCTGTTGGGGGGAGCGATTCCCCCTACCCCACCGGCTTCGCCGGCGGGGGCCCCTTCCCCCTTCGCTCCGCTCAGGGGGACAAATTTTCAGATTGAAAGTACGCCCTGGATGGCTTCCATTCGGCGGACTCGGTCCATCGTCACGTGGCTGGTGCCGTCGAGAAGCGCCTGAGTCTCGGCGATCACCTCTGTGATCGGGAAGAGCTTGATCCAGCTGTCACTGGTCTCCAGACCCGGCCCGCCCACGTTCCAGCCGACCATCATGTCCGTATGACTCTCCACCACGGCGTTGACGGCAACCAGCCCGAAACGCCCCGCCAACAGCCGGTCACGGAACGAGGCATTGCCGCCGCGGACGAGGTGGCCGAGGATCGTTGCCCGGACCTCCACATCGACCCGGTCGATCAACTCCGCTCGCACCCTGTCGACCAGCTCCTCGGTGGCGATCTCGACCCCTTCGGCCTTGAGGACCAGCACCCGCGTCTTGTCGCGGCTGGCGGCGAAGCTGGAGCGGAGGGCCTCGACGACAGCAGCCACCACCTCATCCCCGCTCCGTCCCTGCTCGGGAAGGAGCACCACATCGGCGGCCACCGCCACGGCCGCGGCCATGGCGAGATAACCCGAATTGCGTCCCATCACCTCGACGATGAAGGCTCGATGATGAGACCGGGCCGTGTCGGATATCCGGTCGCAAGCCTCGACGATCGTGTTCAGGGCTGTGTCCACTCCGATCGCCTCCCGGGTGAGCCCGATGTCGTTGTCGATCGATGCCGGGATGCCGACGACCGCCAGGCCGTGTTCGACTGCCAGATGGTGAGCGCCCTCCATCGACCCATTGCCGCCGACCACGAGCAGACCCGTGAGCGAATACTGGGAAAACGTCGCCGCCGCCTGGGCGCGGCCCTCCCGGGTGTGGAATCGCGAGGAACGCGCCGTGCCCAGGATCGTCCCGCCGGTGCCGGCGGCGTATTCGACCTCCGGCAGCGGGCTCAGCGAGCCGTTCTTGCCAACCCGGCGAGTCAGCGGCCGGAACCGGCCGTCGATGAGACCATCGAACCCGTCTTCGATACCCCAGACCGCCAGGTCGCGGGAGGCTGCGACCTTCGTGACGGCACCAATGACGGCGTTCATCCCGGGAGCATCTCCCCCGCTGGTCAGGATGCCGATGGCCACCTGCAAACGTTAGACCCGAGCATCCCCGACGTTTGTGTCATGATCGCCGAATGACACTGCTGACTGCCGAGCGCCTGTGGGCCATCCCCCGGGTCGGCGCCCCCCACTCCATCGGGGATGGCCGCCTCCTCGTTCCCGTGACAACCTATGACTCAGACACCGACGAGTCGACAACCACCTTGTGGCGGCTCGACCCGTCCAACGGTGAGCCGCGAGCGTTCGCCCGCGGCCAGATAGGGGGATTCTCCGTCGCCATGGACGGTTCGGCCGTCGCCTACCTGCGCAAGCACGACGAGCACCGCCAGGTCCACGTCCAGCCTCTCGACGGTGGCGAGTCGCGGCAGGTGGGAGATCTGCCCCTGGGGGCGGTCGGAGTCAAATGGACTCCCACCGGCTCTCTGGTCGCGATGGCGACCCTGTTCCGGGACCAGCCGACCCTCGAGGGCACGGCCGAGCGGTCGCCCGATCCCCGGCTGACCGCTCGGGCCACGGAGGACGCCGTCTACCGCTACTGGGACACCTGGTTGGAGCACGTGTACCACCCGGTGATCATCGACCCGGCGACGGGCGACGTGACAGATCTCACGCCGGAGGCGACCCGGTTCTGGTCGTTCCCCAGCGTCGACGAGCCGATCAACGACATCGACGTGTCCCCCGATGGCACCCTGGTCGCCTTCGTGGCAGACGACTCCTCACCGCCCCATAGACAGCTGAGCTGGTCGCTGTTTCTCATGAACATCGACGGCAGCGGCCTCCGCCGTCTCGACGAGGGCCGGGAAGGCAATAGCCACCGCCCCCGCTTCACCCGCAACGGCGCCGGCATCGTGTACGGCTATCAGGCCGAGCCCGATTTCTATGCCGCCCACATGCAGCTCGTACGCTTCGACCTGGCCACGGGTGAGCATCTCGACCTCGCCCGAGGATGGGACAGATCCGCCCACGGCTGGACCCTCGACGGCGATGGCCGCTTGCTCTTCACTGCCGAGGACGCAGGACGGTCCCGCCTGTGGCGCCTCTCCTCGACGACGGGCGACGTGGAACCCCTCACCACCGGTGGCTGGGTGTCCGATCCCACCGTGGCAGCCGACGGCACCGTTCACGTCCTTGCCCAGTCCCTCGCCGCCCCACCCGAGGTGTTCAGGGTCGGCGCCCCCGACGACAACGGCGACCATCGGCTGGAAAAGGTGACCAGCTTCACCGCCGAAGCCCTCGACGACGTCGAGATGGGAACGGTTCGGGAACTGGAGGTACCGGGAGCCGACCAGCGGCCCATCCAGGTCTGGGTGCTGGATCCCCCCGATGCCAGTCCCGACGAGCCCCGCTCACTCCTCCACATGATCCACGGCGGACCCCATGGTGTCTTCGGCGACCAGTGGCACTGGCGATGGAACGGCCAGGTCATGGCCGCCGCAGGTCACCGGGTGGCCCACGTCAACTTCCATGGTTCGACCGGGTGGGGAGAAGACTTCACGGCGTCGATCCACGGGGCGTGGGGCGACAAGCCGTTTCGGGATATCGAGGCCGCCACCGACCACCTCATCGGTCTCGGCTTGGTCGACGAGGAGCGGATGGCGGTGGCGGGCGGGTCTTACGGCGGCTATCTCGTCGCCTGGATCACGTCCCAGACGGACCGCTATGCGGCGGCCGTGGCCCATGCCGCAGTCACGAACCTGGGCGGGATGTACGCCTCCGACGTCACGTTCGGCCGGCAGCGGGCCTACGGCGGCGAGGTTTGGGAAGATCGATCGGTGGTCGAACGCTGGTCCCCGTCCGCTCACGCCGCCGGATACTCCACACCCACGCTCGTCGTCCACGGGCACCGTGATGAGCGAGTGCCTGTCACTCAGGGCCTGGAGTTGTACGGGGTCCTGGTGGCGAAGGGAGTCCCGGCCCGGCTCCTGTCGTACCCCAGTGAGAACCACTGGGTCCTCTCCCGGACCAACTCGATCAACTGGTACGCCGAGGTTCTGTCGTGGCTGGAGCGCTGGCTGTGAACGCCGGCCGCAACCCTCACGTTCAGGTTGAGGTAGAGGTCTTACGCGCGACCCGGCGCGTAAGACGATTTTGTCATTCGCACCCATGAGCGTCGTCGTCATCTTCACCGGCGGCGAGCCGCTTCCCCGGGCGGTAGCAGGCGACATACCCGACGAGGCTTACCTCATCGCCGCCGACTCCGGCCTCGACCATGCCCTCGCCCTCGGCTTCGACGTGGATCTCGTCGTAGGCGACCTCGACTCCGTCGGTGAGGAGGCGCTCCGACTGAGCCGGGCCCGGATCGAACGCCACTCCCCCGACAAGGACGCCACCGACCTCGATCTCGCCCTCCAGGCTGCCCTCGTCCGGGACCCAGATCGGGTCGTCGTCATCGGCGGCCAGGGAGGCCGCTTCGATCACCTGGTGGGGACGATCTCCCTCCTGACCTCGGAGCGGTGGGCCACGATGGACATCGAGTGGATTGCCTCCCGCGCCCGGGTGCGGGTTCTGCGGGGCGGAGTGACCATCCACGGCACCACCGGGACCATTCTCACCCTGCTCGCCATCGACGGCCCCGTGACCGGAGTTACCACGACCGGCCTGCGCTGGAACCTGACCGACGCCACCCTGGTCCCGGGCTCGACGCTGGGTGTCTCCAACCTGTTCACGGCCCCGGTCGCCAACATCCGCCTCACCTCCGGCACCCTCCTCACCATCCAACCCGACCCAGCGTGAGGCCTCCTCCTGTCCCCCACGAAGTGTGGGAAGGTCCCTGCCACCGGAGCGAAGCGGAGGGGGAGGTAGGGGGAGGCCCCGAAGGGGCAGAGCGAACCCGTCTCGGACCGCCCCTACAGCCAATCCTGTTGAG
>DATFFO010000259.1:0-2147 GCA_035250025.1 Acidimicrobiia bacterium
AGTCGACGACATCGTCGGAGCCGGGGATCTCGAGGGTTCCTCCCACCAGCCCCTGGGAGATGCTGTTGGTGAAGAAGTCGTCGAAGTAGATCACGGCGGCCGTGGCCGGGAAATCCTCCTCGGAAATGAGCCCCTGCTCCCGGTAGTACTCGAGGACGTCGACGGGGGTCTGGCCGATGTAGTTGATCGGCTTGAGGGTGAACCCGAAGTTGTACTCGAAGCCGCGGGAGTGCGACTGCAGAGAGCTGTCGGACGGCTCCGGATACAGCATCCCCGCCTGCTCGGCGATGGCCGAAGCCGGGAACGACAGCAGCGTCGAGAACGTCCCCAGGAGGACGTCGACGTTGTCGACGTTGATCAGGCGGTCGGTCTGGGAGGCCGTCGTCTCCGGGTCTGACTGGTTGTCGCTCACGATCAGCTCGACGGGGCGACCCAGCAGGCCGCCGCGCTCGTTGATGATGTCGACGCACACCTGGTAGCCCTCCTGATGGAGCGTGCCGGGAATGGAGAAGCCGCCGGTCAGGGGCAGCGACGCCCCCAGGACGATCGGGTCTCCCTCCGCTTCGCCGCCACCGCCGGTCGTGGCCGTGGTGTCTCCGGTGTCGGCGGTCGTGGCGGTGGTGCCGTCACCGCCGCCGGTGGTCGTGGTCCCGTCGTCGGCCGACCCGCCGCAGGCGGCGAGCACGAGGGAGAGGACTCCCAGCCAGATGATCATTTTCCGTTTCACTCGTCTACCTCCGGTTGGGGACGGCGCCCGGCCGTCCGGTTCTTCGCATAGGTCACGCCGGTCACTCCGTGACCGCCATGAGATCGATCTCGATGAGAAACTCGGGGTCGGAGAGGCGGGTCACCCCGATCAGGGTGCTGGGCGGCATCCGCTCGGGGTTCCAGTAGCCCTGGATCACGGGATCGTTGGCGCTGGCCTCGAGGAAGGCGTCGACGTCGAGGGTGAAGATGCGCCGGAAAACGACGTCGTCCCAGGTGGCGCCCACGGTCCGGAGCTCGAGATCGAGGATCTCCATCACCCGTCGATACTGCCCCAGGAAGTCGCCTGGTGCGGTGCAGCGGTACTGCTCGTCCACGGCGCAACGCCCGGCGAAGAAGTGCCACTTGCCCGGGTCGGTCACCGTCACGATGGCGCTGAAAGCCGGATGCCGGTAGAGGCCCTCGGGTTCGATGTGTTGACGTTCCATATCGTTCACGCCCCAGCCTGGAGATTCGAAGCGAACCCTCGCAATCGATTGTTAGCAGTGCTGACGCTACTCCGATGCAGTTGCATTGGCTCGAGAAGTGTGGTGATCAGGACTCGACCTTTCGACTAGAGGTGGGTCGGCGCCACCATAGCGCAGCGTCCGTCACGCTGATCCAATCGATTGCAGGTCCAAGCCATTGCAGGTCCCAGCGATTGCCGGTCAAAGGCGATTGCAGCTTCGCCTCAGGGGAGGTCGTACCAGGCCTGCGCCGCCGATCCCATCACCAAGGCGACGTCGGAGGCGGCGAGTCCGGACCGGATGGCGTGGCTGATACGGGCCACGTCGGCGTTGGGGAAGGGATGGTCGGTTCCGAAGAGGAGATGCTCGGCGCCGACCAAATCGGCGGCCATCCTCACGGCGTCCGCTTCGTAGAGGGCGGCATCCAGGAGCAAACCGCCGGCCGCTTCTCGCAATCGCCGCTCGCCCGCCTTGCCGTGGTGGGTGCCCTCCAGCCTCCCGATCAGAAAGGGCAACGCCCCGCCCCCATGTGCAGAGACGATCCGGAGACTGGAGTGGCGCTCGAGAACGCCCGAGAGGAGCAGGCGGGCCACGGCCAATGTGGTTTGGAAGGGAAAGCCGATCCCGGCGGAGAGAGCGATCCCGTAGCCGGCCAGGTCGGGCGACAGCATCGTCAACATCGGGTGGACCATCAGCGGAACTCTCGTGACGGCCAGGGTCTCCCAGACCGGCTCGAGGCGGGAATCGTCGAACAGCAGCCCGCCGATGGCGGTGCTGGCTATGACACCCCGGAGACGGGGCTCGGCGGCCACCTCTTCCACGATCGCAGCCACGACCGCAGGCGACGCCGGAGGCAGCACGCCCATCCCGTAGATCCTGCCCGAGGTCTCGGCTGCGAGGGCAGCGAGGCGGGCATTGGCTTCCCTGGCCACCTCC
>DATFFO010000260.1:0-11048 GCA_035250025.1 Acidimicrobiia bacterium
ACCGTGTCGTGGAGGTAATAGTCCGGCGCCGCCTGGGCCACCGCCCCGAAGGCGGATTTGCGGCCTTTCCACAGCAGCGCCCGCTCATCGGCGTCGGCGGCTGTGCTGATGCTGAGAGCACCGGACGCCTTGCCGACCCGACGGATGAGGTCGGCTTCGGCCTCGACCGCGGCCGTCTCCCCCACCACCTCGGCGAGGAGGAGGGCGGCGGCGTCAGTCGGCAAGCCGGCGTGCAGCCAGTTCTCGACGGCGATCGCCATCCGCTGGTCCATCATCTCCAGGGCGGCCGGCACCACGCCGGAGGCGATGACACCCGACACGGTGGTGGCGGCATCGTGGACCGAGTCGAAGGCGAGCAGCAGAGTGCGGACGTCGGGGGGGTCGGGCATCAACCGGACCAGGACCCGGGTCACCATGCCCAGCGTGCCCTCCGAACCCACCATCACGCCGCGCAGGTCGAGGCCGATCGGGTCTGGGGCAGGCCCGCCGAGGACGAGGACCTCTCCGTCGGCGAGGACAACCTCGACCGCCAGCACATGGGCCACCGTGCTGCCTTCAGCCAGGCAATGCGGCCCTCCCGAGTTGTTGGCGACGTTGCCTCCGATGGTGCACACCGACTGTGACGAAGGGTCGGGGGCGAAGTGGAGGCCGTATACGGAGGTGGCGGTCGATAGGTCCAGGTTGATCACCCCGGGACCGACCCAGGCCGTGCGGTCGGCCGGGTCGACCTGCTCGATCTGGTTCATCAGCTTGGTGGAGACGACGATGCCGCCTTCGCTCGGCACCGCCCCCGCCGCCAGCCCGGTCCCGGCTCCGCGGGCGACGATGGGAACCCCGTTGCGGGAGGCGACGGCGACCACGGCCGCCACCTCGGCCGTCGACTCGGGGAAGACCACGATCGTGGCGTGGCCCGTCTCCTGACCGGCGTCGGTGGAGTAGAGGCGGAGGGCGAACGCATCCTGGGTGACGCGTTCGGCGCCGAGGACATCGATCAGGTCGGACTGCAACCCCATGCCCGCGATGATACGGAAGGCTCCCCACCCTCAAGACATCACCTCAGCGCGCCGCTGGCCCGCCTCCGCCGTTGAGTGTGCCTACACCGACGGTGGTTGTTGGCGTATGCACGGTGAACCGGTAGCTGGGGCTGGCTGTTACTTCAACCGGTGCCGTAGCCACCGCCGCCGGGGGTGCGGATCAGGAGTCGGTCTCCGGCCACCACGTCGAAGGTGGTCTTGCCCGGGAGCCGCTGGCGGGTGCCGTCCGCCCGGATGAGCCAGTCTTCTCCTACCGCGCCGGGCCCTCCGCCGAACAGTCCCCACGGTCCGTGCCGTCGCCGCTCACCCATGAGAGAAACCGTCGCCGCTTCGTCGAAGCCCAGTTCTCTCTCGATGCCCTCGCCGCCCGGATAGCGGCCGCGTCCTCCGCTTCCGCGACGCAAGGTGGTGCGCAGGACCCGGAACGGATAGTGAGTCTCGATCGACTCCCGGGGTGTGTTCTTGGTGTTCGTCATCCCCGTCTGGATCCCCGACTGGCCTGCTCGTCCCGGCCGGCCCCCCTGGCCGCCGGCCACGGTCTCGTAGTAGGCGAAGCGGTCGTTGCCGATCAGGCAGTTGTTCATCGTGCCCTGTGATGCCGCCGGCACCCGATCGGGCGCCGCCTGCGCCAGCGCCCCGAGGAGTACGTCGGCGATGCGCTGGCTGGTCTCGACATTGCCGGCCGCCACCGCCGCCGGTGCCAACGCCGACACCAGAGACCCCGGCTCGGTGACGAGGTCCACGACGCGATAGCAGCCCCCGTTGGCGGGGATGGTGGGGTCGGTGGCCACCCGGATGGCGTAGTAGAGACATGAGCGGGTCACCGCCTCGGGGGCGTTGAAGTTCGCCGGGATCTGGGTATGGGTGCCGGTGAAGTCGGCGATCACCTGCCCTCCGTCGATGACGACTTCGACCACCACGGGGACATCGACGTCACCCCATTCCATCCTGTCCTCGAACTGGTAGCGCCCGTCCGGAAGGTCGGCTACTGCCGCCCGCATCCGCCGTTCGCCGTAGTCGAGGAGGGCGGACGCCACGGTGGCGAATCGATCAGGGCCCTCGGAGGCGATGAGTTCCTCGAGGCGCCTGGCGCCCACCTGGTTGGCTCCCATCTGCGCCGACAGGTCGCCGGCGCGCTCGGCGGGGGTGCGGGTAGCGGCGAGGAACGGTTCCACGAACTCCTCCACCCACTCGCCGTCGACGGCGCATCGCATGGGCGGCACGACATGGCCCTCCTGCTCCAAGCGCACCGCGTGGGCCGGCATCGAGCCGGGAGCTTCGCCTCCTACGTCGGCGTGGTGGGCGCGGTTGCCAACCCATCCCAGATGGTGGCCACCGGCGAACACGGGGCTCACCAGCGTGAGGTCGTTGAGATGGGTGCCGCCCGCGAACGGATCGTTCACGGCGTACTGGACACCCGGGACGGGGTCGAAGCGCTCGATCACTGCCTGGACCGACGCCGGCATCGCCCCCAGGTGGACGGGTATGTGCTCGGCCTGGGCGAGCATCTCCCCGGATGGCGTGAACAGGGCCGCCGAGCAGTCCGCCCTCTCCTTGATGTTCGGCGAGAACGACGTCCGGCGCAGGACCGTCCCCATCTCCTCGGCGATGGACGCCAACTGGTTTCGCGCCACTTCGAGGGTGATGGGGTCCACGGTCACCACCTGATCTCGATCGTTCCGTCCCCGTCCACCTGGGCCACGTCTCCGGGCAGCAGGATCGTGGTGCCCATCTCTTCGGTGATCACGGCGGGGCCTGAGAGCGTCGCTCCCGCCGGCAGTTGCGAACGCTTCCACACCGCCGCCTTGTGAACAGTTCCGTCGACCGCCATGGGGCGACGAGTCGATGTCGGTAGCGGACCCTCCTCCAGTTGGGGAAGGTCACTCCAGCCCAGGAGCGGAGAACCCTGGGCAACAGCCCGCACCGTGACGGTTTCCACCGGGTCACCTCGTCGAGCGAAGCCGTTGACGTCGTGGTGCAAATCGTGGAAGCGGGCTTCGGCCTCGACCAGTCCGCCTCCGAGCCTGAGCGGCACAGAGATCTCGTGGGCTTGACCCAGATATCTCATGTCCACCAGGGCCTCGACGGAGGACGGGCGCCGGCCGTGCGAATGGGCGAAGGCCTTCGAGACGTGGGCGACCAGGTTTGCCACCTGCTCCGTCAGCCGTTCATCGGCTCCCTCGCCGAGACTGACGCTGCGGGCCCCGTCGTGACGGGGTGGTGCCATCACCAGTCCAAGGGCCGAGAAGACACCGGCGTAGGGAGGGATCACCGCCGAGGCCATGCCGAGACGACGACCGAGCGACGAGGCGTGGAGGCCGCCGGCGCCGCCGAAGGCGACGAGCGTGGCGGCCCGGGGGTCGGCGCCCTGCTCGACGGACACCGCCCGGATGGCGCGCTCCATGCGAGCATCGACTACCTCCAGGAGACCTTCGGCGACGGCGGTTGGATGGAGGCCGAGACGCGAGCCGAGAGTTGCCACGGCCTCCGCGGCGAGCGTGACATCGAGTTTCAGGGCCCCGCCCAGGGGGACGGAGGGGTCGATCCTTCCCAGCAGTAGATGAGCGTCGGTGACAGTGGCGTCGGTCCCACCGTGACCGTACGACGCCGGCCCGGGATCGGCGCCCGCACTCTGGGGACCTACGCGCAGGGACCCGCCGGCGTCGATCCAACCGATGCTTCCACCGCCTGCTCCGACGGTATGCACGGCGACCGAGGGCAGACGACAGACGAAGCCGGCGATCGTCCGCTCGTAACCCACTTCGGCGCGGCCCTGCTCGATTCGGCAGACATCCGTCGACGTTCCGCCCATATCGAAGCTTATTGCCCGGCCGTACCCCTTGGCCTCCGCCAGGGCTGCGGCGGCCACCACACCGCCGGCAGGCCCCGACAAGAGCAGGGCCGCCGAGAGCGAGACCGCCTGGCGAGCCTCCATCAGACCACCGGAAGAACGCATGACCTGCAACCGCTCGGCGACGGCGCCGACCCCGTCGGCCAGATGGGTGAGATACCCGGACACGACCGGCCACAGGTAGGCGTTGAGGACGGTCGTCGAGGTTCGCTCGAACTCCCGAAACTCGGCCGCCACCCTGCTCGACAGGCTGATCGGGCTACCAAGCCCTCCCAGGGCGGTGGCGATCGCCTCCTCAGCGGAAGGGTCGGTGAAGGAGTACGCCAGCGACACGGCGATCGCTTCGGGAGATCGCGCCGCCATGGTCTCGGCGAGCGAGGCCAGATCGCCGGCGCCGTACCGCGAATCCCGGTCGACGAGAGGCGTCGGGCGATCGGCGAAGGAGTCGTAGAGCGACGGTCGCTCCTGGCGACCTATCTCGATCACATCCTCGAAGCCAGGGTCCGTGATCAGGGCCACGTCGGCACCCTTGCGCTCCAGGAGGGCATTGGTCGCCACGGTCGAACCGTGGATCAGCCGACTGAAGCTACCGCCACCGGCGAGAGCCTCGGCCCCCTTCATCACCCCGACGCTTTGGTCCCCGGTGGTTGGAATCTTGGCCACCGCGATGCCGTGCTCTGTGAGGGCAAGGCAATCGGTGAAGGTGCCACCCACGTCGGCGGCGACGGAACGGGGCATCACCGCCGGTGATCGTGAGGGGGGCGGATCGGCCACGTTGGCGGCCTATCCTGGGCCGATGCCCGTGACCGTAGAGCCGACACCGAACCCAAACGCCGTCAAGTTCTCGGTGGGGCAATCGGTGGGCGGACCGGCGACGTATGCCGCCGGAGGGGAGATCGACGATCCCCTCGCCGCCGACTTGCTCGCCATCGACGGGGTCGCCAGCGTCTTCATGACCGCCGACTTCGTGACTCTCACCCGGGCTCCGTCCGCCGACTGGGAAGTGATCACACCCGAGGCCCGGCGGGTCATCGAGAGCCGATTCGGCTGACGCGGTCGACGGCACGACCGACCAGGGCGTCGACACCCGAGGCGATTCCGGACGGAAGCCGGCGCGCCTCGAACCAGGCGACGTCGGTCGACTCTTCACTGAGCACGGGAACGACCTGGGGCACGACGGCGAGCATCTGCAGGTCGAGGTGCCAGTCCGCCTGACCGCACGGGGCAGGATGCCGTGACAGACACAGCGGTTCGGCCGAGATCGAACCGACGAGGCCCGTCTCCTCGGCCAACTCCCGTTGCGCGGCTTCGCGGACCGAGCGGTCGCCAGCCTCCAGATGGCCGCCCGGCTGCACCCACAGGCCCATTCGCCCGTGGAGGACGAGGCACACACGGGTCCCGTCCGCAGTGATCGGCAGCGCCGACGCCGTGAAATGGGACGGCGCTCCACTGCGCTCGAATGCCTTCGGATCGGCGGACGCCTCCCACCAGCTATCCAGTCCCGGGTCATGGCGATCTGAGACGGCGGCTATCGCCCGGGCGACGTCGTCGATGAGTTCCTGCTCCACGACGGCCGATCGTACCGACCGAGTGCTCTCCAGCGGGAGTGCGGTCGCCATTCATTTCCGGTGTGGGGGGCATCAGGTCTCCGGCTCGATCCGCCGGCGGACTACCCACTCCAGCCCGGCGGCGTCGGTCCAGTCGACCTCGACGAGCCACCCTTCATCCGACTCGGTGCCCGAAGTCACCTCGCCGTCATCGACGGCCGCCACGACAGTGGCCGGTGGCTTGTCGTCCAGGTCACTTATGTCCACCGCCAGGTCGGGCGCCGGGACCGACACCGGCCCGTCGACGACCACCCAGCCCTCGTCGTCGAGTTCCAAGGAGACGACCCAGCCCTCGACCGGGAGACGCTGGTAGGCGTCATCGCCTGTCGCCGCCAGTCGCCGCAGCACAACCGTGAGGTCGAGGGCGGAGCTCGAGACCCACTCCCGGGCGACCACGGCGGACCATTCGACGAATGATCGGTCGCCACCCTCGGCCCCATCGCGGGTGAAGAAGTCGACCACGAACCATTCGCCCATTGCTCCGGCGACGCCTTCCAGGGACTCGGCGGGAACCGCCATGAGATCGGCCTCGGACCATGAGGTCGAGATCTCGGATGCGGTCACGGCGGGGGACGTCGTCGGCGCCGCCGCCGATGGGGACGGCACCGGCGGCTGCGCCAGTGTTGTAGACGGTGCCGCCGCAGGCGGGCCTCCCATGCTCCTCCCGACCGTCACACCCAGGGCAACCATGACGAGTGCGGTTGCGGCCAGGTACACCATCCAGCGTCGGTCGCCAGGCTTGTCGAGCGCCTCCCAAGGGATGCGCTCGAAAATCTCGACATCACGTTCGTCTGAGTCCACGGCGGCGAACGTACGAGACACCGCCGGGCGGTTCAAGGGGGTTCGGTGGCGGGGGAACCGGGCCGTCGTCACTATCGTTGTGCGTCCATGGCAATGAATCCCGATCCAAAACCGGGGCGTTGGATCCTGCCCCTCGTCGTGCTGGGCATGGTCGCGTTCACCTACTTCTTCGTTCGTGCCCTCCCGACGGGGACGGCTGAGACCCCCTCGGACACCTCCCTCCCCAGCGCCGCCACCACCGTGCCGGACGACGGGGAACCTGGTCCCGGATCCTCGACCACGCTGCCCGACACTGCCGCCGATCCCGCCGTCCAGGCCTACCTCGACGGAGCCCAGGCGGTCCTCACGTCACTGGAGGAGCTGCAGCGGGAAATGGCGTCGGTCAACGGGGGATTCGATGCCGACCCCCGCACCGTCGACTATCAGGATGCCGTCGACCGGCTTGGGACCATCGCCGAGCAGGCGGATGGCCTGGTGGAGGAGATCGACGCCCTCACACCTCCGGAGACGGTCGCCACCATCCACGAGGCCATCCGCACCGCCATCACGACCGCCGCCGCCGCCGCCGACGAGACCCTGGCCGGCCTCCAGTCGACCGACGATGGGACCCAGCGGCGCAACGCCGTGGCGGCCTTCGACACTGCGGTGAGCGATCTCCAGACTGCCGTCGCCAACGCCCGCTCCGCCGCCGGCCTGGAGTCGGCGCCGGACACCACGCAGCCTCCCGGCACTACCACGCCGCCCGATACCTCCTCGCCCGACACCACGACGGGGGGGTGACGTCCGGTGGGCGTGACCATCCGGAGCATCACGGCGGACGAGGTGCGGGCCTTCCTCCGCGCGACCGAGCTGACCTACGGCTATGACATCGAGAACGAGGGGCGGATCGAGCGGTTCGCCTCCCTCTTCGAGCCCGACCGCAGCCAGGCCGCCTTCGACGGGGACGCCATCGTCGGCACCCTCGGCACGTTCTCGCTCGAGATGACCGTGCCGGGCGGGACCATGCCCTGCGCCGGCACCACCATCGTGTCGGTGCTGCCGACGCACCGCCGACGGGGCATCCTCCGGTCCCTCATCGACGCCCACTTTCAGGAGATTCGCCAACGTGAGGAGCCGATCGCGGCGCTGTGGTCGGCCGACTCTGCCATCTACGGGCGCTTCGGTTATGGCTGCGCCGCCGAGAGCGTCGACGTCACGGTGTCCCGCCAGCACAACAGCCTCCACCGCCTCGGCCCGGCCCCGGCCCCGGTCCGAATCGTGACGGCCGACGAGGCTCGACGGCTGCTGCCCGCCATCTTCGACCAGGCCCGCTCCGAGTACCCCGGCTTCCTCCGACGCTCGGAGGCCTGGTGGACTAACCGGCGATTCCACGACGAACCGGGTTCCAGGGAGGGGGCGACGGCCTTTCGCTACGCCGTCGCCGAGAGCGGCGGCGAGGCTCGGGGGTACGTCCAGTACCGGTTCAAGGAGAACTGGAGCGGGGGTCACGGCAAGGGCGAGGTGCGCGTCCGCGAACTGATCGGCACGGACCCGGCGTCGTGGGCCGGCCTCTGGTCTCTCGTTCTCAACCACGACCTCACCGCCCAAATCGTTGCCTCGCTCCGCTCCCCCGACGACCCGCTCTTCGAACTGCTGGAAGGACCTCGGCGAGCCAGGAAGCGCCCCTCCGACTCCCTGTGGGTCCGGATCATGGAACCGAAGTCGGCGTTGGAAGGTCGCTCCTATTCCGACGTCGTCCGAACGGTGATCGACGTCCACGATCCGCTCGACGCCACCACTTCCACATGGCGTCTCGACCTCGACCGCGACGGAGCCGAGGTGGCCCCGACCTCAGAGAGTGCGGACGTCTCCATGGACCTGGAAGATCTGGGGGCGTGCTTCATGGGTTGGTCCCGATTCCGGACCCTTTCCCGGGCCGGGCGAGTGAGCGGCGCCGACCAGGCCATCGCCGCCCTCGACCGGGCATTCTCGTGGTCACCAGGACCATGGTGCCCGGAAGTGTTCTAGCCGCCGTCCCGGGACGTTTCAGCCACTCGCGCCCCGGGTATTCCTCTCCTGTTCCCGGACAGGAAGGAATGCCATGCGTGGCGGGCTTATCTGGACGATCGTGGGCATCTTGCTCATCATCGCCCTGCTGATATTCATCTTCTGAAACCAACCAACCACCGAGCCCCCGCAAGGGGGCTCGGTCGCGTCATAAATCCGCCTGTCCTCAGACGTCGTAGTAGAGCGAGAACTCGTGGGGGTGGGGACGGAGACGGACCGGATCCACCTCGTGCTCCTGCTTGTAATCGATCCAGGCGTCTATCAGACCCTGCGTGAACACGCCCCCGGCGAGGAGGAACTCGTGATCCGCCTTCAGGGCGTCGAGAGCCTCGGGGAGGCTGCCCGGCACCCCTGGCAGGTTGGCCAGCTCCTCGGCCGGTAGGTCGTAAATGTCCTTGTCCACCGGCTCGTGGGGCTCGATCTTGTTCTGAATGCCGTCGAGGCCGGCCATCAGCATCGCCGAGAACGCGAGGTAGGGGTTGGCCGAGGGGTCGGGGCACCGGAACTCGAGCCGCTTGGCCTTCGGGCTTTGGGAGTAGGTCGGGATGCGGATGGCAGCGGAGCGGTTCCGGTTGGAGTAGACCAGGTTGACCGGCGCCTCATATCCCGGAACCAGACGGTGGTAGCTGTTGGTCGTCGGGGCGGCGAAGGCCAGCACCGCCGGGGCATGGGCCAGCAGGCCGCCGATATACCACCGCGCCATGTCCGAGAGGCCGGCGTAGCCCGCTTCGTCGTAGAAAAGGGGCTCGTCGCCGTTCCACAGTGACTGGTGGGTGTGCATCCCCGAGCCGTTGTCCTCGAATATCGGCTTGGGCATGAAGGTCACGGTCTTGCCCGCCGCCCATGCCACCGACTTCACGATGTACTTGTACAGGGTGACCCTGTCGGCCGTGACGAGCAAAGTGTCGAAGCGCATGTCGATCTCGGCCTGACCTGCCGTTCCGACCTCGTGGTGCTGGACCTCGATCTCGATCCCGGCCTCGAGGAGACGCTTGGTCATCTCCGAGCGCAGGTCCTGGAAATGGTCTGTGGGCGGGACGGGGAAGTAGCCCTCCTTGTAGCCGGGCTTGTAGGCCAGGTTCTTGCCCCCTTCCTCGGCTCCCCGGTTCCAGGCCCCCTCCTCGGAGTCGAGGTAGTAGTAGCCCGAGTGCTGGTTCTGGCCGAAGCGGGCAGAATCGAAGATGTAGAACTCGGCTTCGGGACCCCAATAGGAGGTCTCTGCGATGCCGGTGGACCTGAGGTACTCCTCGGCCTTCTTGGCGACGTAACGGGGGTCGCGGTCGTACGGCTCCATCGTCAGAGGGTCGTGGACGAAGCAGTAGAGCAGGAGCGTCTTGTGCTGGCGGAAGGGATCCTCGACCGCCGTCGTGGGGTCGGGAATGAGGATCATGTCCGACTCCTGGATCTGCTGGAAGCCGCGGATCGACGATCCGTCGAAGCCGAAGCCCTCGGCAAACGAGTCTTCCGTCAGCTGAGCCACCGGCACGGTGAAGTGCTGGACCTGGCCCGGCAAGTCACAGAACCGCAGATCGACGAACTCGAAGCCATCGTCGGCGATCCTGGCGAGCACGTCCTTGGGTGTCGACATCAACCCTCCTCTGATACTGAACGCGAGGATTCAAAATCGCCGCGGTTACCTATCGGTTGATCGCGTGTTACGGCTGTGTTTCCTGACGGGCGCCGTCGGCGGCCGGAAGGCGAGCCGCTACCGTCGTCGTGATGCCGGCCACGATCGTGTTGGGGGCCCAATGGGGCGACGAAGGCAAGGGAAGGGTCGTGGATGTCTTCGCCGAGCGGGCCGACTTTGTGGTCCGATACCAGGGGGGCAACAACGCCGGGCACACGATCATCGTGGGCGATGAACGGCTGGCGCTATCCCTCATCCCGTCAGGCATCCTCTACCCCGATTGCACGCCGGTCATCGCCTCGGGCACGGTGATAGACCCCAAGGTCCTGCTGGGTGAGATGGCCATGGTCAGCGAACGGGGACTCGACCCGGCCCGTCTCAAGCTCTCGTCCAACGCCCACCTCATCATGCCGTGGCATCAGAAGCTCGATGCCGTCCGCGAGCGGTTTCTCGGCCGCAACAAGATCGGTACCACGAAGAAGGGAATCGGCCCCGCCTACACGGCCAAGTACTCCCGCACCGGCATCCGCGTCCAGGACCTCTTCGACGAGAAGATCTTTGCCGACAAGGTCGAGACCGAGCTCGAAGACGTCAACCGAATCCTTCCCCGGGTCTACAACTCGCTGCCCATGACAGGCGTCGACATCGTCTCCGAGTACCTGGGCTACGCCGATCGCCTGGCCGACCACGTCGCCGACACTTCCCTCCTCCTCTGGGAGGGTCTCGAGAGCGGCAAGAAGGTCCTGTTCGAGGGTGCCCAGGGGACCCTGCTCGACGTGGACCACGGCACCTACCCGTTCGTCACGTCGTCGAATCCCACCGCGGGCGGGGCGCTTGTCGGGTCGGGGATAGGCCCAAAGGCCATCGACGAGATCATCGGCGTCGCCAAGGCATACATCTCACGGGTAGGAACCGGTCCGTTCCCGACCGAGCTCCACGATGAGATCGGTGAAGCCATGATCGAGCTCGGGGGGGAGTACGGCACGGTGACCGGCCGGCGTCGCCGGTGTGGTTGGCTCGACATCGTCGCCCTCCGCTACGCCACCCGACTGAACTCTTTCACCCGGCTCTTCCTCACCAAG
>DATFFO010000261.1:0-18323 GCA_035250025.1 Acidimicrobiia bacterium
AATACCGCCGGGTCTCGGCGCGGTATCTAGCCCTGGCGGGCCTGAAGGACGTCAACGTGTTCGTCAGCCTGGTCGCCACCGGTGGACTCTTCGGGCTGATGTTCGCTCCGCTGGAGTGGTGGGCTCTGCCGGTGACGCTGCTTCCCTACAGCCTCGCCCACGGTGCATTCCGCCGGTTCCAGGAGACCAGGTCGACCTACAAGCAGACCATCCGCGCCCTGGCGCAGATTCCCGAGGCAGCCGGTCTCAACCTGGTCGGGCATGCCGATCGGACGTCGCAGTTGTCAGTGGCCATGGCCAAGGACGTCGGACTCAGCCCCGAGGAGGTGGAGGACGTCGACTTTGCCGCTCTTATGCACGACATCGGCCGAATCACGTTGAATGAGCCGACCGTCGTCGAGCAAGGATGGACCGACGACGACATCGCCCGCTGGGGAGCCGAGATCATCGCCGGGGCGCCTTCGCTGGACAGGGTGGCGGGCTATGTCCGGCGCCAGTACGAGCCCTTCCGCAACCCCGGGGAAGAGTCCGACCCGGCTGTGTCCACCGTCGCCCGGATCGTGAAGATCGCCAGCGCCTATGACGCCCACGTCCACGGAGGCGGCTTGTCGGAGCTGCAGGCGCTCGAAGAGCTACATCAGGGAGCGGCCTACGAATACGACCCCGAGATCGTGGCCTCGCTTCGCCGTGTCCTCGGTCACGGCATGATCGGCCGGCACGAAGTCACCGTTTGACGGATGCCGAGCCGGCCTGGGCCCGGGCGCCGCGCTTGAACCACCGCACCGGCCGGCGCAGTTCGAACTCGAGGAACCTTCCCAGCCCGACAGCCAGGAACACGTCGCCCATCGATACGACCTGGCCCTGGCCTGCCATCCGGATCGGGATGACGTCGGCCATGAAGCCGAGCTTCGTCGTGGCGTCCATCACCACGTGCTTGTAACTTTCGGCAACTGACAAGGGCGCCCCTGTGAAACCGGCGGCCGCCTCGGCCGCTCCGGGCAAGACGGGCATGCCACCGTTGAGGGCGATGACCGAGAAGTTCATCAGCACGCCCACCCCGGCCAGCCACATTCCGGTGCGGGTGCGATTGAGGATCACCAGGACCAGGAGCGGGACGAACGAGAAGAGGACGAGGCCCAGACCGAGGGATTCCGCCCAGGGTTCGGAGGCCGGGAGCCAGGCCGTGGCGATCTGGAGGAGGAAGCCCAACGGGAGCAGCCACCACATGCGAAGCTGGATGTCGCCCAGGTTGGCAAGCCGACCGCCCCGCAAGACTGCGATCGTCATAGCAAGAAAGAGGACGATTGCCAGCCATAACATGATGGGACCCGACGGTATCACACGCCCCAGACTGAGCGAGATAGGAATCGTTTGATGATCCAGTACGAGGTATCCGCCGGGCGGGCAACCATCACGATCGACGAACCGGCGCGACGGAATCCGCTCTCCGTCGAGGCCATGGCTGGTCTGCTAGATGCCACCCACCGCGCCATGGGCGAGCCGGAGGTCGGCGTCATCGTCTACACCGGGGCCGGGGATGCCGCCTTTTCGGCCGGTGGAGACCTTTCCGGTGGGTTCGTGGAGGATCCCATCGGTCTCCACACCTCGCGCGGTGCCCTGGCCGACCTCTTCCGGCTGATGGTGCGGGGCGGCAAGCCGACCGTCGCCCGCGTCAACGGCCACGCCCTCGCCGGTGGGTTCGGCCTGGCGGTGGCGTGCGACTTCGTTGTGTGCGTAGCCGACGCCAAGCTGGGGACCCCCGAGATCGGCGTGGGCCTGTGGCCGATGATGATCTCGGCTGTCCTCCTCCGCTCGATGCCTGCCAAGGCGGTGCTCGACCTGATGGTGACCGGGCGCATCATCGACCCCAGCGAAGCCCAGAGCCTCGGCGCCGTCACCCGGGTCGTCGAGCGGCCGCAGCTAGACGAGGCCGTCGACGAGATCGTCGGGACCATCCTCGCCCAGAGCCCGGCCACGCTCGAGTTGGGACGTGACAGTTTCTATGCCATCGCCGACATGGGATTCGACGCCGCTCTCGACCGCCTCCAGGCGGGCCTCACCGCTGTCGCCCTCACCGACGACTCTAAGGAAGGCGTGGCCGCCTTCGGGGAGAAGCGCCCCCCGAACTGGTCGGGCCGCTGACGCGTTGGGCGCTTCCCGACCTGATACCGACATCTGAGACTTGCGAGCGTCTTCCGACCTCCTTCTTCCGTCGTCCGTCTTTTTGTCACAGGCGTCCGATACGTTGCAGGCATGGATACCGAGAGGTACACCACCGATGAGCTCGAGACCGAGCTCCGCCGGCTCGAGACTCTCAAGCGTCGCATCGCCGCCGGCCAGATCGCTCTCATCGCTGAGATCGACAGGCGTCAGGTGGCCACGATCGACGGGTGCCGAACACTCGTCGACTGGGTATCGGCAAGACTCGACGTACCGGCCGGCGACGCCGCTGCTCTCGTCACGCTTTCTCGTCGTCTTCCCGACCTTCCGCGTCTCGCCGGTGCGCTCTGCGATGGCGAGGTCGGGGTGGGCCGCGCCGAGGCCATCACTCGTATCGCCACCGCCTCGACCGAACACGAGCTGATCACCAGGTCGGCGATGTTCGACCTGTCGGGACTCAAGCGTTGGGTCAACCGTCACCGGCGCATCGGCCGCGATGCCGAGAGAGATACCGATTCCAGATCGTTCTTGCTGATCCAGCCGTCGCTGGATGAGTCGTGGTGGGCGATCTCCGGCGGTGTCGGCGCGCTGGCAGGCGCCGTCATCGAGCGGGCGGTCTGCGAACGGGCCGATCGCCTGCCCGTCGATCACGCCGTGTCGCGGGCGCACCGACAGGCGTTGGCCCTCGAAGCGTTGTGCGCGGACTCTCTCGATGGCCCCGCGTCCGAGGAGCTGGCGGCTGGCTCACCCTCTATAACGGCCTTTGTCGACCTCGACATCGCCGCCGCCACCGCCGGAGAGGCCGGCGCCGAGATCGCTGCCGGCCCCCGTATCGGTCCCGATGCCCTCCAGGAACTCTGGTGCACCGGTGCGGTCTCGGTCGTCGGCCTCGCAGGCCAGCGGCCGGCTTCCGCCTCGCCGTCGACCCGGACGATCTCGCCAGCCGTTCGGCGATTCGTCCTATGGCGCGACGGTGGCTGCCGAGCCGGAGGATGCAGATCCCGATATCGCCTCCAGCCCCACCATGTCCATCTTCGCTCACACGGCGGTGGCCACGATCCCGACAACCTCGTCACGTTGTGTTGGTTCCATCATCACGTCGTCGTTCACCGACGGGGCTATCGAATCCAGCTCAGGTCGGACGGTTCTCTTGAATTGGTCGCTCCGCAGGCATCCCGCGACCCTCCCTGACGCCGGCCGCCACCTTCGCCTCGGACCGCCGACTCCTCCTACATCGCCACCTTCCGTCAAATGGCCACCCTCGGTAGCCTGACCCCCCGTGGACACTCGAGCCATCCTCCGCCGGGCGGGCTGGGGCCTGATCTGGGCCGCCCTCTTGCTGTTCACCTTTCTCGCCTACCAACTGTTCGTGACCGATCTTCTCAACAGCCGCGTCCAGGCCGAGGCCAAGGCGGACCTCGAGGTGGACCTGGAGGAGCGTCGGGTTGAGCTCCCTGAGCCGGAGACGATCACGGTCGAGGACACGGTCCCCGAGGAGGAGCCGGAAGCGCCGACCACGACGCTGCCGCCCATCACGTTCATCCCCGAGGCGGCCGGGGAGCAGGGTTCGACGTTGGGACGGATGGTGATCCCGTCCCTCGACCTGGACGAGGTCATCTTCTCAGGCGTCAATTCGGAGACACTCAAGAAGGGCCCGGGTCACATGCCCGGAACGCCTGTGCCGGGCCAGCCTGGCAACGCCGTCATCTCCGGTCACCGCACGACGTATGGCCGTCCGTTCTACGACCTGGACCTGCTCGAGAAGGGTGACAGGATCACGGTGGAGACGGCCACCGGCCTCCACGTCTATGAGGTCCGCCGAACGCTGATCGTTCCCCCCGACGACGTCAAGGTGATCCAGCCGCTGGTGGGTGCCTGGCTGACGCTGACAACCTGTCACCCTCATTTCTCGGCGGCCGAGCGCCTCATCATCCAGGCTGAGTTGGTGGAAGGCCCCAACCTCGAATATGCCAACCTCCTCGTCGCCCGTGATGTCGAACACGAGGAGAACACGTGAGGCGGATCTGGGCATCGCTGCCCGGCCCGGTGGTGGTGAAAGCCGTCGAGGCGGTCCTGCTGCTCGCCGTTCTCCTCGTAGCCCTGTTCTTCCTTTTCGAATGGGCGGGGGGCTTCCTCGACTCGGGTGGCGCCATCACCGGCTAGCGCGAGTGGGCGGCGGCGGTGGTGGAACCCCAGGGTTCGCCCACGCGGTTTCCGTGGTCTTTGGGCCCACAGGACGGACGCGACATGACCTCAGCCGAAGTCGAGCGACTCCAGGCGCTCCGGTGTCAGCTCGGCCAGGATGACGTCGGTGATGATGCCGTCGGCCCCGATGAGGAACGTGGCCGGCAGACCGAAGGACGGGTATGCCTGCCTGACGGCGCCGTCGCGGTCCCAACCGACCGCAAAGGACGGATCCATCTCCTCGACGAAGGCTCGGGCGTTGGCCTCGGGGTCCTGGACGGCGACCCCGACGACCGTGACCTCGGGATGGCCCTCCGCGAAGGCGGACAGAGCGGGGAACTCGCGGGTGCAGGGCTCACACCACGACGCCCATAAGTTGAGCAGCACCGGACCCCGCCCGCGGTCGACGTGATCGACCAGATCGAACACCTCGCCGTTGAACAGCGTCACTGCCAAACCCGGGGCCGGGCGACCGACTTCGGCCGCCTCCTCGTCGCCGGTCAGAATCGCCACCGCGACCCCAATCACGATCACGACCACGAACAACGCCGACAGCCAGCCACCCGACAGCCCCGCCCTGGATGGGAGGGGTGATGCGGGCTCGGTCGAAGCCACTAGGACGCGGCCATCCTGCGCAACACGTAGTGGAGGATGCCTCCGTGCCGGAGGTACTCGACCTCGATCGGGGTGTCCACCCGGGCCACGGCGGTGAAGTCGGTGCGCGTCCCGTCCTCGGCGGTGGCGGTGACGCCGATGACCTGGCGGGGTGTCAGGTCATCCGTGACTTCGATGTCGAAGGTCTCCCGGCCACTCAACCCCAACGTGTCGGCATTCTCACCCGGAAGGAACTCGAGAGGCAGCACTCCCATCATCACCAGGTTCGAGCGGTGGATCCGCTCGAAGGAGGTGGCGATGACGGCCTTCACTCCGAGGAGGAACGTGCCCTTGGCAGCCCAGTCACGCGACGACCCCATTCCGTAGTCGATGCCTGCCAGCACCACGAGCGGCACTCCCGCCTCCTGGTACTCCATCGAGGCGTCGTAGATGGAGGTGACCTCGCCGGTGAGGAGGTTGGTCGTCCACCCTCCCTCGGTCCCCGGCGCCAACTGGTTGCGGACCCGGATGTTGGCGAAGGTGCCCCTGGTCATCACCCGATCGTTGCCCCGGCGGGAGCCGTACGAGTTGAAGGCGGCCGGCTGCACGCCCTTCGAGACGAGGAACCTGCCGGCGGGCGAGTCGGCGGCGATGTTGCCGGCGGGGGAGATGTGGTCGGTGGTGATCGAGTCTCCCAGCTTGGCGAGGGCGCGGGCTCCCCTGATCGCCGTGATCGGCTCCGGTGTCGGACCGAGTCCGGCGAAGAACGGAGGGTGCTGGATGTAGGTCGAGTCCTCCGACCACGAGTAGATGGCCGAGTCGCCGGTCTCGATCGATCGCCACTCGTCTGAGCCGGTGAACACGTCGGCGTACTTCTCGTGGAACTTCTTCTCGTCCACATGCTCAGCCACGACGGCAGCTATCTCGGCCTGGCTCGGCCAGATGTCCCTCAGGTAGACGTCGTTGCCGTCGCGGTCGGTGCCGAGGGGCTGGTGGATCGGATCCCAATCCACCGTCCCGGCCAGGGCGTAGGCCACGACCAGCGGCGGTGAGGCCAGGTAGTTGGCTCTGACGTCGGGTGAGATCCGGCCCTCGAAGTTGCGGTTCCCGGAGAGCACCGACGCCGCCACGATGTCGTGGTCCGCGATCGCCTCCGAGATCGGCTGGGGGAGAGGGCCCGAGTTCCCGATGCACGTGGTGCAGCCGTAGCCGACCACGTAGAAGCCGGTTGCCTCGAGGTCATCCAGCAGTCCCGCCGACTCCAGGTACTCGGTCACGACCTGGGATCCCGGAGCGAGCGAAGTCTTGACCCACGGCTTGCGGTTGAGTCCCCGCTGGAGCGCGTTGCGGGCCAGGAGCCCGGCGCCGACCATGACATCGGGGTTGGAGGTGTTGGTGCAGGACGTGATGGCGGCGATGACGACGGCGCCGTCGATCAAGTCGAACTCCGCCTCGTCGAGCTGCACGCGGGCCGAGTGGATCCGTTTCAGTGCGGTCGTGCCGGCCGGTACGGCCCCGCCCTCGTCCGACCACGACGTCAGGGTGCTGGCGCCGTTCTCGCCCGACGTCCCGAAGAGATTCTCCAGGTCCTGGTGCCACTGGTCCTGCATCGCCGTCAGGTCGATGCGGTCCTGGGGTCGTTTGGGTCCGGCCAGGGCCGGGGTGACCGTGCCCATGTCCAGCTCGAGCTCGGCGGAGTAGACGATCTTGCGGTCGTCCTCGCGCCACAACCCCTGCTCGCGGTAGTACTGCTCCACGGTGTCGACCAGGTCTGGATCTCGTCCGGTCAGCTTCATGTACCGGGTGGTCTGGGCGTCGACGGGGAAGAACCCGACCGTCGCCCCGTACTCGGGCGCCATGTTTGCGATCGTCGCCCGGTTGGCGACAGGCATCGTGGACAGGCCAGACCCGTGGAACTCGACGAACTTGCCCACCACGCCGTGCTCGCGCAGCATCTGGGTGACCCGAAGGACCAGGTCTGTGGCGGTAGCCCCCTCTCGAAGCTCGCCGGTGAGACGGAACCCGACGACCTCGGGCAGAAGCATGTAGATGGGCTGTCCCACCATCGCCGCCTCGGCCTCGATGCCACCGACGCCCCACCCGACCACACCAAGGCCGTTGATCATCGTCGTGTGGCTGTCGGTGCCCACGAGCGAGTCGGGGAACAGCCAGGTGCCGTCATCCCAGACGACCTTCGCCAGGTACTCCAGGTTGACCTGGTGGACGATGCCGGTGGCGGGGGGAACGACGCGGAAGTTCTGGAACGCAGTCTGGCCCCACTTGAGGAACTCGTAGCGCTCCTGGTTGCGGTCGAACTCCTTGCGGGAGTTGATGACCAGGGCATCGGCCCGGTTGAAGGCGTCGACCTGGACGGAGTGGTCGACGACGAGGTCGGCGGGGATGAGAGGGTTGACCTTCTGGGCGTTGGCCTCGTCGCCCGTCATGTCAACGATGGCCGACCGCATCGCCGCCAGGTCGACGATGGAGGGGACGCCCGTGAAGTCCTGAAGGACGACCCGGCCAGGGATGAAGGGGATCTCCGTGTCGCCGGGGCGATTGGCGTCGTAGGCGGCTATCCGCCGGACGTCGTCGGGCTCGACGGCGGGGTTGTCGAGGTTCCGCAGGGCCGACTCGAGCAGCACCTTGATGGAGTAGGGGAGGTTCTCGGCGCCCTCGACGGCATCGAGGCGGGCGATCCGACGCTCGCCCAGCGGTGTCTGGAGGGTCGTGTGAGCCCCGAATGGGTCAATGGACATGGCGTCCTTTCGGTACGGGTCAAGCCCTCCCGAGTCTATTGCGCGCCCGGGACGACCCTAAGCGGGGACGCCACCGATCGTTACCGGAACTTGAGTAACGCACTGGTCCTCGGGGCGGGCGTGGGGGATCAGCACCGGCTGACACCCGGCGGCCAGCTCGCCGACGAGCCCGGTGACGATCCCCCGGTCCAGCGAGCACACCACGTCGGGGTGATCGGTGGCCGCCTCTCCGAACGGACAGTGCGACGTCAGAAGCTGTTGGCCCTCGATGTCGGGGTCCATGCTGAACCCGAGACCGGTCATCGCCACCGACACGGCCTGCACGGCGTCGGCGTATCCCGTCTCTTCCGGCGCGCCGATCTCACCGGCCAGCTCTCGGCCGTACTCGTTGCCGACCTCCTCTGCGACCCGGGCGAGGTCGTCGGGCGCCACCCGGGACAGGACCCGCATCAGGAGCTCGACGAGCAGCTCGTAGCGACGAGGCGCGAAATGAATCGAGACCTCTCGGTTCGAGGCCGCGTACGTCTTGGCGGGACGCCCCGCCCCCGGGCCCGCCTTGCCGGTGGGGCGCTTGTGGGCCACGACCACCCAGCCGTCGGCGGCGAGCTTGTCGAGATGGTGACGGGCGACGTTGGGGTGGAGCCCGAACAGCTCCGCCACCCGGGCGGTGGTCAGCGGGGTTCCCGACTCGCGGACCGCCACGTAGATGGCCCGCCGGGTCGGATCGCCCAGTGCCGAAGTCAGGTCGGAGATGCGTTCGTCGAGGGAGGTGGTGTCCATGCTGACCTTGCTGGCTGGGCTGGCTTGGTTCGTGCCGAAACTATAGTGCGGGGGCCTTCTTGACACTATCCGCATAGGAGAAAGGCACCCGTGTCCGAGCCATCTGCCCCTTCATTGCGCGCCGCTGTCGAGGCGGTGGTCGAGCCTCTGCTCGGACGTACGCTTGGCGAGTTGGGGCTGGTGGCGGATGTGTCCGGCCGCCGCTTCGGTGCCGACAGCGTGAAGGTGCGGGTCCCCATCCCCAATCACCCCAAGCTGGCGGCTCTCGACGCCGCCATCAAGGACGCCGTAGGCACCCAGCGGCTCACGGTTGAGTTCGAGACGCTCGACGACGACGGTCGCCATGCCCTCATGGAACGACTGCGCCAGGAGGTCGGACCGCCCGTGGGCCAGCCAGGCAACCGCACCCGCGTCATCGCCGTCTCCTCGGGCAAGGGGGGAGTCGGCAAGTCGTCTGTGAGCACCAATCTGGCCGTGACCCTGGCCCAGGCCGGCCGTCGGGTGGGCATCATCGACGGCGACATCTGGGGTTTCTCCATCCCGCGCATGTTCGGTGTGGAGACTCCGCCGGTGGTCATCGACGAGTCGATCATCCCCCCTCGGGCCCATGGGGTTCAGGTCATGTCGATGGACTACTTCGTACCCGATGACAAGGCCGTCATCTGGCGTGGCCCGATGCTCCACAAGGCGATCGAACAGTTCCTCACCGACGTCTTCTGGGACTCGCCCGACTACCTGGTGGTCGACATGCCCCCCGGCACCGGCGACATCGCCATCTCGATGGCTCAGTTCCTGCCCCGTGCCCAGGTTCTGATCGTCACCACCCCCCAGCCCACCGCCCAGCGCGTGGCCCGGCGGGCGGCGTTGATGGCCGCCCAGGTCGACCAAGAGGTCATCGGGGTGGTCGAGAATATGGCGTGGTTCACCGGCGACGACGGCCAACGTTACGAGCTGTTCGGGGCGGGCGGCGGTGACGACCTGGCCGCAGAATTGGGCGTCCCTCTGATGGCCCAGATACCGCTGCTGCCAGCCATGCGCCAGGGAGCCGACGAGGGTCACCCCCTGACGGTGGCGGCACCGGACTCGGAGGCGGCGGCGGCGTTCCAGACCCTCGCCTCGGCCGTCGAGGCGGCCCGACCCCGGGTGCGGAGCCACCCCGACCTCGTCATTCGCTGACGGCGGGGGCGGATCTCAGACCGGAGGCAGGCTTCCGGTGGCGAGGCGCACCAGCCACACCGCCAGGAAGAGAACCGCGCTGGCGATGACCAGGCGGTTCGTCAGTCGAGGGTCGATCCGACGCCCGCTGCCCAACCGCCTTGAAACTGCCGCCCACCACGCCCCTGCCACCCAGGCAGCGGCAAGGATTACCAGCGGGTGATAGGCAAAGGCGGCCGCCCAGTCGCCACGAACGAGAGCCCCGGCGGCCCGCGTCATGCCACATCCCGGGCACGCCACACCCGTGAGGAGGGCAAACGGGCAGAGGGTGGGGCCGGTGGCGGACGTGAGCACCAGCAGGGTCGCCAGGATTCCTCCCGGCAGCGCCAGCAGGCCGAAATCGCCCAGTCGCCGCCTGACCGAGGAGTGGGGATGGACGTGGGTGGTCACGATCGGGCCTCAGAAGCCGCCGGTGTCGAGGTCGCGGAGTTCTTCGAAAACGCCAAAACTCACGCCGGTGGCGATGAGGGCGACGATCGCCAGAATGCTCAACAGGGTCAGCACGCCCACCACGATGGCGATTATCCGGGCGGCGTTGGCGGTGCCCTGATTGAGCGGGTCCCGGCGTCCGGCGGTTATTGCCTGTAGTTCCGCCTTCGCCTGGATATAGCCGACGATGGCCGCGAAGGGGCAGCACACGAGTCCGACGATGCTGAAGATGAGAGCGCTGGTTGCCTGGCTCGCCTCGGGGAATGCACCGGAGTAGGCGCCGGGAGTGGTCATGGGGGTTCCTTGCTCTAGAGGGAGTTCAATCCTTTGCCGAACTTCTCGGCCATCTCGGCGAGCTCGGCAGGAGTGAGGACGAGGGGCGGTGAGACCTGCAGACCGCCGCCGCCGACTGCCCGGGTCAGCACCCCGGCCTCCCGGCAGGCTCGGGCGGCGCGGGGCGCCAACGTGTCGTCTCCGGTTTCCAGTTGGATGGCCGCCAGGGCTCCCACCCCGCTGCGGATGTCGGTGACGATGCCGATGTCGGTGAGCGGTGCCAGAGCCTTCGGGATCTCGGTCTCCAATTCCATCGCCCGTTCCAGCACGCCCTCGCGCTCGATGATGTCCATGACTACCAGGCCGGCCACACAGCAGGCGGCGTGACCCGAGTAGGTGTAACCGTGGCGGAAGATGTTGCCCGGCTGATCGAAGAACGGGGCGGCGATGTGTGAGGCGGCGACAACGCCTCCCAGCGGCATGTAACCGCAGGTGACCCCCTTGGCAAAGGTGATGAGGTCGGGCTCCAACCCGAAGCGGTTGGCGGCGAACCAGTCACCCACCCGGCCGAACCCGGTGATGACTTCGTCGGAGATGTACAGGCCGCCGGCGTCTCGGATCGCCTGACGGACCCGGCTGAGATAGTCGGAGGACACCGGGCGCACCCCGCCGGCTCCGACCACCGCTTCCACGAAGATCCCCGCCACCCGGTCGGCGCCGGCGTGGTCGATGGCCTTCTCGACAGCCTCGGCGTCGTCGTAGGGGACGAACACGACATCGCTCACCAGTTCGCCGTAGCCGGCCCGGTTGGGCTCCATCCCGCCCAGCGACGTGCCGTAGGTGTGCATGCCGTGATAGGCCCACTCCCGGGCAATGAAGACCGATCGCTCGGGCTGGCCGATGGCGGCGAAGTAGCGCCGGGCCAGCTTGGCCGCAGTGTCGACGGCGTCGGAGCCGCCCGACCCGAAGAAGACCTTCGACCCGGGGTCCGGGGAGACGGCGGCGATGCGGTTGGCGAGGTCGATGGGAGGGCGGGTGGCGTAATCGATGAACGTGTGGAAGGCGGGGAGCTTCTCCATCTGGCGGTGGACGGCGTCGACGATCTCCTGGCGCCCATAACCCAGATTGGCGTACCAAAGGCTGGCGGCGGCGTCGAGGTACCGGTTGCCTTCCTCGTCGAAGACGTACACCCCCTCGCCACGGTCGATGACCACGGGGGAGTCCTGGACGGTGTGCATGTCGGCGAAGGGATGCCAGTAGGAGCTCATGGAGACGGAGGCTAACGGGTCTGGCCTCCCCCGGCGCAGCGGTGATAGGTGGTAGGTGTTAGGTAGCAGCCGCGGACGAGCTTCGCTTCCGTCTTCCGACTTCCGTCTTCAAGTACTGTCTCGCCGTGCCTGATCGCACCGTGTTCGTGAACGGCAAGGTTTTCGTGGGAGACGCAGCCCGTTCCTGGGCGCGGGCGGTGGCGGTAGAGGGCGGGCGCATCGTGGCGGTCGGCAACGAAGCGGAGGTGGGTTACTTCTCAGCCGGCGCCGACCTGGTGGACCTGGAGGGTCGCCTGCTCACACCTGGGTTTACGGACGCCCACGTCCATCCCCATCACGGCGGCGAGAAGCTGCTGGGCTGCAATCTGCTCGACGCCCCCGACCGGGAGGCCGCCATGGCGATCGTGGCGGACTATGTGGCTACCCATCCGGGGGACGACTGGGTCAAGGGGGGAGGCTGGTCCCAGGACTGGTTTCCCAATGCCTGCCCTTCGGCTACGGAACTCGACGCCGTCGTCGGGGAGCGGCCCGTGTTCTTCGGCAATCGCGACGGCCACGGCGGCTGGGCAAGCTCGGCGGCGCTGCGGCTGGCAGGCGTGACCTCGGCCACCGCCGATCCGCCGGACGGGCGCATCGAGCGCCTCCCCGACGGCTCGCCCCAGGGCACCTTTCACGAGGGGGCCATGGCCTTGATCGAGTCGGCGATGCCGGCCCCGACCGCCGAGGAGGATATCGCCGCCCTCCGGGCGGGCCAGGACCATCTGCTCTCGTTCGGGATCACCGGCTGGATGGACGCCTGGGTCGATGAACCACTGCACCGGGCGTACCGGGTCCTGGCCGAGCGAGGAGAGCTCAAGGGCTCCGTGCTGGGCGCCCTGTGGTGGGACCGATCAGGCGGTCTCGACCAGATCGATCGGCTGCGGAGTTGGCGTGAGCAATGGGTCGAGGGCTACCGACCGACAGCCGTGAAGCTGATGCTCGACGGTGTAGTCGAGAACTTCACGGCGTCGATGCTCGAGCCCTACGACCGGGTCGGCGGTACCGGAATCGACATGATCGACCCGGCCGACTTGAAGGAGATCGTCACCCGCCTCGACGCCCTGGGGTTCCAGTGCCACTTCCATGCCATCGGCGACGCCGCCGTGCGCAACGGCCTAGACGCCGTCGAGGCGGCCCGCATGGCCAACGGGTGGTCCGATCTCCGCCACAGCATCTCCCATCTCCAGGTGGTCCATCCCCAGGACATCGGTCGTTTTCACCGTCTCGGCGTGATAGCCAACATCCAGCCGCTTTGGGCCTGCGAGGACGGCTACCAGGCGGAGTTGACCCAGCCGTTCCTCGGCCGCCAGAGGTCGGAGTGGCAGTACCCCTTCGGCGCCCTGGTGGCGGCCGGGGCGACCATGGCGGGGGGTTCGGACTGGTCCGTGTCGACGTGCGACGTCATGGAGCAGGTGCATGTGGCCACGACCCGGGTGCCGGCCGGGGACCGGGGATACCCGCCGTTGACGCCCGATCAGCGTATCGATCCTGTCAGTGCTCTAGGCGCCTTCACCGCCGGGTCGGCCTGGCACAACCACGACGAAGCCCGACGCGGCTCGGTGACGGTCGGTAACGTTGCCGACCTCGTGATTCTCGACCGGAATCCCTTCGAGGACGGGGACTTCGCGGCGACGAAGGTCGACATGGTGATGGCGGGCGGTGACTGGGTCGGGAGGAAGGAGGCGTGATGGCAGGTGGGCCTGCTGTGGAACTGGTCGGCGTCACCAAGCAGTTCGGTGACGTCGCCGCCGTCGACGATATGACGTTGGCGATCGGTGACGGTGAGTTCTTCTCGCTGCTGGGCCCTTCCGGTTGCGGCAAGACGACCACGTTGCGAATGATCGCCGGCTTCGAGTACCCGACGGTGGGCTCGCTCAAGATCCACGGCCGGGAGATGGGACTGCTCCCCGCCAACGAGCGTCCCGTGAACACCGTCTTCCAGTCCTACGCCCTCTTCCCGCACATGACCGTCGAGGACAACATCGCCTTCGGTCTGCAGATGCGAAAGGTGGCCTCGAACGAGATCGCCGAGCGCGTGCGCCGGGTCCTCGACCAGGTCCAGCTCCAGCATCGTGCCGCCGCCAAACCCTCCCAACTTTCGGGCGGCCAGCGCCAGCGCGTGGCGCTGGCGCGGGCGCTCGTCAACGAGCCCGAGGTGCTGCTGCTCGACGAGCCGCTGGGGGCCCTCGACCTGAAGCTGCGCCAGACCATGCAGGTAGAGCTCAAGGACCTGCAGGAAAGGGTCGGCATCACCTTCATCTATGTCACTCATGACCAGGAAGAGGCCCTGACGATGTCGGACCGCATTGGCGTCATGGACAACGGGCGCCTCCTCCAGGTGGGAGACCCGGCCGCCATCTACGAGCATCCCGCCTCGCGCTTCGTGGCGGGTTTCATCGGCGACATCAACCTGGTCGACGCCGTCGTGACAGGGTCGAACGAGGTCAAGCTGAGCAACGATCACGTTCTTGCCCTGGCCGCCGAACGGCCTACCGGCGCCGCGGTGACGCTCGCGCTCCGCCCCGAGCGTCTCGAGCTGTACGACCCCGACGAGACGATCCCGGACGGCCACTACCGGCTGGCTGGCAAGGTGACCCGCAAGCTCTACTACGGCGACGCCTTCTACTACGACGTCTCGGTCGGTCTCGACCGCCCTCTGGAGGTAAAGGAGGAGAACCGCCCCGGTGTCGAGACCTACGAGCTGGGGGACGAGGCGGTCGTTGCATGGGACCCTGCCTCCACCAACGTGGTGAGGGACTGATGGTTTCGGAGACGGCCACGGCCGAGCTCGAAGCCCGGGCGGAGCGGGCCGAGAGCCGGCGCGGCGTCCTCGTCGGCGCCCCCCCGTTCGCCTACCTCATCCTCTTCTTCGCCCTTCCCCTGGTCATCGTCGTTGTCTATTCGTTCGCCAGCCGATCATCTACCGGAGCGACGATCCTCGGCGAGTGGAACCTCGACTCCTGGCTTCGGGTGTTCAGCCCCCAGGTGGCGGAAATCGCCTGGCGTTCCTTCTGGCTGGCCACCACGACCACGTTCTTCTGCCTCGTATTCGGCTACCCGTTCGCCTACTGGATCGCCACTCGCTCGCCGAGGGCGCGGGCACTCCTTCTGGTGTTGGTCATGATCCCGTTCTGGTCGAACTTCCTCGTGCGTACGTATGCGATCAGGTTCCTGATGGGAGTCGAGGGGCCGGTTTCGGTAATCAGCCAGGCGTTGGGGGGCGAGCCCGTCCGGGTGCTTTTCACCAACACGGCCGTGCTGGTCGGCATGATCTACGGGTACATCCCGTTCATGATCCTGCCCCTGTACGCCGCCCTGGAACGAATGGACTGGGGGCTGGTCGAAGCAGCTCGAGATCTCTACGCCGGGGGGTGGACGGCCTTCCGCAAGATCACCTTCCCATTGTCCATGCCGGGGGTGGTGGCCGGCTCGGTCCTGGTCTTCATACCGTCTCTCGGTGCCTATGTCATACCCGCCATCCTCGGCGGGTCCAACACGGTGCTCCTGGGAGATTACATCGTGAGCCAGTTCCTGGCTGCACGCAACTGGCCGTTCGGCTCGGCGCTCTCGACGGCGGTGATGATCGTGATGCTGGCGGCCACGATCTTCTACTTCCGGCGCGGTGGGCGGACGCTGTGAGCGAGTCCACCGCGGCCGGTCGCTGGTCCGATCGCATGCTGGGGGCCAACGGGTGGCTCGTCTACCTCTTCCTCTACGTGCCGATCTTCGTGCTGATCGTCTTCTCTTTCAACGACAACCAGCGGGTGGCGGTGTGGACCGAGTTCTCCTTCCGCTGGTACGGCGAGATGCTCCAGAATGACGCCGTGTTGCGGGCGCTCCGCAACACCCTGATAGTGGCGGCCGTGGCGACCGCCGCCTCCACGGTCCTCGGGACCATGGCGGCTCTGGCTATGGAGCGGTACCGGTTCAGGGGCCAGCGCGGCGCCGACGGCCTGCTCTATCTTCCGATCATCATCCCCGACGTGACGATGGCGGTGATGATGCTGTTGTTCTTCGCCCAGGCGATCAACATCGCCTCCCACGTCGTCCGTCTCAACTTCGGCCTTGGCACCATCAGCCTGGCTCACATCGCCTTCAACATCGCCTACGTCGCCGTGGTCGTGCGCGCCCGTCTAGCTCAGATGGAGCCGCAACTGGAGGAGGCGGCGGCCGATCTCTACGCCTCGCGGTGGCAGACTTTCCGGCGGGTCACCCTGCCCCTGATCATGCCCGGGGTGGCGGGTGGCGCCCTGCTCGCCCTCACGCTCTCGCTCGATGACGTGGTCGTGACCAGCTTCGTGTCGGGGCCTGGTTCCACGACGCTTCCCGTCTACGTCTTCGGGCTGGTCCGCCGCGGCGTCACTCCCCTGATCAATGCGGTCTCGGTTGTGATGCTCGTGGCTTCTATCGTGTTGGTCGGGGTCTCGCTGGGACTGCAGCGTCGGTCGGGCAAAGGCTCCATACTCATCGAATAGACGACAGGGCAACCAGTAGGAGAACGGATGCGATACACAAGGAGATGGTCGGCGCTGGTCATGGTGCTTGCGCTGGCGGTGGCCGCCTGCAACCCGGCAGATTCGGGTGTGGACGACACCGAACCGGCGCCGGTCGACACGACGCCTGGTGAGACGACCCCTGGTGAGACGACGCCGGGTGAGACGACGCCTGGTGAGACGACGCCAACCACGGCCTGTGCCGTCGACCAGGTCGATGGCGACCTCAACTTCGCCAACTGGTCGGAGTACATCGATCCGGAGCTGATCGCCGCCTTCGAAGGTGAGTACGGCGTGGACGTGGTGGAGTCGTTCTACGAGTCCAACGAGGCCATGCTCGCCCAACTCCAGGCCGGTGTCGTGTACGACATGATCGTGCCGTCCGACTACATGGTCGGGATCATGATCCAGGAAGGTCTCCTCATGGAACTGCAGAAGGAGGCCATCCCCAACCTGTCCAACCTGGCGGATCGCTTCCAGTCCCCGCCCTACGACCCTGAGCTCGCCTACTCGGCCGCCTATCAGTACGGGACCACCGGTCTGGGCGTGAACCTCGACGTCGTCGGAGCCGAGCCCGAGTCCAGCTGGGCGCTGGTCTTCGACCCTGCGCTCGCTTCCGCCTACTCGGGTCAGATCTCGCTGCTGGCGGACCCGCGCGAGACCATGGGGGCCGCCCTGATGTACCTGGGATACAGCATCAACGACACCGACATCGCCCATCTCGAGGAAGCGACAGCGCTTCTCCAGGAGGCTCGCCAGCACATCGCCACCTTCGACTCCGACCAGTACGACGAGGCCCTGGTGTCCGGCGAGATGGCCATCTCCCACGGATACTCGGGCAACATGATCGTGGGCATCGGCGGGGCCGATAATCCCGACCAGTTCGCCTACCTGGTGCCGCAGGAGGGCGCGACCTTGTGGACCGACAACATGGTCGTCCCGACGGTGTCCGAGCATCCATGCACGGCGCACACGTTCATCAACTATCTCCTCGATGCCGAGAACGGCGCCATCCTCACCAACTGGAACTACTACGGGTCGCCGAACGCGGCCGCGGAGGAGTTCATCGAGCCGGAGGTCGTCGAGTTCTACGCCGGCACGCTCGACTCCGACCAGCTCCAGGTGATCGAGGACACCGGCGACTACGAGATCAACTTCAACGACTACTTCGCCGAGGCCCGCTCCTGAGATGAGAGGGATCCCCGGCGCGCCTGTGCCGGGGATCCCTCCCCTTCGTGTCTACTTGTCTGCGGTCTCCAGGATCTTCTCCTGAGGCGGGCCGGCGGGGGGATGGCGTCGCGTCCACCGATTGCGTAGTTGCCAGATGACGATCCCGGGGATGACGACCAGGACGAGCAGGATCGGCAGCACGTAGACGACGAGGCGGATGCCGACGTCGGCGATGTCGTGGAAGGCCGAGACCAGGTCGGCCAGCGCCCCCCGGGCGACCGACAGCGGTGCCCACTCGTCGTCGACGACAGGCGTCACCGCCGGGGTGGGGACGATCGATACGTCGACCGTCGCCAGGCTGGTCAGGTCGTCGAGGACCTGGATGCGACCCTCGAACTGCTCGATCTCGCCGCGCACCCGGCTGATCTCGTTGAAGACCTGGAGCAGCTTGGCGGGATCGACGTCTGCCTGGGCGCGTACGTCCTCCAGCAGCTCCCGCAACTCGGTCTCGAGCAGGGTGAGGTTGTCGATGCGGGCTTCGACGTCGACATATTCCTCGGTCACGTCCTGGCCCTGCTGGGACTGGGTGACGACCCTGGTACCCAGGGCGGCGATGGCCTCCAAGGAGGTGGCCAGGTCGGTGGCCGGGATGCGGATCGTCATCGTGATTCGGGGTTGATCCTCGCCCGAGTCGGGATCGGCGATGTCGGCCGAGCCGACGAATCCACCGGAGGCTTCGACCAGGGCCAGGATGTCCTGGTAGACGGCGCGGGTATCGGTCGCCTCGATGGCGATCGACGCCCGGTGAATCACCTTGCGGCCATCGGGCGTGTCGACTTGGGCCACGAGGTCGGCGTCAGCCCTTCCCCCGCCGGCTGCGGTGGCGTCGGGCGCCGGGGATCCCGGGTCGGTCACCGCCGTCGCCTCGGACTGTCCGGAGTCGGCGCCCGCGCATGCGCCCA
>DATFFO010000262.1:0-9640 GCA_035250025.1 Acidimicrobiia bacterium
CCATGCGGGACCGGGACCAGAGACCCGAGAGCATGGCCGAGGCCGTGGCCGATTCCCGTGGCGCAACGGTCGATGGCGAGACCCGCCGCGGTGGACGCCACGAGGGCGCGGCCGCGGGCATCGAAATCGCCCGGGTCCGCCACCACCGCCGGAAGGCAGGCGGCAAGTTCGGCCAGGGCCCAAAGGCCGGCGCTATACCCCGTCTCATCCCGGTGCTGGGCCGTGACGGCCTCAATGGCGTGAACCACGGCGTCGAGACCGGTAGCGACCGTCGTCGCCGGCGGTAAGCCGACGGTCAACGTGCCATCGAGCACGATCGACGCCGGCCTCAGTAGCTCATCCCATGCCCAGGTCTTGTGTCCCCCGTCCGTGATGACGCAGGTCCGGGTGACTTCGGCCCCCGCCCCTGCCGTCGTCGGCACCGCAACAACCTTCATCGATGCCGCGAAAGGCTCGGCCGACATCAAATGACGATCGATCTGCGACGACGAGCCGGTGACGGCCGCCGCCAGCTTGGCCGAATCGATGACGCTTCCTCCCCCGACCGCGACCACGGTGGCATCGCCACCGAGGCCGTCAGCCAGCTCCGTCACGGAGGACGTGGTCGGCTCGCCGGGCCGGAGCACGATCAGCGCGTCTGGTGCCGCTATCGCACAGACGGAGTCGAGCGCCGGGCTGGCGGCCAGGTGGCCGTCGGTGACAACCACCAACCGGGGTCCCCGGTCGAGATCACCCAGGGTGGCGGCGGCGCCGGGGCCGATGACGCCCTCCACATGTTGTGCGATGTCGAAGACGGCGGTCGTCTCGGGCTCCCTGGGGGTGGGATCGGGGCGCCGTCCACCCTACATTCCCCGGTCGCCGAGGTCCGGCTCCCGACTGACTAGTCCGTTCGGGCAGATAGAGAACAACTCTCGCTTGTTGGGCCGAAGTCAACATGATGGTGGTCGAACGTGCCCTAGGTCCAGCAGAGTTCTGGAACGTGGTGGTGCTGTGGGAGCACAACGAGGTCGGATGGGCAATGGGAGGCCCATCCGACCGACATCTTCGGGGTCCCGAGTCCCCCCCTTTGGGGCTCCGAAGCGGTACGAGGATCTGGTTTTCCCCCGCAGATCCTCGACCTCAATCGGGCGGCCCGCTCAGCGGGCCGCCCGGTAATTTGACGTCGTCAACCGCAGATGCCTTTCACCAACGCGTACGGGTTCACCGCTCCGCCCCCTCCGGGGTGGTACTCGAAGTGGAGGTGGGGATAGGACGGGGAGGCGTTCCCGGTGCTTCCCACGTACCCGATGATCTGGCCGGCCACCACCGGCATGCCATCTGTGACCCCATCGGCGTAACCGTCGAGGTGGGCGTAGTAGTACGAGTCGCCCGCCGACGAGTTCATCCAGATCGTGATCCCTCCCAGGCTGCTCCCGCTGCTGAGTCGAGAGATCGTGCCGTCGAAGATGGCCGCCACCGGTGTCCCTCGAGCCGCCATCATGTCGACCCCCTGGTGGCCTCGGCCCCCTGAGCGAGGGGATCCCCAACTGTCGATGAACGACACCGGACCCTGGACGGGGCAGGCTTGACTGGCAGAGATCGGAGGAGGGGGAGGGGGAGCCGGGGGCGAGGTGGTGGCGGTGGTGCCGGGGGTCTCTCCGCCGGCCCCGCCGATAGTCGTCGTCGGGGCGATGGTGGTGGTCGTCGACGTGGCCGCTCGCCGCGCTTCTTCCTCCCGCCGGATACGCTCGGCCTCCAGCTCGGCGGCGCGACGTTCCGCCAGCGCCTCGTAGTCACCGGCGGCAGCCGTGAAGGTCGCCTGCGCCTGCTCGGTCAGAGTTTGGAGCTCCTCGGTGACGGCGACCTGCTCTGCGCGGGCAGTGTCGAGCCGTGCCGTCTGCCGTTCGAACTCGGCCTGGGCCGCCTTGTAAGACGTGATGGAGCTGTCCTCGAAGCCCGTCGCTCTGCGCACGTACTCCAGCCCGGCGGGGACCGAGTCGTTGTCGGCGCCCAAGAGCAGGCTGAGGGCCGACGAGGTCGTCGCCCCCATGTACATCTCCACGGCCAGGGCCTGGGCGTCCGACTCGGCCGCCTGGAGCCGGGTCTCGGTCCGGGCCAGACCGTCGGTGAGGCTGTCGATCTCACCGTCCAGGGCGAGCTGGCGGACATAGGCGTCCTCCAGAGAACGGGCCAGCTCTTCGGCCTCGGCCCGGGCCGCGTCCAGCCGTTCCTGGGCGCGATCGAGATCCTCCTCCGTCACCTGTGCCAGGGCCGGGACCGAGAGGGTGAGGACGAGCAGGACGCCTAGGGCCTTCCTCATCGGAGGATCACGGTCCCTTTCTCCCCATCCACAACTCCCTCGTCGGAGAGCTTGCGCAAATGGGCGGCGACCGATACCTCGGCCAGCTGATGAAGGGACCGGTCTACGTCGCGATAGACCACTTCCACGATCTCCGTGATAGTCGAAGCTCCTGCTGCCACTGCCTCGACGACCTGGCGCTCTCGCTCCAGGCGATGGGCCACGTACCAGTCGATGATCGCCGCCGGGTCATCCATCACCTCACCGTGACCGGGGTAGAGCGACTCAGGTTGGAGTCGTCTGATGCGGTCAAGGGACTGAAGATACTCGCCCATGTCCTCGACCATCACCGTCGAACCGCCCATCACGTGGTCGCCGGTGAAGAGCACCCGCCCGGCAAGGAAGCAGAGGTGGTCGTCGGAGTGGCCGGGCGTGTGAACGACCTCAAGTTGCACATCCCCCACCGCGATCCTGGAACCGTCGTCGAGGCGTTGATCGGGTTCGAATTGCGGGCCGCGGGAGAAGCCGTAGGCCGGCACTCCCAGGTTCCGGGCGAGGGGGTTGGCCAGCGGGGCGTGGTCGGCATGCGTGTGGGTGACCACGACGGCGGCAACAGGTCGCTCCCCCACTGCTTCCACGATGGACTTTTCGTGGGCGGAGTCGAGCGGGCCGGGGTCGATGATCCCGATGCCGCCGGATCCGTCGAGCAACCACGTGTTGGTGCCGGCACCGGTGAAGGGTCCCGGGTTGGGGGCCAAGACCCGTTCAATCCTCACGGTAGGCGGAGGGTCGCCGCCGGTCCGGCGGTCACCTCCACACGTCCACCCGCACGACCCGGTTGGAACCACCGGTGTATCGACGCACGATTCGCTGGCGAATCCACTCGCGCACCGGGGGAACCAGGAGCAGAAGGCCAGCGGCGTCGGTGATGATCCCGGGGGCGAGGAGGAAAGCCCCGGCCGCCACCAGCAAGGCACCGTGGGCGAGTTCCTTGGTCGGGAGGGAGCCGGACGCCAGCCGGGCTCGGGCGTCTGACCAAACCGCCAGACCCTGCCGCTTCACCAGAACCGATCCCAGGATCGCCGTCCCGACCACGATCGCCACTGTCCACAACAACCCGATGCGACCCGCCGTCCACAGCAAGAGGGCCAGGTCGGCCAGGGGGACGAGGAGGAAGACGAGGAAGCGGCGCATGTGAAGTCCCACCAGGGTACCGGCCGCCCCATCGAATCGGCAGCGCTCATCCGGCCGGCATCTGCCATCCGCTCGTGTGCCAGACTTCCCTCATGGAGCGTCTGGAGCGCCTCGAGGCCGGCATGCCCATCCTCTACGGGAGCGATCGCATGACCCGCGTCCCTTCCGACCTCGCTGACGCCTTTCGGGCCGGGGACCGCCTCGTCGTCGTCCAGGACACGGGTGACCTTCTCCACATCCCCCGAGACGTTTGGGATTCCGCCGCCGACGCCGTGACCGCCGCCGACAATGCCTTCCGGGCGATGGCGGCGACGGACCAGACGGCAGTCACCAAGTTCTTCGACGCCTTCGCCGCCCGACTCGGCGACGACGCCCTGTTCGCCGAGATCGCAGAGGCAAACCAGGCGGACGTGGCCGCAGCCCGCGCCGCTGGGCGCTCCGTAACCAGATTGGAGCTCACCGATCGCATGCGTGCCGACATGGTCGCTGCCTTGACCATCTGGCGCGACCTCGAGCCGGCCGACGACCTGATCGACACTGTCGACCACGGCCGGTGGCGGGTCGAGCTGCGCCGGGCGGGGCTGGGGGTGATCGGGTTTGTCTTCGAGGGCCGGCCCAATGTCTTCGCCGATGCCACAGGCGTACTCCGATCAGGCAACACCGTGGTCTTTCGGATCGGATCGGCAGCCCTGGTCACCGCCCGGGCGATCGTGGCGGCCGCCCTCGAACCCGCCCTGATGGAGGCCGGGTTGCCCTCCGGGGCGGTGTCGCTGGTCGACAGCCCCTCCCGCGCCGCCGGGTGGGCCATGTTCTCGGACCGTCGGCTGGGCTTGGCGGTGGCCCGCGGCTCAGGCGCCGCAGTCACCCAGCTGGGGGCGGTGGCGCGCCAGGCCGGGATCCCCGTCAGCCTCCACGGCACCGGCGGTGCCTGGATCATCACGTCCCCAGCGGCAGACCCGGAGGCGGTCGAGGCGGCCGTGTATCGCTCGCTCGATCGCAAGGTGTGCAACACCCTCAACACGCTGGCCCTGGTGATCGACGGTGTCGAGGCGCACCTCCCGGCCGCGCTCTCCGGCCTGGAACGCGCCGCCCGGGACCGGGGCGCCAACCCGAAGCTCCATCTGGTCGGAGACGTCGATCTTCCCGAGGTTTGGTGGAACGAGGCGCCGATCAAGAGAGCCGAGGGTGAGATCATCGAACCCGTGACGGAGTCGATCCCGGCCGACCGGTTGGGTGAGGAGTGGGAGTGGGAGGAGAGCCCCGAAATCACCCTGGTGGTCGTCGGCTCGATCGACGAGGCCGTGGCCGAGTTCAACCGCCAGTCGCCGCGCTTCATCGCCAGCCTGATCTCTCCCGATCCGGCCGAGCACGAGGCTTTCTACTCGGCCATCGACGCCGCGTTCGTCGGAAACGGGTTCACCCGGTGGGTGGACGGTCAGTACGCCCTCGAGCGCCCGGAGTTGGGACTCTCCAACTGGCAGTTCGGACGTCTCCTGGGGAGAGGCGGCATCCTCTCGGGGGACGGCATCTACACCATCCGCACCCGGATGGTCCAGGACGACCCGGATCAGGGTCGGTAGCCGGTCAACGGTTGTCGGTAGAAAGTCACCGACAACCGGCCCCCGACCACCGTTTACTCTCCCTGCCGATGCCAGGTTCGATTCTCGGTGGCGCGGTCAAACGTGTCGAGGATCCCCGATTTCTCACCGGGGGCGGAAGATATCTCGACGACTTCGTCGTCGAGGACGCCCTCTGGGCGGTCATGGTCCGATCGACCGTCCCCCATGCCCGGCTGCTCGACATCGACGTCGAGGAGGCGGAAGGGGTGCCCGGAGTCGTCGGCGTGTTCACGGCGGCAGACTTCGGGGGCGCATCCCTCCCCATTGCCGCCCCCAACGCCACCGACGCCACCCGGCGGCCACTGGTCGCCGCTGACCGGGTCCGGTTCGTAGGCGATGTCGTGGCGGTTGTCGTGGCGGAGTCGGCCCAGGCGGCCACCGACGGGGCGGAGCTGGTCTGGCCCGACTACGACCTCCTCCCGGCCGTCGCCAGTGTGGAACAGGCACTCGCCCCCGGCGCCCCCCTCGTGTTTCCTGAGCTGGCCACCAACGTCGTCCTGACCGGTGGAGAGGGCGCGGAGGGGGATGTGTTGGCCGGTGCCGACGTCGTGGTGCGCCTCGAACTCGAGAACCAGCGCCTGGCGGCGGTCCCGCTGGAAATGAACAATGCCCTCGCCCGGCCCCGCCCCGACGGCGGCGTGGAGGTCTGGGTGGGGACCCAATCCGTGCACGGTGCCCAGCGCGAGATATCGAAGACCCTCGGCATGGACCGGGATCTGGTCCACGTCCGGGTCCCGGACATGGGAGGAGGGTTCGGCGCCAAGATCTCTGCCTATCCGGAGCAGGTGCTCACCGTTGCCCTGGCCATGAAGCTGGGCCGCCCGGTCCGCTGGCAGGAGCGGCGCACCGAGAACATGGTGGCCATGTCCCAGGGCCGCGCCCAGCATCAGGTCGTGGAGGCGGGGGCGAGGCGGGATGGCACGCTGACCGGAATGCGCTGGCGTGTCACCCAGGATGCCGGCGCCTACCCGCTGTTCGGGGCCTATCTCCCCAACCTGACTCGGCGGATGGCGGCCGGCGCCTACCGGATCCCCGCCATCGACTACCGCTGGAAGGCGGTGCTGACGAACACGACTCCCATCGACGCCTACCGCGGTGCCGGACGGCCCGAGGCCGCCATGGCGGTCGAACGGGTGATGGACCTCCTCGCCGCCGAGCTCGACCTCGACCCTGCCGAAGCTCGCCGGCGCAACTTCCTCAGTCCCGCCGAGTTTCCCCACGTGACCGCGACCGGCGAGCGCTACGACACCGGGGACTACGCCGCCGCCCTCGATCTGGCCCTCGCCACGGTGGGCTACGACGACCTCCGCGCCGAGCAGGCCCGGCGCCGGGCAGCCGGAGATCGAGTCCAGCTCGGAATTGGCATCTCGTCGTACGTCGAGGTGACGGCTCCCGGGGGGCGCAAGGACTGGGGGAAGGTCGAAGTTGTCGGCGACCACGTCGTCGTCTACTCGGGTGCGTCCTCTCACGGGCATGGTCATGAAACGACCTTCGCGCAGATCGCCTCTCAGCGGCTGGGGGTTCCCCTGGACTGCGTCCGCTTCGTGCAAGGCGATACCGCCATGATCGCAACAGGCGGCGGAACGATGGGATCGCGGTCGCTGCAGATGGCAGGCTCGGCCGTGCTCGGAGCCGCCGACGCCGTATTCGAGAAAGCGCGCCGGTTGGTGGCGCATCACAACGAGGCGGCGATCGAGGACATCGTCCTCCTCGACGGGGGGCGCCTCGGCGTGGCCGGCAGTCCGGAGAGCGGCCTCTCTGTGTTCGAGATCGCCGCACTCGCCGCCGATCCGACCAATTTGCCCCCGGGTGAGGAGGCCGGGTTGTTGGCCGAGGATCGCTGGGCACAGCCCGAGGCCACCGTGCCCTTCGGCACGCATATCTCCGTGGTCGAAGTCGATCTCGACAGCGGGGAAGTCCGCATCCTCCGCCATGTCGCTTGCGACGACTGCGGGACGATCTTCAATCGGATGATCGTCGATGGCCAGGTCGCCGGTGGAGTGGCGCAGGGCATCGGTCAGGCGCTGTGGGAGAAGGTGCGCTACGACGACGATGCCAACCCGCTGACCGCCAATCTCACGACCTATCTGATCCCCACTTCTACCGGCCTCTCGATGGTCGACATCGCCCACACCGAGACGCCCACCGACCAGAACCCCCTCGGCGCCAAGGGGATCGGCGAGGCCGGGACGATTGGATCAGGGCCGGCGGTGGTGAACGCGGTCCACGACGCCCTCCGCCTCTCAGGCGTTCGTCACCTTGACACGCCGCTGACTCCCGACCGCATCTGGATCGCCCTCAATAGCTGAGCCCGTGGCGGTTTGACGCCCCTCAGCGAGCAGCCGAGGCGGCGAACAACTCCTTGCGGTCGGTTTCGGTGAGTCCTCCCCAGATGCCGAACGGCTCCCGGATGGTGAGGGCGTAGGCGGAGCACTCTGCCTGAACCGGGCAGACGTTGCAGATCGCCTTGGCACGGACCTCGCGTCGCTCCCGGTCGTCTTTTCGCTCGAATGTCGATGGTGGGAAGAAAAGGTGTGCGTGGTTGCCGCGACACAGCGCCCGGAGTTGCCAATCGTCTGGTGACAAGGTCGTTCTTCCTTCCTCGCAGAGCCGACAGCACCGCAACCTAACCCTGCATCCCAGCATTCGCCAGGGAAATGTTGGAAGGGCTTAAGCCTGATTTTCGCGAGCTTCCGGTGCGTCTGGAGCAAGCGGCTCGACCTCGAGGACCAGCCCGTCGACCTCGGCGATTCGCACTACATCTCCCTGGCGAATACCGGCCTCGCGATGCGCCGATGCCCGCCATCGGGCTCCGGCGATGTCGACTTCGCCGTCCGGGCCGAAATCGACGAGGGCAGTGGCCCTGCTCCCGACGAGGTGGTCGCGACCGATCGTCCTTGTGCTGAAGCGCGACCGGGCCACAGTGGGCATGGCGATGGCGTAGAAGAAAAGAACCACCAGCACGATGACGGCGATCACGACCGGGTTGACGGTGAGTTGGGGGGCACCGTCGACGTAGAAGAGGCCCCCAATGAGCATCAGGACCGTTCCCAGTCCCGTCAATACGGCCACGCTGCCCCGCTGGTACGAATCCGTCATCGCCCACCACCCCAGCCCCACGAGAGCCAGAGCCCACCATCGCACCGGCAGGGTGGCAATGCCGTAGGAGGCGAGAAACAGGGACGCCGCTGCCACGGCGGCGGCGATTCCAGGACCGATGGCGAAGAACTCGAACGCCGCCACGGTCAGTCCGGCGACCAGGAACATGAACGCCGCCTCCGGCGTGACGGCCAGGCGGAGGAACCGGGCCCAGTAGCCCGGCTTGTGGAACACGACCTCGGTGCCTTCGCTCAACTCGAGTGTGCGGGACTCTTCGCCCACCTGGAATTCGGCGCCATCGAGTGCCCCGATGACCTGTTGGATGGCCGGGACCACCTCGTCGACGACACCGTCGATCGGTGTCTCGACGGTCACGGTCTGGTCATGGAGGCCCACAGGGACTAACACCGAGGCGAGAGACCGGTCGGCGATGAAGGTCGGGTCGGCATGCCCGATCTCCACCCCGGGGGCGGCGAATGTGGCATGGGCGGCGATAGCCAGTTGGAAGGCCCCGCCGTAGGCCACGGCCGGTGCCGGCCCGACCCAGGCGACGACGGCAACGGGCGGTCCGCCGACCAGGGTCATCAGGTTTCGCCACTCGCTGTCGTTCGCCACGACACCGGGCGAGTCGAGCTGGATGATCACCACCTCGGCACCCTGGTCGGCGGAGCGCTCGATGGTCTCGGCGATGAAGGCCACGGCCTGGCCGTCGAGAGGGCCTGAGACATCGATCACATCTGCCCGACCCGGGTCGTCTGCCTGGCCGCGGGCCAGGGAAGGGACGACCAGGAGCACGATGAAGGCGAGGAGACGGAGACGGCGCACCGTGGCCGAATGATAGGGAGGCCGGGTAAGGACTCGATATCGGACGGCTATCGTCGCGCCCATGCCAACGACCGGACCCAGCGTCCTCCTTGTGACGGATGCCGTGTGGGTCGAGAACGACGTCCGGGCCTCCCTTACCGATCGCGGGACCGTCATCAACCGCGTCGCCGATCCCAACCTCGTCGTGGAAGCCGCCCTCCAGCACTCGTCGGAGGTGGCGGTGATAGACCTCCAGGTCGGCTCGATGGGCGGAATGGCCGTAGTGCGTGCCCTGAAGGCGGCCGCCGACAACGGCGAGATCGGCTCCCTCCACACGGTTCTTTTGCTCGATCGGGAGGCCGACCTCTTCATCGCCCACCGGGCCGGCGCCGACGCCGCCGTGGTCAAGCCGTTCACCGGCCAGGAGTTGCGCGCCGCCGCCCTTTCTACCGCCGCCGCCGCGCCACTACACTGACTCAATCGGGACGTGGCGCAGCTTGGTAGCGCGCAGCGTTCGGGACGCTGAGGTCGTGGGTTCGAATCCCGCCGTCCCGACTCAGAGCCCCAGGTCAGGCCGCTCTCCGGAGCGGCCTGCCTGTTTGGGACCGGTTTCCATCGCGCGTCCATCGCGCGTCAGGAACGGCCT
>DATFFO010000263.1:0-10273 GCA_035250025.1 Acidimicrobiia bacterium
GGTCACCATGAGTCCCGAGGACCTCGATCTCCCGCCGGCGTCGTTGTCCCTGGTCCTGGCCGAGGCCTACGAGGCCCACGCCGCCGAGGAGGGGTGGCGGCTCCCGGGACCGACGTACGTGAACGTGCGCCTCAATCCCGATGTGCCCATCGGCTCCATCCGCTGCGAGTTCGAGGTGCGCAAGGGCTCGCGGCATCCCTGGGGACGCCTGTCGGGGCCGATCAAGGTCGACCTCAACAACAACCGCCTCTGGGCGGGGCGATCCGTCGAGTGTGACGTCGTCCTTCCTTACGACGAGGTGTCGCGCGTCCACGCCGAGATCGTGCGCCGACACGGCTCGGTGTGGGTCACCGATCTACACTCCGCCAACGGCACGGTGGTGGACGGCACGAGCGTCCATTCCGATCCGACCGAGTTGACCCCCGGTTCCATGGTGAAGTTCGCCGGCCGCTCCTTCCGCTTCGAGATCGTCTGACTTCATGCCCGACATCATCCTCGCCCTGCTGCGGCTCATCTTCCTTGGCCTCGTCTACCTCTTCGTGTGGCAGGTAGCCCGGGGCATCGCCACCCATCTCGGCATCCACGCCGACCGCCGCAAGCGCCGCGGCACCAAGGTCGTGGTCGTCCGATCGGAAACCCAGGCCGGCCTCGACTTCACCGTCACCGACGCCACCGTCCTGGGTCGGAGCGACGAGGCAGACATCGTCATAGAGGATCCGTATGCTTCGGAGTTCCACCTGCGACTCGTGGCGCAGGAGGGTGGCTTGACCCTTCACGACCTGGGGAGCACGAACGGAACGTATTTGAATGGTCGGCGCGTGACAGCGCCGACCGAGTTGCGGCGGGGTGATGCCGTCCAGGTCGGCAAGACGGTCATGGAGGTACGGTGAGGTACCAATGGGCATGCGCCACCCATACCGGGTTGGTGCGTTCGAACAACGAGGATGCCGTGTTCCCCGACAGCTCGGGGAGCAGCGAGGGTCCGGCGCTCCTGATGGTGGCCGACGGCATGGGCGGCCACATCGCCGGTGAGGTCGCCTCACGCATCGCAGTCGAGACCGCCCGCGACATCGTCGGCAGCCCGGGGCGACGGGTTCTGGGCGCCAACAACGCCATCCTCCTCGAGGTCTCCGAGCATCCGGACCTGGCCGGCATGGGTACCACGATGACACTGGTCGAGTTGGGCGCCGACGGCATGGCTCGCTTCGCCCACGTCGGCGACTCGCGCGCCTACCTGCTCAGGGAGGGGAGCCTCCGCCAGCTCACCGAGGACCACACGGTCGCCGCCGAGTACGTCGCCGCCGGTCGTCTCAGTCCCGAGGAGGCGATGAATCATCCCCAGCGCAACATGATCACCCGCGCCCTGGGCCTCACCCAGAATCTCCTTGTCGACGAATTCGAGGAACCGCTCATGCCCGGTGATCGTTATCTGCTCTGTTCCGACGGAGTGAACGCCATGATCAACGACCGCGAGATAGCCGAGCGTCTCGCCGCCGATTCCGCCGAAGAGGCCGCTTGGGGTCTCGTCGAAGCCGCCAACGCCGCCGGGGGCCACGACAACATCACCGTGCTGGTGATCGACGTCGAGTAGCCAACGCCCGGCTCTACCAGGGGATTCGTGAACTTGCCGCCTGTTCTCAGTTGTCGGTCATCGGTCTGGGCACCGAAGACCGATGACCGCCCACCGTCATGACGCGCACCACCGAGGCCGTGCTGGTGTTGGTCGGCTCTGCCATGGCCTCGTTCGGAGTCGCCCTTGTCGACTTCGCCAAGGGCGACTCCATCGGCGCCCAAGTCGGCCTCACGTTCCTCGTGTTCCTGATCGCCTTCGGGGGCCTCCACATGGCGATAAGGGCGTGGGCACCCGACGCCAGCCCGCTGCTCCTCCCCCCGGTGACGATCCTCGCCGCCATCGGGTTCATGATGGTGTACCGCCTCTCACCCGAACGGGCCGGGCTCCAGCGATGGTGGCTGCTCATCGCCGCTGGAGTGGCGTCGCTCCTCCTGGCCATCCTCTCCCGCCACGCCCTCTCCTTCCTGCGGCGCTACCGCAACCTGATGCTCATGGCGGCCGTGGCCCTTCTCCTCCTTCCCAACCTCCCCTCGAGCGGCCCCCTTCCGATCAGGGGCCTCGCCCAGAACGGCAGCCGCCTGTGGATCGTGTTCGACGTCGGCCTCACAGAGCTCCACTTCCAACCGGCCGAAATCGCCAAGGTCCTCTTCGTGGCGTTCCTCGCCGCCTTCCTCGCCGACCGCCAGGCCGCCCTCACCGGCGTTTCTCGGCGGGTGGGACCGATCTCGATTCCCGAGCCCCGCCAACTGCTCCCCCTCGTGGCGGTTTGGGGCGGGAGCCTCCTGATCCTCATCTACCAGCGCGACCTGGGGGCGTCGCTGCTCCTCTTCATCACGTTCGCCGCACTCCTCTACGGCGCCACCGGGGCGGCCGGATATCTCGTGACCGGCGGCCTGCTGGCGCTGGGGGGAGGTTTTGCCGCCTGGTCGATGTTCGACCATGTCCAGCGGCGGGTCGAGGCGTGGCTGTTCCCGTTCCGCGACTATGCCGACACCGGCTACCAGGTGGCCCAGGGCATCTTCGCCCTCGGCACGGGCAGCCTCTCTGGGTCGGGGCCCGGCTTGGGCCAGCCCACCCTGATCCCCAACGCCGCCACCGATTTCATCTTCGCCGCCGTCGGTGAGGAGTTGGGACTGGCGGGGACAGTCGCCGTCCTCCTGTGTTTCGCCCTCTTCCTGGCGGCCGGCTTCGGAATCGCCCTCCGCGCCCGGGACCGCTTCCGCACCCTCCTCGCCGCCGGCCTGGCCTTCGTGATCGGGCTGCAGACGTTCCTCATCATCGGCGGCGTCCTCCGGGTCCTGCCGCTCACCGGCATCACCCTCCCCTTCATGTCCTACGGTGGCTCCGCCCTGGTGGGCAACTTCCTGGTGTTGGCCCTGCTGGAGCGGGTCAGCCATGAGGAGCGGGCGTGAACGGCCCGATCCGCCGGCTCGCCCTCGGTCTCTTCGTCTGCCTGATTGTCCTCTTGGGGGCCGTGACCTGGATCCAGGCTGTGGCGGCCGACACCTATCGCAACGACCCCCGCAACACCCGAGCCGCCATCGCCCAGGCCGGGAAGGAGCGCGGGGTCATCGTCGCTTCCGACGGCACCACCCTGGCCGAGTCGGTGCCCGACACTGAGGATCCCCGCCGGTTCACCCGGGTCTATCCCGAAGGCGAGGCGTTTGCCCACGTGATCGGCTACACATCCCAGGTAGTGGGCGACGCCGGCCTGGAGCGAGCCTTCGTGGACCAACTCCGCAGCCGCCGCGATCTCACGTTCTCAGACCTCATCTCGGCCATCCTGGGACGCGACCTGCGGCCCCAGAGCATCCGCCTCACCCTGGACGCCGAACTGCAACGGGCCGCGTACGAGTTGCTCGGCGACCGGTCGGGGGCCGTGGTGGCCCTCGATCCGCGCACGGGTGCGGTGCTGGCGATGGTCTCGACCCCCTCGTTCGACCCCCATCTGCTCGACACGGCCGAGGCAGCCGCCAACTGGGAGACGCTGCTCGACGACCCCGAACGGCCCCTCGCCGACAGGGCGACGCGCGAGCTCTACCCGCCCGGATCTACTTTCAAGACGATCGTGACCGCGGCCGCCCTCGACGTCGGCATCGCCGATCCGGAGACAACCTTCGACGACCCGCCGGTCTTCGAGCTTCCCGGCTCCACGGCCACCATCTCCAACTTCGGCGGCGGGCTCTGCGGTGACGGGACCACCGTGACCCTGCTGCGGGGCTTCGTCCGCTCTTGCAACACCGTGTTCGCCGACCTGTCGATTCAGGTCGGCGCCCAGGACATCGGAATCGTCGCCGAGGGCCTCGGCTTCAACCAGGAACTCGAGTTCCCCTGGCAGGTCGCCGAGTCCGCCTTCCCCACCGAGACCCTCGCCGACGACGACGCCGCCCTGGCCCAGAGCGGCCTCGGTGAGCGTGACGTGCGCGCCACCCCCCTCCAGATGGCGATGGTGGCCGCCGCCATCGCCAACCAGGGCACGGTGATGCAGCCCTACTTGATGGACCAGTTGTTCGACGCCGACGGCAACGCCGTGGAAGTCACCGAGCCGGAAGCGTTGGGGGAGGCGATGGGACCCGAGACCGCCTCGGTGCTCGCCCAGATGATGGAACGGGTGGTCACTGAAGGAACGGGAACCGCCGCCACCGTTCCCGGCGTCAGAGTGGCGGGTAAGACGGGAACGGCTTCGGCGCCGGAGGGTGCCTCGTACCCGTGGTTCATCGGGTTCGCTCCGATGGAGGATCCCACGATCGCCCTGGCGGTCATGTTCGAACCTCAGGCCGAGACCGGCGAAAGCGACACCGGCGGCCGCGTGGCGGCTCCGGTGGCCGGCGACCTGATCGCCCAATGGCTGGAAAGTCGGGGGTGATCCCTATCATTTCGCACAATCCTTAGGAGTCTGATGGACGCCCCGCGCCCCTTGACCGATAGATATCACCTCTCGTCCCACATCGCCCGGGGCGGGATGGCCGACGTCTATCAGGCCCAGGACACGCTGCTCGGACGACGGGTGGCGGTGAAGATGCTCCACTCCCAGTACTCCTCCGACGACGCCTTCGTGAAGAGGTTCCGCCGCGAGGCGCAGGCGGCCGCCAACCTCAGCCATCCCAACATCGTCGGCATCTACGACTGGGGCGAGGCCGGCGACACCTATTTCATCGTCATGGAGCTGGTGGAGGGTCGGTCGCTGCGCGAGGTCCTCCGTTCCGAAGGCGCCCTCCTCCCGCGCCGGGCCGTTGAGATCGCCTCCGAGGTGGCGGCCGCCCTCTCCGTGGCGCATCGCGCCGGCCTGGTCCACCGCGACATCAAGCCGGGCAACATCCTGCTCGCCACCGACGGGACCGTGAAGGTCACCGACTTCGGCATCGCCCGGGCGTGGGACGACTCCCAGGAGCTGACCCGGACCGGCTCGGTGATCGGCACGGCCACCTACTTCTCTCCGGAGCAGGCCCAGGGGGCGACCGCCGACGCCCGCTCCGACGTGTACTCGCTCGGTGTCGTCCTCTACGAGATGCTGACCGGGCGACCTCCCTTCCAGGGGGACAGTCCGGTGTCGGTGGCCTTCCAGCACGTCTCCACCGACGCCGCCCCTCCGTCCACCCTCAACCCCGACGTTTCGCCTCAACTCGACGCTGTCGTGATGCGGGCGCTCCGCAAGGACCCGGCCGGGCGCTATCAGAGCGCCGAGGACATGCGCGCCGACCTCGTGGCCGTCCTCCGGGGGCAGACGCCGTCGGCTCCGCCCCCGCTGGTGGCGGTCCCGGGGAACCTCGCCGACCCCGACGCCTCGACCCGCATCATCTCTACCCCCGTCTCTGTGCCCCCGGCCACCGCCCCACCCGACGAGGTGTACCGCCAACTCGAGGACGAGCCGCGGTCCCAGTTGCCGTTCATCCTCACCGCGTTCGGCCTTCTCGGGCTGCTCGTGGTGCTCGTCTTCTTCCTGTTCCAGGCTCTCGGCAGCGACGACGACCCGACGATGGTGGCCGTCCCCAATGTGACGAATGTGCCCGAGGAGGAGGCGGTGCAACGCCTCGAGGACGCCGGGCTCGTCCCCACCATCGAGCGGGAAGCCAGCGACGAGATCGAACAGGGGAGGGCGATCCGCACCGACCCTCCTTTCGGGACGGAAGTGGCCACTGACAGCAGGATCACGCTCTTCGTGTCCTCGGGGCGAGCCGAACTGTCGGTTCCCAACCTGATCGGCATGAACGAGGGTGCTGCCCGCGAGGCGATCGACGACGCCGGCTTCACGGTCGGCAACGTGACGACGCGCCCGGACCCGGCCCCGGCCGGCGAAGTGATCGAGCAGAGCCCCCCCGCCAACATATTGGCCGGCGCCGACTCGCCAATAGATCTCGTGATCTCAGAGGGACCGCAAACGGTCGACCTGGAGGACCTGAGCGGGCTGACCGAACGAGACGCCATCGCCCGGCTGCAGGAAGAGGGGCTTCGCTTCACCGTCCAGGAGCAGCACGACCCCGAGGTGCCCCGCGGGGTGGTCATCGGGACGGAACCGGTGGCGGGCGAGACCCTCGAGGTGGGCGACTCCGTGAAGCTGATCGTCTCGCTCGGCCCCGAGCCGGTGACTATCCCCAACCTGTTCGGCCTGGACCCGGACGCCGCCGAGGCCCAACTCAACGAACTCGGGCTGGGGATCTCCATCTCGAACGCCACCGAGCAAGTAGACGACCCGGCGCTCGACGGTCGCGTGGTCGGCCAGTTCCCGGCCGCAAACGCCACCGCGCTCCCCGGCGACGTGATCACCGTGACCCTGGGCCGAACCCCGCCCACGACCACAACCACGACCACGAGCACCACGACGACCACAACAACGCCACCCACGACAAGCACGACGGTCCCCCCCACCACCTCCACAACCACCGGCGGCTAACCAAGTCGGAAGTCGGAAGTCGGAAGATCTCGCCGGACGGCAGCGATCGGTTGTCCCCCACGAGCGAAGCGAGAGGGGGAAGGGGGCCCCGCGCCGGAGGCGTGGGGTAGGGGGCAGCCGCTCCCAAGACTTGTACCCCATCTTCCGTCTTCCGTCTTCGGTCTAGAGGGCGAGGAAGTTGGCCAGGAGGGCCTTGCCTTCCGTGGTCATGACCGACTCTGGGTGGAACTGGACACCATGGATGGGGAGATCCCGATGGCGGACCCCCTGAACGACCCCCTCCTCGGACCAGGCGCACGCCTCGAGCGACGCCGGAACCTTGGAGGCGGCCAGGGAGTGATAGCGGGTGGCCTCGAAGGGGTCGGAGAGACCGGCGAAGACTCCAAGCCCGTCGTGGCGGACCTGCGACGTCTTGCCGTGACGCGGCTCGGGAGCGAGGTCGACGTCACCCCCTAAGGCCGTGATGATCGCCTGGTGTCCCAGGCACACGCCGAGGATGGGCAGGCGCTCAGCAAAGTGGGTCACGTACTCCTGGGAGTAGCCGGCGTTCTCGGGACGTCCGGGACCCGGTGAGATCACGATGCGCTCGTAGCCCTCTCTCTCGGCCCTCTCGGGTGTCATGGCGTCTGACCGCACCACCTCGGGGTCCGCCCCCAGTTCGCCGAGGTATTGGGCGAGGTTGTAGGTGAACGAGTCGTAGTTGTCGAGGACGAGGATCTTCACCGGTAATTGGTCGTCATGATGAATCCGGCCGAGATCAGGACGAGACCGATCAGGAGCACCCATTGCTCCGTCTGGAAGACGAACCTGCCCAGCACCAGGATCACCCCCAGCGCCATCAGGGCCGTCATCAGCGCCACATACCACTGCGGGCTGGGGTCCTTCTCCTTGGCGGCCACGTGCCTCGAGGGCGTGGGTCCCACCGACTTCGGTTTCCTGCGCTTGGACTCAGGCATGATGGGGCCAGCGTAATTCGAGATGTCCGGTCGGAAGTCAGGAGGGCTGTTGCCCGAGGGCGACACATACACGTTGGCGGCCGATCGCATTCGTCCGGTCCTCGTCGGCCGCGCCCTGACCGCCGTGAGCGGATCGGCACCGGACGTGCGCCGCCATTCGGCCTTGTTGCTGGAAGCCACCGTCGACGGGGTGAGGACTCTCGGCAAGCACCTGCTCGTCGATCTCGACAACGGGCTGACCATTCACATCCATCTGGGGATGCCGGGTCGGGTCACACTTGGCTCCGCCGCCGACGGTCCCGGGGTCCGTCTCGTGCTGGGAACCGAGGCGGGTGCGGTCACGGTGCGTGCGGCTCCTACCGTCCAGGTCGACCGGCGCAAGGTGATCGACCACGAGTTGCGGCGCCTCGGACCAGATGTGCTGGCGCCCGAGTTCGACGAGGAGCGATTCCGCCACCAGGCGTCGCTGTATCCGGGTGACCGGACAGTGTCCGACTTCCTCCTGGACCAACGGGTGCTGGCCGGCGTCGGCAACGTCTACAAATGCGAGACGCTCTTCGCGGAGGGGATCGAGCCCGCCCGAACCATGAGCACGGTGGATTCCGCCACCCGCGATGCCCTGGCGGAGCGGGCGCGTCGTCTCATGCTCCCCAACGCCCATCGCATCGACCGCTCGACGGCGGGGCGTGCAGCCCTGTGGGTGTACGAGCGGGAAGGATGGCCCTGCCTGCGTTGCGGCACCAAGATCGTGGCGGGATGGGTGGGCGAACCGGCCCGAATCACCTACTGGTGTCCGGGGTGCCAACTATGAGTTATCCACGGACTTGTCCACAGCCTGTGCGGAACTACACGCGTGTGTTTCACAAGCTCAATCGCGCAGGTGCCTGCCCGGGCGCCACACCGGATCCATCTCCTCCCGGCAGTGCCTGGGAGGGGACATCTCGGCGACGTTGGCCACCCGCAACGTGACCTCGGTGCCGCACACCGAGCAGCGATAGTCCTGCTCCTCCACCTCGACCACGTCGGCGGGATCGACCTCAGGCGGCGGCGTGGCGAGCATGCGCAGGACCTTCATGCTCGCCACCCAGATGAGGACCCCGAGACCCAGGGCGATCAGGATCTGGACGAGTCCGATCTCCCCCAAGAGAAGCTCAGATCCGTTCGATGATGGTGCCGTTTGCCATGCCGCCGCCCTCGCACATGCTCTGCAGGGCGTAGCGCCCGCCGGTCCGCACCAGCTCGTGGACGAGGGTCGTGAGCAGGCGGGCTCCGGAGGCGCCGAGCGGATGGCCCAGGGCGATGGCGCCGCCGTTGACGTTGGTGCGCTCCCACAGGGCCTCCGTGTCGGTGCCACCGTGCTCGATCCGCCAGGCGCCCACCACGGAGGCGAAGGCCTCGTTGATCTCGAACAGGTCAATGTCATCGACGGTGAGACCGGCCTTCTCCAGCGCCTTGCTGGTCGCCGGGATCGGCCCGGTCAGCATCGTGACCGGGTCGACGCCGGCCAGCGAGAACGACACGAACCGGGCCAGCGGCTCCAGCCCGAGCTGCTCGGCCTTGACCTCGGTCATGATGAGGACCGCAGCGGCCCCATCGGAGATCTGCGAGGAGTTCCCGGCGGTGACCACGCCATCGGGCTTGAAAGCGGGCTGGAGAGCGGCGAGCTTCTCGAGGGAGGTGTCCCAACGGATCCCCTCGTCGACGGTCATCGTCTCGCGGCCGCCGGCTTCGGTGGCGATCTCGACAGGGACGATCTGGGACTCGAAGCGCCCCTCGTTCGTGGCGCGGGCGGCACGCTGGTGGGAATCGAGGCCGATCTGGTCGAGCTCCTGGCGGCTGAGGCTCCACTTCTCGGCGATCAACTCGGCCGAGATGCCCTGGGGGACGAGCCCCTGGTTGTACCGCTCGAGCATCTTCGGACCGAAGGGGACGCCGGGACCCTGCTGGGCGGTTATACCCATCGGGATCCGGGTCATCGACTCGACCCCGGCCGCCACGACGACGTCGTAGGCCCCGGCCATGACCCCCTGGGCGGCGAAGTGGGCCGCCTGTTGCGATGAACCGCACTGTCGATCGATGGTCACCCCGACCACCTCTTCGGGGTAGCCAGCGGCGAGGGCGGCGTTGCGCCCGACGTTGTAGGCCTGCTCCCCCGTCTGAGAGACGTTGCCCATGATGACGTCCTCGATCAACCCGGGGTCGAGGTCGTTGCGCTCGACGAGGGCCTGGAGAGGAATGGACGCCAGGTCGACGGGGTGGATGTCCTTGAGCTTCCCGTTGCGGCGTCCGGCAGGCGTGCGGACCGCATCCACGATGACGGCGTTGGGCATGGGGATCCTTTCGTTCTTCCCGTCCAACCTTATCCCTCCCGTCCTGATTCCGGTCCTCCCTCTTGCGTAGCGAACGGGTGTTCGATATGGTCGGTCGATGAGCGATCTCAGGTGGACGGCGCCCGCGGAAGGTGGCCTCTTCGAGCTAGGGCGGCGCGTCCCCGGCCGGGGCGAATATCGCGGACTCACCTTCCACGAGGTCGAAGCCAAGACGATCCTCAATCGGGTGCCGGCCAACGGCCTCCCTTTCAACTGGACGATCAATCCCTACCGGGGATGCAGCCACTCGTGCGTATATTGCTTCGCCCGGCCGACCCACGAGTTCTTGGGGTTCAATACCGGGACCGACTTCGACTCGGAGATCGTCGTCAAGACGAACGCCATCGAGCTGGCCCGAGCCGAGACCGCTCCGGGACGCTGGGCGGGCGAACTCGTCGCCATGGGCACCAACACCGACCCCTACCAGCCGGCGGAGGGGAAGTATCGACTCACCCGGGGTCTGGTCGAGGCCCTGGTCGAGCGA